>DJXD01000053.1:49229-146497 GCA_002449585.1 Ruminococcus sp. UBA7013
CTGTTCCGGAAGATCCGAATCCGGATGCTGTTCCGGAAGATCCGAATCCGGATGCCGCCCCCGAAGATGAGGCCGCACAATGACAGATATTTTTGATTCTCATGCACATTATGCAGATGAAAAATTTGATGCTGACAGAGATCTGCTTTTGCAAAAATGGCTTCCCGAAGCAGGAATTAAATATATCATGCTCGCAGGAATCCAGATCCCTGATTGTCAGAAAAGCGCACAGCTTGCCGCTGATTATGATTATATTTATTATAGTGCCGGACTGCATCCCAGTTATCTGGACAGCCGGCCGCCCGATTGGGAAACACAGCTCTGTCAGCTTCTAACATCCCCCAAATGTAAAGCACTCGGAGAAATCGGTCTTGATTATCATACAGGCAATGAAAACCGGGATTTGCAGAAAAAATTATTCATCCGCCAGCTGGAAATAGCACAAGAATATGATCTGCCTGTGATCCTGCATATCCGGGATGCTATCGGGGATGCTATTGAGATCTTGAAAAATTATCATCCCCGTGGCGTGATGCATTGTTATAATGGTTCAGCTGATACCGCTCAGGAGCTTTTGCATATCCCGGATCTGTATTTCAGTTTTGCCGGAGTGATTACTTATAAAAATGCTAGGAAACCGCTCGAAGCTGTTTCTGTCATTCCTTCTGATAGAGTCATGATTGAAACAGATTCCCCTTGGCTTGCTCCTGAACCATTCCGGCATCAGCGCACAGATAGCCGTATGATTCTCAGGACAGCACAAAAAGCCGCTGAAATCAGAAATGAATCTGTACAGGATTTTATTTCACAATGCTGTGAAAATGCCTGCCGACTTTTCAGAATATGATAGTTTGCTGAAAAAATCAGGCAGACTATTGACTTTGATTTCATTTTGTAATATAATAGTAATTGCTTATTTGCCGTCTGCCAGCGGCACAGATATTTTTTTAAACAAATAACAGGAGGTTTTTTTAAGTGAACAAACGAATTGGGAAGCCAGTCTTTTTCGTGGTGTTTCTTATCGTTCTTGCATTTGCGCTGACTACCATTTTTGGTGTGGCGACTTACAGGGGAGATATTAAACATACATGGGTGCATAGTCTGGAAGACATCCGTCTTGGAATTGATATTCAGGGCGGTGTGGATGTGACTTTTGAACCTGATGAAGGCGTGGAAGCTACAGAGGAACAAATGGATGCCGCTCTGGAAGTCATTAAGCTCAGACTTGTGAATCTGGGTATTAATGATAGTGAAACTTATGTGGATTATGCAAATAATAGAGTTATTGTCCGGTTTCCATGGCAATCAGGAGAATCTAATTTCGATCCCGCAAAAGCTGTGGATGAACTGGGTCAAATGTCAGAATTGACATTCCGATATGGTACAGATATTGATGGAGAAGTCATTCTAACCGGCTCTAGTGTGGATACGGCAACTTCTGGCTATACTCAGCAAAGTCAGAATTCTGAACCACAATGGGTGGTACAGCTCAAACTGAATGATTCCGGTAAAGATGCATTTGCAACTGCAACAACGGCGCAGGCTTCCAGCGGCGGATATATTTCTATTTGGATGGATGATACCTGCATTTCAAGTGCAACTGTAAATGATGCTATCACAACGGGAGAAGCTGTGATTTCTGGTAATTTTACAGCTGAATCTGCAAAACAGCTTGCTGATCAGATCACATCCGGTGCATTGCCGTTTTCATTGCATTCTACCAGCACAAAGACATTATCACCAACATTGGGCTCAGGGGCATTATATGCCATGGTGATGAGCGGATTAATTTCACTTGCATTTATCTGTGTATACATGCTGATTCTGTATCGATTGCCAGGTTTGGTGGCCGTGATTGGCCTGATCGGACAGGTTGCCGGAATGCTGGCAGCAGTTTCTGGATGGTTTGGCTTTTTACCCAGCTCTACATTGACCATTCCGGGCATTGCAGGTATTATCTTGTCAGTAGGTATGGGCGTTGACTGTAATATTATTACAGCGGAACGTATCAAGGAAGAACTTGCAAAGGGCAGATCTTTGGAGACTTCTTTGAGAAAGGGCTATGAGAATGCATTTTCTGCGATTCTTGACGGTAACTTAACGCTTGCGATTGTTGCGCTGATTCTGATGGGGGCATTTGGTACAGATAACGCAATCACAAAAATTTTGAATGCGACAATTTTCCGTTTCTTTGGTGCGACAACAGAAGGATTTATTTATTCTTTTGGCTTTACGCTGATCATGGGTGTTATTTTAAATTTCATCATGGGTGTATTTGCGGCCAGACTGATGACATTTTCTCTTGCTAGATTCAAGGCATTTCAGAAGCCCTCCCTTTATGGCTACACGAAAGAGAAATATAAAGAAGCAAAGACTTATCATTTCAGTGAAACGAAAAAGACATTTTTCATTATTTCCGGCGTACTGGTTGCGCTCTCACTGCTGATGACATTTAAGGGCGTAGAAGTTTCGATTGATTTTAAAGGTGGTACAATTGTATCTTATGCTTATCATGGTGATCTGGATGAAACAGCGTGCAGATCAGGATTAGAAGGCGTACTCAACACACCTGTCACACTCCAGAAGGGTGAAAGCTTTGATGCAGATACCAATATTTTGACAGTTTCTTTCAGCTATGATCAGAGTTTGACACTGGATCAGCAAAATGCAATGCTGGATGTCATGAAAGAAACTTATCCGGATAATGAAATTGAAGAGCTGGAAAGTAATGATGTAAGTCCGTCTTCCGGCCGTGAGTTCTTTGCAAAATGTATTGTAGCAGTATTATTTGCGGCAATCCTGCTGATCATCTATATTGCATTGCGATTCAAGAAAATCAGCGGCTGGTCAGCTGGTGTATTTACGATCATTACGCTGATGCATGATATTATTATTGCATATGGCAGTTTTGTATTATTCGGCTTTGAGATTGATTCTAATTTCATGGCGGTTGTGCTGACGATCTTCGGTTATTCGATCAATAATACTATCATTGTATATGACAGAATCCGTGAAAATCAGCGGCTGATGAATCAGGACAGCACCATTGCAGAACTTGTAAATACAAGCGCAAGCCAGACAATGCGGCGTTCTCTCAGAACTTCTATCACTACAGTCTCTACAATGTTGATTATTAGCATAGTTGCAACGGTTTTCAATGTCAACAGCATTCTGAGCTTTTCTGTTCCGATGACATTCGGCCTGATTGCTGGTACATATTCATCTCAGTGCATTGCCCCCACGCTGTGGGTATGGTGGAATGAACACCTTGGCAACAAGCTGATCAAAGATGTGGTTGCAAAATAAAAATTTTCCCCCTTCTGTTAGAAGGGGGAATTTTTTAAGCAAGATTGTGAAAAATATATCAAACTTCATAGTGTATTTCACCAAAACACACTTGTCTTTTTATAGCATATCTTACAAAATAAATCCACATTCGAAAGGAATTGCTTGAAATCACTTGACTTGTCAGGAAAAAAATAGTATAATAATATTGCTGATGCCGGTGAATCTGTGAAATTCACAGCCCGGAACAAAATTGATTTTAATTTGGAGGTTTTTGCAATGGCAAGAGTTTATAACTTCAGTGCAGGCCCTGCTGTTCTGCCGGAAGAAGTCCTCAAAGAAGCCGCAGAAGAAATGCTTGATTACAGAGGCTGCGGAATGTCTGTGATGGAAATGTCCCATCGTTCCAAAATGTTTGATCAGATTATCAAAGAAGCAGAACAGGATCTCCGTGATCTGATGGGTATCCCGGATAATTACAAAGTAATGTTTTTACAGGGCGGTGCTTCTCAGCAGTTTGCCGCTATTCCGATGAACCTGATGAAAAAAGGCAAGGCTGGCTATATTATTACAGGCCAGTGGGCTAAAAAAGCTTATCAGGAAGCAAAGAAGTTCGGCGAAGCTGTAGAGCTTGCTTCTTCTGCGGATAAGACATTCTCTTATATTCCGGATTGTTCTGATCTGCCGATTACGGACGATATGGATTATGTATATATTTGCCAGAATAATACTATCTATGGTACAGTTTATCATGAACTCCCAAATACAAAGGGCGTAGAACTGGTTGCAGATGTTTCTTCCTGCTTCCTGTCTGAGCCGGTCGATGTTAAGAAATATGGCGTGATCTATGGCGGCGTTCAGAAAAATGTAGGCCCTGCTGGTGTTGTTATCGTGATCGCTCGTGAAGATCTCATTCCTGATGAACCTGCTGTGAAGAATACTCCCACAATGCTGAACTGGAAGATTCAGGCTGATGCAAATTCCCTGTATAATACCCCCCCTTGCTATGGTATCTATATCTGCGGCAAGGTGTTCAAATGGCTCAAGAAAATGGGCGGCTTGGAAGCTATGAAGGCTTTGAATGAGAAGAAAGCAAAGATCCTGTATGATTTCCTGGATCAGAGCGAATTGTTCAAGGGCACTGTTGTTCCAGAAGATCGTTCTCTGATGAATGTGCCGTTTGTTACGGGTAATGCCGATCTGGATGCAAAATTTGTTGCAGAAGCAAAAGCAGCAGGTTTTGAAAATCTGAAAGGTCACAGAACTGTCGGCGGTATGAGAGCATCTATCTATAATGCAATGCCGATTGAAGGCGTTGAAAAGCTGGTTGCATTCATGGCTGAATTCGAGAAGAATAATAAGTAATCCGATTTATGAGGTGATTCCCCATGTATAATATTTTAACTCTGAATAAAATTGCCGCCTGCGGAACAGATCTGTTTGATAAGGCAAAATATACTGTCGGTGATGCTGTAGAAAATCCGGCTGGTGTTCTGGTAAGATCTGCAAAAATGCATGATATGACATTCAACCCGGAACTGCTTGCAATCGGCCGTGCAGGTGCAGGGACAAATAATATCCCTGTTGATAAATGTGCTGAAAATGGTGTAGTTGTATTTAATTCTCCCGGTGCAAATGCCAATGCTGTAAAAGAATTAGTACTTGCTGGCCTGTTTCTGGCATCCCGTAAGGTGACAAAGGCTGTCACATGGGCAGCTGATCTCAAAGATAAAGAAGATGCAAATGTTGCCGCTCAGGTTGAGAAAGGCAAAAGCGCATTCGGCGGCATTGAGATCCTTGGCAAAACTCTAGGCGTGATTGGTCTGGGTGCAATCGGAAAGAAAGTAGCACAGGCCGCCAATGCTTTGGGTATGACAGTAGTTGGTACAGATCCTTTTCTGAGTGAGGATGCCGCTAAAGAAATTGCGGATTTCTGCAAAGTCGTTGCGACAAAAGAAGAAGTTTATGCAGAAGCGGATTATATTACCCTGCATGTACCCTGCAATGCAGATACAAAAGGCTTTGTCAATGCTGATGTGATCAATCAGATGAAAGACGGTGTCAGAATCCTGAATTTTGCCCGTGCGGAACTCGTCAATGATGCTGATCTGAAAGCTGCTCTTGCTTCCGGAAAGGTTACTGTTTATGTAACAGATTTCCCGAATGCGGATACTGTCAATGTAGATGGCATTGTAGCAATCCCGCATCTTGGAGCTTCTACGGCAGAATCTGAGGACAACTGCGCAATTATGGCCGCTAATGAATTGATTGATTATATTGAAAACGGCAATATCAAGAATTCTGTTAACTATCCGAATGTTTCGCTTGATGCTTCCGGAAAGAAAGTATGCGTTCTGCATAAAGCTGATGCTGATCTGTCCGGCATTGCCGCTGATGCTAAGGCAACTGGCACAAAGAAAGGCTTTGGATATACTATTTTTGCTGGAAATGTGGATGCTGATGCAGTCAAAGCAATTGATGGTGTTATCCGTGTAAGAGTGATTGACTGATTCTGAACAGAAAGATTTTATGCCCCTGTCTGCGGACGGGGGCATTATTAATAGGAGGGGAATCATGATGCTGAGTGATGAAATTTTTTCACCATGCAAGAGAGAATTAGAAAGGTATAAGGAGCAGTCTATTCCTTTGAAAAAGATGATCAAGGAATATGATGCTTTATATTTGCGTTGTAAAATGGATTATGAAAGTCTGTTCTATTTTGGGGAAGGAAACAGATTATTAATTTTAAGGGCAGATCCATCATTTGCAAGCGGAATTATTTTTCAGTGTTATGAGTATGAAAATGGAGAATTATGGTTATATTGGAAAGATGCAGAACAGTGTTTTGATGCGTATAAAGAAGTAAGTCATATGACTGTTTCAGAATTTCAGAATGCAAGAGAATTACAAAAGCTTTTGAATGTTCGTTTCCCATGCAAAATGAGAAAGCTAACAGATCAGCAAAGTGAAATTATCAGAAAATTAAGCAAAGAGAAGTTAGACAGTACTGTAGAGCCGATAATGGGTTATGATGGTACAATGTTTTATCTGAGAATTTTCAGACAGCCGTCTGTAGA
Organism: Ruminococcus sp. UBA7013; assembly: GCA_002449585.1. Taxonomy (GTDB): domain Bacteria; phylum Bacillota; class Clostridia; order Oscillospirales; family Ruminococcaceae; genus UBA3855. Next base: position 55,592 of record DJXD01000053.1, read on the forward strand.
TTATGAATTTTGGTCAGAAATTCCGGAAGAATGGAAGTTATTCGAAGATGTCACAACCATGTTTGCAGAAATTTCAGGAGCACAGCCAAAAATTTTTTACAGAGCACATGTTTCCTATACTTGACAAATATAATGAATCATGCTATGATTAGAGTAAATAGCAAGAAATGAGGGAAATGCGTTATGACACAATTAGGAGTTTTATTGATTGTTGCTATGCTGATCAGTGCGCTGGGGTTTATCAAGTATGTATATTTTATTTCATTGGGATATGGTTTTTCTGTGGCAGGGATCGGCCTGACAATGCTGATTCTTTGCCGGGAAAATCTGAGTATCAGCACAATGATCCTGTGTGTGCTGTTTATGATTTATGGGGTACGTCTGGGCGGATATTTGGCATACCGGGAAATTAAGAGTGCAGCATATAATACTATGATCAAGAAAGAGACAAAAGAAAATGTCAGCTTTGGGGTGAAAATTGCGATCTGGCTCACATGTGCATTATTATATGTTTGTCAGACTGCGCCTGTATTATTTAGATTGCAGAGTGATGATAAAAATGATGTTTTTTCTGTGATCGGGATTGTAATCATGGCCGGAGGGATGATAATGGAAATGCTGGCAGATTGGCAAAAATCACAGGCGAAAAAGAAAGATCCTAAAAGATTTGTCAGTACAGGATTGTACCGCTTTGTGAGATGCCCGAATTATCTGGGGGAATTATTGCTTTGGACGGGAGTATTTATTTCAGGGCTGAATGTCTATGATTCGGCATTGACTTGGATCATCAGTTTGCTAGGATATTTAGGAATTGTCTATGTCATGTTTAGTGGTGCAAGAAGGCTGGAACTTCGGCAAGATCGGAATTATGGGGAAGATCCGGAGTATCAGAAATATGTGAAATCTGTGCCGATTATGATCCCGTTTGTCCCTTTGTACAGTGTGAAAAAATATAAATGGCTGGTTGCATGAGAGGGGGTGTATTATGCAAGCAGGAGTATCAACAGCGTGTCTTTATCCGGATTTCACGGAAGAAGCATTATATAATTTAGCAGTCAATGGAATTGCGCATACAGAAATATTTATCAATTCTGAAAGTGAATTGAAAAAGTCATTCATTGCGAATCTGGCCGAAATTATGAAGCGATACGGGGTAACATGTCAAAGTCTGCATCCGTTTGCATGTCCCATAGAGCCGATGATGTTATTTTCCAGATATGAACGGCGTGTGAATGATATGCTGGATTATTACAGACGGCATTTTGAAGCCATGCAGATGTTGAATGCAAAAATTTTTGTATTTCATGGCAATTTCAAAGTCAATGCTGTAGAACAGGAATTATATTGTGAACGATATTTGAAATTAGTAGAAGCCGGGAAAGAATTCGGGGTTGTGGTTGCCCAAGAAAATGTAGATAGATGTCAGAGCGGATCACTGGCATTTTTAAGATATATGAATAGAACGATCGGCGCAGATGCACAATTTGTGGTAGATGTGAAACAGGCTGTCCGAGCCGGGGAATCTCCTTTGGAAATGCTGCAAAGTCTGGGGAATCATGTGTGTCATGTACATATCAGTGATCATGGAGAAAAGGGAGATTGTTTATTATTAGGCGCAGGCAATTTCCGGATCAGGAATTTTCTGGAGACGTTATATTTATATCGTCAGAACTGTTCTGTGATATTAGAATTATATCGGGAAAATTTCCGGGGAATTTCGGATCTGGTGAGCAGTTACAGGATGCTGGATCGGATGATTTCAGGCATTTGCCGAAATGTACGTAAAATATGAGAAAAGATCTTAAAAATTGTGGAAATTCCGAATTGACAAAAGTCAGTCAGTCGTGATATAATAAATTTATGCTTTTTTGGTGGTGAAAGTTATGAAGTGTCCTTATTGTGGTCATGATGATTCTAAAGTGATAGATTCTCGTCCGGCGGAAGATAAAAAACGCAGAAGACGGGAATGTCTCAAATGCGGAAAGCGTTTTACAACATATGAAGTTGTAGAGCAGCCCCTCCGGATTGTATCCAAACGAGACGGATCTCTTGAGCCTTATGATAGAAATAAACTGTTAGGCGGAATTTATCATGCAATTAAAAAGCGGCCTGTGATGATTGAACAGGTGAATGAAATTGCTGATAAAGTAGAAGCAAGATATAATAATAGCTGGAGCAGTCAGCTGACTTCTAAGCAGATCGGCGCAATTGTAATGGAATGCCTGAAAGATCTGGATCTGATCGCATATATTCGATTTGCATCTGTTTATCAGAATTTCAATGATGTCGCCAGCTTTATGGCTGTGATTTCTGCCCTGGAAAAGAAATAACAGGCGTTCCCTGCATATCAAGAAGCTGATGCTGTTCGGGCTGATAACAATGCGCACCGATCAGAATACCATCAGCAGTGAGAAGTTCTGCATAGAGTGAAGAATTTTCAAGCTGATATGTATAAATAACGCCATGACTTCCGAGATGCTGTGCCAGCGGAAGACGCTGCCGTGTCTGAAGTGCGGCATAATCTGTATAATCTTCTGTGATGATAAAAGGCACAGTGACAGGACGGGAAGAAAGCAATTCTGCATTCCAGCCTTGTGTGATCAGCCATGCACGGCGGTCAAATTCTGCGGCGGCCTTGATCGTATCTGTGCCGGGCAGTCGCTTTTCATGACTGAGAATCACAGCAATACAGCATAAGATCGCAGGCGGCAGGATTAAGAGATATTTGAAATAAGATTTCATCGTCATTCCTCCCGGATCAGATTAATAAATAATATGCTTGGAAAAATGATTTTAGAAGGGTGATCAAATGGAAATCAGGCTTGACAAATTACTTGCGAATCAGACAGCCTATTCCCGGAAAGATGTCAGACAGATTTTGAAAAAAGGAACTGTCAGCATTGATGGAATCACAGAAACAGACGGAAGCAGAAAAGTGAATCCGGAGTTGCAGATGATTCTATGTGAAGGGAAACGAGTGCAGGAAAAAGGATTCTGCTATGTTATCATGAATAAGCCAGCAGGTTATTTATCCGCCACAGAAGATAGAAAACAGAAAACTGTCATGGATCTGCTTCCGGCATATCTCAGGGAAAAAGGATTGTTTCCAGCCGGAAGGCTGGATATTGACAGCACAGGCTTTTTACTTCTGACAAATGACGGCGGTTTTGCGCACAGAATGCTTTCGCCTAAAAAACATGTTTCAAAATATTATCTTGTAACGCTGGAACAAGAACCAGATACAGCGGCTTTGCAGAAACTCCGGGAAGGGATTTCACTTTCTGATAATACGATCTGTCTCCCGGCAGAAGTCAGAAAAATTTCTGTTCAGCATTGTTTGATCTGTCTGCATGAAGGAAAATATCATCAAGTGAAACGGATGTTTGCCGCTGTCGGAAATCATGTGCAACATTTGCATAGAACAGCAGTCGGCGGCTTTATTCTTCCTCCAGATCTGCGCCCTGGACAGTGTTTGGAGATTTTGCACAAAGATGCAGAGACTTTGTTGAAATCTCAGCCGTTTCCAGAAATGTGTGAACAAATTATGTCTGATTTTCCGTCATATTTAATAAATGATAGCCAATAAGTTTGGTGATTCAGCGACTTGAAATATTTTCGATAATTTGGTATGATAATAATAGACAGACTTTGTCTGAAAAAATTAAGTAAATGGAGGACTGAAATAAATGGCAGGTTTATCACTCAAGCATATTTACAAGAAGTATCCGGGCGGTTATGTTGCGGTTACTGACGTAAATCTTGAAATCAGAGACAAAGAATTTATTATCCTGGTAGGACCTTCTGGCTGCGGAAAATCTACAACGCTCCGTATGATTGCAGGTCTGGAGGAAATTTCAGAAGGTGAGCTTTATATTGGTGACAAGCTGGTAAATGATATTGCACCAAAAGACAGAGATATTGCGATGGTATTCCAGAACTATGCGCTTTATCCGCATATGACAGTAGCTGAAAACATGGCATTCGGGCTGAAACTGCGCAAAGTGCCGCAGGATGAAATTCAGAAAAAAGTTGTAGAGGCTGCCCGGATTCTGGACTTATCCCATCTGCTCGACAGAAAGCCAAAAGCTATGTCTGGTGGTCAGCGTCAGCGTGTTGCGCTTGGCCGTGCAATTGTACGTTCCCCGAAAGTGTTCCTGCTTGACGAGCCCCTGTCCAACTTGGATGCAAAGCTCCGTGCACAGATGAGAACAGAAATTTCTAAACTGCATAAAAAACTCGGTACAACGTTTATTTATGTAACACATGACCAGACAGAAGCTATGACCATGGGCGACCGTATTGTAGTTATGAAAGACGGCTTTATCCAGCAGGTAGATACCCCTCAGGTTCTGTATGAAGCACCGGCTAACAAGTTTGTTGCAGGCTTCCTCGGTTCTCCTCAGATGAATTTTATTGATGCTGTTCTGAGAAGAAATGAATATGGTCAGTACTGCGTTGAATTTGGTTCTAATGATAACAGAAATGCCAGAGGAACAAGATTTACGATCGTTGTGCCAGAATCTAAGTCTGTGGCAGATCTGGCAAAATATGTTGATCGTGAAGTCACACTTGGCATCCGTCCGGAAAGTGTACATGATGAACCTGCTTATCTGGCAACAGCCAAAACAGGTATTATTGACTGCAATGTAGAAATTACGGAAATGATGGGTGCAGAAACATATCTTTATCTGAGCTGTGAAGGTATCCCGATCACCGCAAGAGTGCAGCCTAGCTCTACCGCAAAACCCGGCGAAAATATCAAAGTCGGCCTTGATCCGAACAGAATTCATCTGTTTGATAAAGAAACAGAGCGTACGATTGTAAACTGATTGATGAGCTGATCCCCTGCTGTTCCGGCAGGGGATTTTTACATAAAAAAGCATAAAAATTTGTCATGAATTTGTAGAAAGTGCTGAAAATCAGAAAGAGACTTGACTTTTCCGGAAAATCGTGATACACTAAACTTAGCACTCGAAGAGTGAGAGTGCTAAAAATGCGGATGATCCCATCTGTGTTGAGGTGTGTAAACATGAAAATGAATGAACGGAAGCTGAAAGTTCTGGCTGCCGTTGTGGAGGAGTTTGTAAGAACTGGTGAGCCAGTAGGCTCAAAAGTGATTGCCGCTCTGCCGGAAATAAACGCTTCTTCCGCAACAATCCGTAATGATATGGCAGTGCTGGAACAGATGGGCTATCTGGAACAGCCGCATACTTCGGCCGGAAGAGTGCCGACAATCCTCGGCTATCGGCTTTATATCGAAAAGCTGATGTCTCCGCCGGAAATTTCAGAACAGGAGCAGCATATGCTTGATGAAATGCTGTTTCGGCGAGGTGCGACAACAGAGGAACTGTTAATTGAAAATGCAACAGCGGCATTAGCAGAATTAACACAATGTGCAGCAGTGGTATCAGATTTTTCCCCCCGGTTTTCAGTGATCTCAAAAGTGGAAGTGATCCCCACAGGCCGACGGGTATATATGATCCTGCTAATCACCTCAGGCGGAAATCTAAAAAATAAAGCCTGTCGGCTGGAATTTGATTTGACGACAGAACAGCTCCGGTTGTTTTCTGCCTATCTGTCCGAACATCTGGAAGGGGTTTCTGTGGCGGATCTGTCAGAGGACAGAATGGAACAGCTGACGGCGGCAATGGGTGCGTATATGATGGCACTCTCTCCGCTGGTGCATGGCGTGTGCGAATTGTCAAGAGATTTGAGACAAAGGGCATTGCTGTTCCGTGGAGAAAAGAATTTGTTTTCTTATGAAGATCTGGACAGAATGGAAATTATCAGGTTTATAGAACATAAAGATGAATTAAGCCGTCTGTTGGATGATTCTTTCAGCGGTATCCGGGTACTGTTCCGGGAAGAAAACAACAGCTTTGTGATTGGCAATTCCAGCATGATTGTTTCTAAATTCCGCAAAGGAGCGCATAATGTCGGCTCTTTGGGCGTGATAGGGCCTATGCGGCTGGATTATGCAAAAGTGATTCCCTATCTGGAATATGTTTCACAGAAAATCACGGATTTGATTTCGGAGTCACCGGAATCAGCAGCTTCTGAAAAGACAGAATCAGAAGAGATATAATTAATCATATCAGAAAGAGGTGTGTTTCTTTGGAAAATCAGGAAGAAATCAAAGAACAGACAACAGAAGAAACATCGTCAGAGCCTGAACAGCCTGATCTTGAAAGTGCAGAAAATGAATTAGATGAAATTGAAGCTTCTGACGAATTGGAAGCAGAGAAAGAAAGATATCTCCGACTGCTCGCAGATTATGAGAATTTCCGCAGAAGGACAGAAAAAGAAAAGCTGACCATCTTCGGGGATGCTATCTCAAAATGTATTGAGCAGCTGCTTCCGATTGTAGATAATTTTGAAAGAGCAATTGATGCCCCGTGCAGTGATGAAGAATATCACAAAGGCATGGTGATGATTTTGGATCAGCTCCGGAGTTTTCTGGAAAAACAGGGTGTGAAAGAAATTGAAGCACTTGGAAAAGCATTTGATCCGAATATTCATCAGGCAATCAAACGGGAAGAAGCAACAGAAGCATTTCCGGAAAATACAGTCTGTGAAGTGTTTCAGAAGGGCTATATGCTCAATGAACGGCTGATCCGCCCGGCTATGGTGGCCGTGGCTAATGCATAAATTTTAGGAGGAATTTATCATGAGCAAAATTATAGGTATTGACTTAGGAACAACAAACTCTTGTGTCGCAGTTGTAGAAGGCGGTAATGCCGTCGTCATTCCGAATGCCGAAGGCGCAAGAACAACCCCCTCTGTTGTTGCATTTTCAAAAACAGGTGAGCGTTTGGTGGGTAAAGTTGCTAAAAATCAGGCTATCACCAATCCGGATAAAACAATTTCTTCTATCAAGCGTCACATGGGTTCAAATTATAAAGTGGATATTGAAGGAAAGAAGTATACACCACAGGAAATTTCTTCTATGATTCTCCAGAAGCTGAAGGCAGATGCAGAAGCTTATCTTGGTGAAAAAGTCAATGAGGCTGTTATCACTGTTCCGGCTTACTTCACAGATGCACAGCGTCAGGCTACAAAAGATGCCGGTCAGATCGCCGGTCTGGTTGTCAAGAGAATTATCAATGAACCAACAGCCGCAGCTTTCTCATATGGTATTGATAAAGAAGAAGATCAAACAGTTATGGTCTATGACCTCGGTGGCGGTACGTTTGACGTTTCTATCATCGAAATGGGCGACGGCGCACAGCAGGTAATTGCAACCGCAGGTAATAACCACCTGGGTGGCGATGATTTTGACCAGAGAATTATTGACTGGATGGTTTCAGAATTCAAGAAAGAACAGGGAATTGATCTTTCACAGGATAGAATGGTAATGCAGAGATTGAAAGATGCTGCGGAAGCCGCTAAAATCGAACTCAGTGCAACACCAACTGCCAATATTAATCTGCCGTTCATTACAGCGGATGCCAATGGGCCTAAGCATTTGAATCTGACATTGTCTCAGGCAAAATTCAATGAGTTGACTGCTGATCTGGTACAGGCTACAATGGGCCCTGTTCGTCAGGCACTCGAAGACAGCAAATTAACTGCTTCTCAGCTCGATAAAGTGCTTATGGTCGGTGGTTCTTCCAGAATTCCGGCTGTACAGGAAGCTGTCAAGAAGCTGATCGGCAAAGAACCCTTCAAAGGCATTAACCCTGATGAATGCGTTGCACTCGGTGCGGCATTACAGGGCGGTGTTATGAATAATGATATCAAGAGCGATCTGATTCTGCTGGATGTGACACCCCTTTCTCTGGGTATTGAAACCGCCGGCGGTGTCTGCACAGTCATGATTCCTAGAAATACAACAATCCCAACACAGAAATCAGAAGTATTTTCCACATATGCAGATAATCAGCCTGCTGTAGATATTAATGTCCTCCAGGGTGAACGCCAGTTTGCAAAAGATAATAAACTGCTGGGCACATTCCGCCTTGATGGTATCGCCCCCGCTATGAGAGGCGTTCCAAGAATCGAAGTAACTTTTGATATTGACAGTAACGGAATTGTGCATGTCACTGCCAAAGATCAGGGCACTGGCAAGGAACAGAATATTTCTATCACAGCTTCTACAAATATGTCCAAAGATGATATTGATAAGGCTGTCAAAGAAGCAGAACGCTATGCCGAAGAAGATAAGAAACGCCGTGATGAAGTGGATACTAAAAATAGTGCTGAGAATATGCTCCTCCAGTGTGAAGGCACTCTCAAAGAACTCGGTGATAAAGTTTCTTCTGATGATCAGGCCGCTGTTCGTGCAAAAGCTTCTGAACTTCAGAATGCCGTTGATGCCAATGATACAGCTGCTATGAAAGCTAAAATGGATGAGCTTCAGAAAGTGCTTATGGATGTAGGTGCTAAGATCTATCAGCAGCCCGGCGGCGGTGCAGCTGGTTTTGATCCGAATGCCGCACAGGGATTCACAAAACAGCCCGGCGCAAATGATAATAACAATGATGATGTCATTGACGCTGATTTCACAGAAACGTAATTAAGAACGATCACAGCAGGGGCAGAATTTTCTGCCCCCTAGCTGAATAAAGCTGATTTCAGAAAGGAGTGCCGCTCGTGGCGGCGGATCACTATGGCAGAAAAACATGATTATTATGAAACTCTGGGACTCCAGAAAGGTGCAACAGAGGATGAAATCAAAAAAGCATATAGAAAAATGGCCATTGCCAACCATCCCGACCGCCATCAGGATGAGAAGGAAAAATATGAGGAAAAAATGAAGGAAATCAATGAAGCATATTCTGTTCTGTCAGATCCTGAAAAGCGTCAAAGATATGATCAATTCGGTCATGGCGGATTAGAAAGCGGCATGGGCGGCGGAAATCCGTTTGAAGGCTTTTCAGGCACTTATAGTGGTGATATGCAGGATATTCTGGAAAGCATGTTTGGTGGTATCTTCGGCGGTGGAAGTGGATTCCGCAGCAGTGGCATGTCTTCCGCAAATGCTCCCAGAAGAGGGAAAGATATTACTGTCAGCACAAATATCAGCTTTATGGAAGCATGTTCGGGAATATCCAAAGACATGACAGTTGGTCATCTGGAACAGTGTGGTGCATGCCATGGCACAGGCGCAGAGCCGGGCACTTCTCCCGAAGCATGTCCGGATTGTCAGGGGCGTGGTGTCATCCGTACAACACAGCAAAGCAGTATTTTCGGCATGGTATCCTCTACAGTTCCCTGCCCGCATTGTGGCGGCAAAGGCAGCATCATCCGGAATAAATGTAATAAATGCCGAGGTGTCGGCCGGGTACGGGTTCAGAAAAATGTCACAATCAAGATTCCAGCCGGAATTGATGATGGTCAAAGTCTCCGTGTCAGCGGGGAAGGAGACTGCGGTATCAATGGCGGTTCTTCCGGTGATCTTTTTGTCAGAATTAGTGTTCGTCCTCATCCGATTTTTACAAGAGATGGCTATGATGTCAGCTGTGAAATCCCGATCACATTTACACAGGCCGTTATGGGCGATGAGATCGAAGTGCCTACGATTGATGGCAATGTCAAGCTGACAGTTGCTGAAGGTACACAATCCGGAACAAAACAGAGGCTGAAAGGCAAGGGCATCCAGCGGCTTCAGAGAGATGGCAGCAGCAGGATGAACGACAGGGGCGATCAGTATGTGAAGCTCAATGTAGAAGTGCCTAAAAATCTCACAAGAAAACAAAAAGAATTGCTGAAAGCTTTTGAAGATTCTCTTGAAGAAAAGAATTATACCAAGCGCAAAAGCTTTTTTGATAAAATCAAAGAAATGTTCAATTGAGAAAAAGCCTTTTCTGTCAGACAGAAAAGGCCTTTTTGATTAAGAATCAAATATTTTTTTCAATTCCAGATAAAATGCATAATCTTCTTCATTGACCTGAAAATCAGAAATTGTCTTTTTGCCGTCGGGGTGTGTAATACTGATCTGAATGACAGAGCCTTTCTGAATCTGTTCAGCGGCTTGGCCGGTATGACTGACAAAATCATGATGACGTTCCCGGAAATTCCTTGCGCTTTGCTTAATATGAAATGGATTGATCATGAAATTCACCTCGATTCTGAAATTAGTAATCTAATTATAATCTATATTGGCCGAAATGTCAAGTATGCTTTTTTTCAAAATAGACTTGTAATTCGTGAAAAGATATGTTATAATAAAAGCATGATTCTCTAAACTTAAACAGAAAGGACAGCAGAGAGACTATGCTTTATATGGAAAATCATATTGGAAGAATTACATTTTCAGATACATATCTCCGTCAGCTGACAGAGCAGACTGTATTGCAGTGCTTCGGTGTGGCAGGTTTTGCGCCGCTTACCCTTGCCGATAAACTCCTTGACAGAAGACACAGCGCAATTGAAATTGCAACAAGAAACGATCAGCTTATGATTTCAATTCATGTGCGTGTGATCTATGGCGTGAATATTCCGGTTGTTGTACGAGCATTGATGCATAAAATTGAATTTGTGATTGAGGATGCCGTGCGGATTCCCGTATCTCATGTACGGGTCTATGTAGATGAAGTTGTTGAGCCGTAAGCAGGAGGAAAATAGAGATGAACGGAAAGCTTTTGAAAGAAGCCATTTGCAGTGCGGCTGTCGTGATTGAACAGAATCGCAAAGCAATTGATGAATTAAATGTATATCCTGTTCCGGATGGAGATACCGGGACAAATATGTCTATGACAATGGCATCCGCCAGACGAGAACTCAGCGTTCTCCCTGATAATATCACCGCCGGAGAAGTCGCCGAAAAAGCCGCCTCCGCCATGCTACGTGGTGCAAGAGGAAATTCCGGCGTGATCCTGTCACTGTTGTTCCGTGGTTTTGCCAAAGGAATCGCCGAAATGGAAGAAATTCAGGGGGAAGATATTGCTAATGCCATTGAGATTGGCGTACAGGCAGCTTATAAATCTGTGATGAAACCCACAGAAGGAACGATTTTAACAGTTGCCAAAAAGGCCGCAGAACAGGCACAGCTTACAGCAAGAGAAAATCATGATCCGGTTGCCGTCTGGGAGGAAATCTGCAAAACTGCCGCAGATGCCCTTGAAAAAACTCCCGAACAATTGCCGATTCTTAAAAAAGCCGGCGTTGTCGATGCTGGTGGAAAAGGCCTGGTTACTATTTTTGAAGCAATGCTTGCTGTATTTCATGGGCAAGCCCCTGCTGAACCTCAGGAAGAAATCAGAAAACCTGTTGAAACTATCGCTATCGGGCGTGTAGATCTGGAAGAAGAAATTAGATTTACTTATTGTACGGAATTTATGGTTCAGAAAAAGAAAGATTGCCCTGATGCATTTAAACTCCGTGCTTATCTTGAAACGATCGGTGACTGTGTTGTAGTAGTGGATGATGATGAAATTATTAAAGTCCATGTACATACAGATAATCCCGGCATGGCTCTCCAGAAAGGTCTGGAATTTGGCCAGTTTGTGAATGAGCCAAAGCCTAAAATTGAAAATATGCGCATTCAACACGCTGGGAGAGTCCGTGCCGCTCAGAATGCCGCTCATGATGAAACCTATGTCAGAGCAGAACCAGAAAAGAAATTTGGCTTTGTTGCCGTTGCCGCCGGTGCAGGATTGGAAAGTGCTTTCCGGGAACTCGGTGCGGATTGCGTTGTCCGTGGTGGCCAAACCATGAATCCATCAACAGAGGATATTTTAAAAGCAATTCATGCTACTCCAGCTAAAAATGTTTTCGTCCTGCCAAATAATAAAAATATTATTATGGCCGCTGAACAGGCTGTTGCTCTTGCTGATAGAAATGTTTGTGTCCTCCAGACAAGAACCATTCCGCAGGGTCTCTCTGCTATGATGGCTTTTGATGAAGCTCTGGACGCAGAAGGGAATAGAATCGCCATGACAAGAGCATTTGAACAGGTTTCTACAGGTCTGTTGACATTTGCCGCACGGGATTCTGAAATTGATGGCCATCCTATCCGCAAAGGTGAAGTGCTCGCATTGGATAATGGCAAATTAGCATTTACAGATAAAGATCTGAATCATGCGGCCTATAAGCTGACTAAAAAAATTATCAATAATGAAACCGGTTTTCTCACTGTGACTTATGGGGAAAATGTCAATGAAGAAACAGCAGATCAGCTATATCATAAATTACAGGATAAATTTGGCGATAAAATGGAGGTCATGCTGATGAATGGCGGCCAGCCTGTCTATTATTACATGATCGCAGCAGAATGATGACAGAAGCATTATTCCAGCCAATTGAAACTTTGCCCGGCATCAGTAAAAAAAGAGCCGGGCTTTATCATAAAATTGGCATTATGACAATTTATGATCTGCTGTATTACCTGCCAAGAGATTATAAAGATTATCGTGAGCCTGTTGCCGTCCGTGAAGCTGTGCCGGATCAGATCAATGTGATTCAAGTCATGATTAAAAATAAGAAAAATATGATTTATACTCGATCAGGAACACAGCTCTTTTTAGCAGATGCAGAAGATAATGAAAAAACACCCGTCGGCATTGTGATTTTTAATCAGAGATTTGTGTTTCAGTCTCTTGTGCCCGGAGAATGCTATATCATGTGCGGCAGAATGATCTATCAACAGAAAGAGCATCGATTTGTAATACAGAATCCTCAGATTTTGAAAGATGCAGAAATCCCGATTGAAGCTATTTATCCCCAAATCAGCGGCCTGACAAGTGCCATGATCCGGACAAATATCAAGGCATGTTTATCTATTCTGGATGAATCCGGCTTTGAAACGCTTCCTGAAACAATCCGGGCGGCCTGTCAGCTGATGCCGCTTATAAAAGCATTTCATGTGATGCATCAGCCTGAAACACTCGAAGAAATAGAAGAAGCTCGCCGCCGCCTTGCATTTGAGGAAATGCTCCGTCTGCAATGTGGCTTGCATGTGCTGAAATATCAATCAAAAACACAGTGCAGATATAGAATGCAGGATGTGGCTATGAAGCCATTCTATGATAGCTTGCCCTTTTCCCTGACAACCGCACAGCAAAAAGCCGTGCAGGAAATTCTCATGGATCTCAAAGCAGACAAGCCGATGAATCGACTTTTGCAGGGCGATGTCGGAAGCGGAAAAACTGCTGTTGCGGCGGCCGCCTGTTATTTCTGTATCCAGAATAATTATCAATGTATCCTGATGGCTCCGACTGAGATTCTTGCGGAACAGCATTTCCAGACATTGTGTGATTTTCTCCATCCCCTCGGCATTTCTGTCACTCTCCTCACTGGATCATTGAAGGCAAAAGAAAAAAAAGAAAGATATGCCGCTATTGCAGATGGCTCTGTCAAGATGATTGTCGGCACACATGCCGTATTCCAGAAAGCTGTGATTTATCAAAATCCGGGGCTTGTCATCACAGATGAACAACATCGCTTTGGCGTTGCCCAAAGAGCCGCCTTGGCTGAAAAAGGCAATACTCCACATAAATTAGTCATGTCTGCCACCCCTATCCCCCGAACACTCGCCCTCATGGTGTATGGTGATCTGGATGTTTCCGTGATTGATGTCATGCCAAATGGCCGCCTTCCTATCAAAACATATGCCGTGACAGGCGGTTATCGTCAAAGAGTTTTGCGCTTTATGATGCAAGAGCTGAAACAAGGCCATCAGGCTTATATCGTATGTCCTGCAATTGATGAAAATCAGGCTTCAGAGCTGAAATCTGTTACAGCTTATGCAGATCAGATCCGGGAACAGCTTTTATCTGACTGGCAAATTGATATTCTGCATGGCCAGATGTCCCCTCAGGAAAAAGAGCTGTCTATGCAGAAATTCCGGAATCATGAGACAGATGTGCTGATCTGTACAACTGTGGTAGAAGTCGGCGTAGATGTGCCAAATGCTACGATCATGATTATTGAAGATGCTGAAAGATTCGGCTTATCACAATTGCATCAGCTTCGGGGACGTGTGGGACGTGGACAGGCACAAAGCTATTGCATCTTGATCACAGAACATGCCACGCAAGAAGCCAAAGAACGGCTTCGACTTCTCAGCAATACAACAAATGGCTTTCAAGTAGCAGAAGCTGATCTTAAATTAAGAGGCCCAGGCGATTTTTTCGGCAATATACAGCATGGCCTGCCGCCCCTCAAACTTGCCCCCATGACAGATACTGTTATGCTGCATGAAGTGTTTTCTGCTGTGAATCAGCTGCTTTCTGATGATCCTGCTCTCCAAAAGCCAGAACATGCCGCATTGTATGCAGAAATTTTATCTATGTTCCAGAAACAGGGAATCACAGAGCTGCATTGATAAAATCGGATAAAATTCAACAGAATTTGCATCTTGATTTTGTATTCTGTTACAAATCCGGATTTTTTTGAAAAAATCTATTGACAAATCGGACAAGTTGTGATATACTAAAATAGTCGCAAGGATGAAAAACAAAAAATTGCGATAGCGACTATGGGAGCTTAGCTCAGCTGGGAGAGCATCTGCCTTACAAGCAGAGGGTCACAGGTTCGAGCCCTGTAGCTCCCACTTAAAAATGGCCTGGTAGTTCAGTTGGTTAGAACGCCGCCCTGTCACGGCGGAGGTCGTGAGTTCGAGTCTCATCCAGGTCGTCAAATGCGGATTTAGCTCATCTGGTAGAGCGCCACCTTGCCAAGGTGGAGGTAGCGAGTTCGAGCCTCGTAATCCGCTCCATTTTTTTAGGTGTCATAGCCAAGTGGTAAGGCGTTGGTCTGCAACACCATGATCCCCGGTTCAAATCCGGGTGACACCTCCATGAAAAAGCTCCGGTATGAAAATATCGGAGCTTTTGTTATATATTGTCAAATGCAATATTTATAGTAGAAAGCACTAGAATCAAAGCTATTTTACAGATCAAATTTATGCAAAAAAGAGAAAATGATATTTTTATGTTGTGATGATTGGAAATTCCTGCTATAATAAAATCATGGATATTCTAAGGAGGGTTTTTATGCATATTAAAAAATTTTCAGCAATGTTGGCTTCTTTGATGCTATTGTCATGCTTTCCGGCAACAATGAACGCTTCTGCAAATGATGCTGTCATAGATACAGAAGGGGCTGTAGCAATCGCCATTGAACAAAAATCTGTCACTCTGGAAGAGCTGAGGAATCAAAATTATCAAGTTCCTGTTTTTGTCAAGATGATGGAAAATCCCGGTATCAATGCTATGGAATTCGGTGTTGATGTTGATGAAAGATGTTCTTATCAGATTATAAATGATAATGATGAGGCATATGAACTAGGAAATGCTTTTTTAAATATAAGTATGGTATACAGCAGCCGGGGAAATTTTACATGGTCTGTGTGGGGGTCATCCTCTATCCAGAAAAAAACAGGCATTAATTTATTGATGGTATTGGTCACTGTGCCAGAAACGGCTTCTGCTGGTGATCTGTTTACAGTTACATATCAGCCGAATAATGCACAGGGTGGAAAACATATTTATAGAAACAGTGCAACCCGTGCCAATTTTACAGATATTAGCTGGACGGATGGCGGTGTGCAGATTGTAGATTCTGAAACACTCAGACAAGGAGATCTAAATGGAGATGATCAGATCAATATCATGGATGTGATTTTGATCAATAAGGCTATTTATGGCAAGGCAGACTTGACACCAGCACAGATGAAAGCGGCGGATATTAATGGAGATGGCAAACCAGATGCCAATGATACGCTCATGGTCATGAAATATATTATTAAGCTGATTGATACGCTGTAAATAAGAAAAGCCCGGGATTGCCGGGCTTATTGTGATTATTAGAGCATTTTTGCACGGAGTTCTTCGGGAGAAAGCGGCGACAGATAGCCAGGTGCAATATCAAAAGCAGTTTTACAGCCTTCTGCGCCTTCTGCTTTCAGGCGTGTGAGGGCTCTTGCGTAGGCGATCAGAACAGAAGCCGTAAATTCTGGATTGGATTCCAGTTTCAGAGAATATTCAATTGTCTGATTGGTGGCAGCATCTGCGCCGGTTTTGCCGGAACGGATGACAAAGCCGCCATGTGGGAGCGTGGTATGATTGGCATTAAATTCTTCTTCGCTGATGAAATTCACAGTAGTATTATATTCATCAAAATAATTTTTCATATTTTTGATTTCAGATTCAATTTTTGCCTTGTCTGCGCCTTCTTCAGCGACGATATAGCAAACACGTTCATGTTTTTCACGGGTAGACAGTTCCGGCTGTGAACCGCTTCTGACGGCTTCGATTGCGGAAGGGATCGGGCAAGTATACTGAATTCCTTTTTTTACGCCTTCTACACGGCGGATTGCATCAGAATGACCTTGGCTGACACCTTTTCCCCAGAATGTATATGTTTTGCCATTGGGCAGGATAGATTCTGCATAAACTCTATTCAGAGAAAACAGACCGGGATCCCAGCCGAGGGAAATCATGGCCAGATGATGATTTTCTTTTGCAGCTTTATCGACATTAGCGAAATGCTCCGGAATACGGGCATGTGTATCAAAGCTATCAATGACGTTGAAATATTTGGCAAGTGCCGGGGTTTGTGTCGGGAGATCTGTTGCACTGCCGCCACAGATGATTAAGACATCGATTTCATTCTGATGTTTTTCGGCATCTTCCAGACGATAAACAGGGACATGATCTGTCAGGAGTTGGACAGAGGCAGGATCACGGCGAGTGAATACGCTAACAAGCTCTGTATCCGGATTCTGTCTGATGGCGAGTTCTACGCCTTTGCCGAGGTTGCCATAACCGGCAATTGCAATTCTGATATTGCTCATGGGAAAAACCTCACTTTACTTTGAAAAATTAAGTTTACCTGAATATTATAACATAGTTTCTGAATTTTGTAAAGAAAAAATATAAAATTTTTCAAAAAAGAAAGCAGGAAGCCGGATTTGATTAAGATTTTTCTGTCAATTTCATGAATACATTTGTTTATTGCAGAAAGACAATGTTGGCCAGGCTTACAAATTAGATATTACAATATGTAAATTTTACAGAAACTATTGACAAATGAGCGTAAAATATGATAAAATAAAAATATCAAGTATTTTCCTGAGGAGGATTTATGCATGAAAAAAGTAATTTATAAGCGGATGTTGGCCGGACTTCTGGCATTTGGCTGTGGGGTGGGATCTTTGCCCCT
This sequence comes from Ruminococcus sp. UBA7013, assembly GCA_002449585.1. Lineage (GTDB taxonomy): Bacteria > Bacillota > Clostridia > Oscillospirales > Ruminococcaceae > UBA3855. The sequence continues at coordinate 72,698 of DJXD01000053.1, forward strand.
GATGGCGGTCAATGCTGAGGAAGCTGTGATTTATGCATCAGATTTTGAAGATGGCGACGCATCTGCCTGGACAAACAGAGGCGACAGAGATACAACAGTATTATCTGTAAATTCTGATAATGCTGTTAGCGGTTCTAAAGCGCTGTGCGCAAGCGGACGCTCGAAATCATGGAATGGCCCTGCTTTTCAGCTGGATGATAAGTGCAAGCCGGGTACAGTTTATCTTGTCAGTGCGCAGGCCATGGGACAGTATTATACCAGCGTAACTGTCAGCTTTCAGTATACGGATATCAATGGCGAACAGCATTATGAAAATCTGGTCAATCTCAATGGCAGCGGATGGCAGTCTTTTTCTGATCTGAAAGTTAGCTTTACAGAAGAAATGAAAGACGTTTTTGTGTATTTCGAAGGCGGTTCGGATAATATTTATATTGATGATTTTGAACTCAAAGAAGCACCTGTATATCATCCACAGACGGATATTGTTTCCCTGAAAGATGCTTATAGTCAATATTTCAAGATCGGAACGGCAGTGACAACCAAAGAACTTGCACCAGCTTCTACACAAGAATTGATTCTGAAGCATTTCAACAGCATCACGCCCGGTAATGAAATGAAACCGGATGCGATTCTTGATAAAAATGCTTGCCTTGCAATGGCAGAATCCGGGGATGATGAAAATCCTCAAGTAAATCTTGCAAGTGCAAAGTCGATTCTGAATTTTGCACGGGATCATAAAATTCCTGTCAGAGGACATGTCCTGATCTGGCATCAGCAGACACCAACATGGTTTTTTAAAGAAAATTATGATGAAAATGCAGACTGGGTTTCAAAAGAAAAAATGCTCGTCCGCATGGAGAATTATATCAAGAATGTATTTGCAGCTGTACAGGAAGAATATCCGGATGTTGATTTCTATGCATGGGATGTTGTAAATGAGTGCTGGCTCGATGATGGAAGCGCACGGCAGCCCGGTTCACAGGAAGAAGGCTCTGCAAAATCGCCATGGGTGCAGATCTTTGGGGATAATTCTTTTATTAAGCCTGCTTTTGAATTTGCTAAAAAATATGCTCCGGAAGGCTGTAAGTTATATTATAATGATTTCAATGAATACATGCCCGGCAAAACCCCCGCAATTGTGAAAATGGTAGAAGAAATTAATGCAGATGGACATTATATTGATGGCATCGGTATGCAGTCCCACCTTGGCACAGATCTGTTCCCGGCGGTCAGCCTGTATAAAAAGACGCTGAAAGCATTCAGTGAAACCGGACTAGATATTCAGGTGACAGAACTGGATCACATGATCAGCGGTACAGATAAATTTGAAGAACAGGCGCAGTATTATTCTGATATTATGGATGCGATTATGGAATATCAGGATCATATTTCAGCTGTTGTCTTCTGGGGAACGACAGATGATCAAAGCTGGAGAGCTTCCAAATATCCGCTTTTGTTCAATGAGGATTATACCGCAAAGCCGGCATTTTATTCCATCGTTGATGGTCTGGAAATTCCCGATACTTCTGAGGAAACAACAGAACCCTCGACAGAAGAAACAACCCCGGATACAACCCAGGAAACAACAGATTCTGAAACGCTCATCCCTGGTGATGTGAATGGGGACGGAACGGCAAATATTATGGATGTCATTCTGCTGAATAAGGCCATTTATGGAAAAGCAGATCTGAATGATGAACAGCTGAAAGCTGGCGATCTGAATAAAAACGGAAAGCCGGATGCGACAGATTCTCTCAATATCATGAAGCTGATTGTTAAATTAATCACTGTAGAAGATTTACAAAATCTTGCTGAATAATCAAAATCACCGCTGTACAGAACAACTGCACAGCGGTTTTTTTACTGCATGATTTGATCTAAAATTTTATGAGCAATTTCTTCTTTGGAAAGCATCGGCAGTGCAATTTCTGATTGCATTGTGATTATCGTCAGAATATTCGTATCTGTTCCGAATCCTGCGCCCTCCTGTGTCAGGCTGTTCGCACAGATCATATCACAATGCTTGGATTGCAGTTTCTTCCGGGAGTTTTCCAGCATGTTTTCCGTTTCCATAGAAAAGCCGCATAAAAATTGCTGATCCGGCTTATGTTCACCTAGATATTTTAAAATATCCTGCGTGCGTTTTAATCTGATTTCTGAATGATCCCCCGATTTCTTGATTTTCTGTTCTGCTGGTTCAGCAGGTGTGAAATCCGCAACTGCTGCGGTCATGATAATTATATCCTGCTGGTTTGAAATAGCAGTCACCGCTTCAAACATATCTTGAGCAGATTTCACATGAATCAAATGTACGAACATCGGGGGCTTGACTTCTGTATGTCCTGCGATCAGTGTTACATCTGCGCCACGATAGATAGCCGCCTTTGCAATCGCAAAGCCCATTTTTCCGGTGGAATGATTTGTAATAAATCTTACCGGATCAATAGATTCCTGTGTTGCCCCAGCAGTCACAAGGATTTTTTTCCCGGTCAGATCTTTTGCAAAAGCGATTTCTTTCAGAATGTATTCTAATAATACAGATTCTTCCGGCATTCTGCCGTCTCCCATATCGCCATTGGCAAGCATTCCCTGATCCGGCTTGATGATTTCATAGCCGAAACGCTCCAGCTTTGCAAGATTATCCTGCACAATGGGGTTGTGATACATGTTATGATTCATTGCCGGAGAAATGATTTTTTTACAGGGGCAGGCCATCACAGTGGTTGTCAGCATATCATCTGCAATGCCGTTTGCAATCTTGCCGATCACATTGGCAGAAGCCGGGGCAATCATGACAACATCAGCCTGTTTGGCGAGTGCGACATGTTCGACACTATATTGAAAATTCCGGTCAAATGTATCAATCAGGCATTTATTTCCTGTGAGGGTCTCGAATGTAACAGGATTGATGAATTGCGTTGCGTTCTGTGTCATGAGTACATGGACATTACAATGCAGTTTTTTAAGCATTCTTGCCAGATTGGCGATTTTATAGGCGGCAATGCTTCCGGTTACGCCGAGCAGTACGGTTTTATTTTTTAACATAGGGCAGACCTTTCTTTCTGATTTTTTTTATTATAGCACAGACGGGCTGTATTTGTCAAGAAGGGAATTCTGACATGTTTGGCATATTATACAAAAAAGATATTGTTTTTTTGTGAAATTTTTAAATTGACAAATTGATAAAAATGAGTTATAATGATCTTAACAGGACAGATATAGAATATCCTGTTAAAAATAGTTAAGAGGTTGAGCTTATGAAAAAATGGCTTTTGGGTCTGTGCTTTGTTTGTCAATGATTCCGGGACAGATGCCGGTTGTTATGCATCCTGTAGCTGTTGCCGCAGAAAGTACAGAAGAAGCTGTAGTTATGAATTCTGTCAAGTATATATTAGTAACAGAAGCAGATAGAACATATTATCAGGGAACAGAAGTCATTGACAAAAATATTACTTCTGTGATCATTCCAGCGGAGATTAATGGCAAAAGTGCAGAAATTCATCAGAATATTTTTTCTCAATGTCCTAATCTGAAAGAAATCATCATACAAGAAGGTAATATTTATAATACCAGTGCAGATGGTGTTTTATTTAGTGATGGCGGCTATAAAATGCTGGCATATGAATTAAAAAATTTATCTGTATTGGAATCTGTGATTTATTACGAACCGGAAACATATATAGAAGGCATGAACCGGGAAAAGCAAGATAATGCAAGTGAGACGATTTCTATTAAAATGGAAAAGAAATAATTATATATTCCTGCTTTTCCGACAGCTGAAAACTGTGGAGATTTTACAGTATATGGTGATCCGGGGAATGAGATTTTGAAATATTCCTGTGAATATCATAATATGAAGTTTGAACCATTGCAACAGGAAAATAAAATAACTGGTGATATTAATAATGATGACAATGTTGATATCTTGGATGTCATTCTGATCAATAAGGCGATATATGGCAAAACAGAGCTGACAGAAGCACAACGCAAGGCGGCGGATGTTAATAATGATGGAAAACCAGATGCCAATGATTCACTTATGATTATGAAATATATTATCAAGCTGATTGATACTTTATCAGAATAATATAAGCCCGGCAGTGCCGGGCTTTTCTTATGGATTCACATGAAAGACGAGTCTTAAAATATACATGTCCGGATCTTGCTGAAAATTGATCGTTCCCCCTGTTTTCTGGAAAATCTGCGCATTCCAGATAGATTCATGATCAAATAGATCAGAAACCGCCGCTTCATAAGTTGCTTTATCTGCAAACATGATTTCGATTCTGCCGTCAGCAAGATGCTCTGAGAGAAAATGATCCAATTCTGAAAAATCATATTCTGTAAAATAATTCCCACTGTGAACAAAATAATTATCTTCCAGAGAGGTGCATTCCGGATAAAATTGATCTTCATCCAGTGTCCTGCTCCGGAACAGCATTTCATCATTGATCAGAAAATAATTGTGATGAATCCAGTCCGCAGAAAGAGAGGTTTCAGAAACAGGATCATTCCAGGTAACATCTACCCAATAATATTGATCATGCAGTTTGACATAATTCCATGCATGGGCTTCTCCGTCCGCATTGCCGGAGCAGATGCCGCATTCTATCCCAAGACGGTTGAGGAGGATCTGAAACGCCTGGGCATAACCCTGGCAGACGGCTTTTCCCTCGATCAGACAGCCGTAAGCCGTACTCCAGAGACCTTTTCCAGAGTGCGCAGCGGATTCATCATAGACAGTATGCGTAATCAGATAATCATGAATCTGCAATATTTTATCATAATCTGACAGATCCGGGCTGATCTCCTGAAGAATAGCATCCTCAGCGGCCTGAAGTTCTTCGCACATGCGCTGGAGATCCTCAGGGGAATAATCATTGATGATTTTAAAATCCAGTTCTGCAAAATTATCATTATAGCGCATAGAATAGCCATTGATCCAGAAGATTTCAGGGTGTTGGCGTTCCAATTCTCCGACGGCATGGGACATTTCCTGAATATCTATTTTATAATTAAAGCACACAGAAGGCTGAAACTGGATTAATGCATGATAGAGGGCATCACAGAGAGGAATTTCAGGAGAAAGCGGCTCAGGGCTTTCTTTAGGAGGGGCAGTGATGGAAGTATAAGGCGGATTTTCGGCAGTTGCCAGCGGAACGGATTCAGGGATATATTCCACCACGAGGGAACATCCTGTCAGCAGAAGCAGGAAGATCATGCAGAGCGGAGCATAATTTTTCAAGGCGCACACCTCCGAATTCAGGATTCTTTTTATTAGTATAGCATAAAATTTCAGAAATGTAAAGGAAAAATATGAAAAAAATAACTCCCTGCAATGGCAGGGAGTGTTATTTACAGAATGGTTTCTAATCCGGTTTTATAAGGCTTCATGCCCATGGCCTGATAAAAGGCTTCTGCTGCCGGGTTGCACGTCCAGACATTCAACGTCACGTTGTAACAGCCGATAGATCTGGCATAATCAAGAATATATTGATATAATTCTGTGCCGATATGCTTTCCCCGAACAAGGGTTTCCACACACAGATCATCAATATAGAGCGTTTTTCTTTCTGTCTGAATATTATCATTATGATAGATTTTCAGTATACAGAAGACATAGCCCAGCAGATTCCCGGCATCATCCAGACCGATGAAGACGGGACGAGTTTCATCCCGGAGGAGGGCTTTTAATTCTGCATCTGTATATTTTTTACAATTGGCCTTGAATAAATCCGGTCTGCCTTCATGATGTACAGAAAGTACTTGATATAGCAGACGGTTGATCATGGGAATATGTTCTGCCTTTGCTCTGATAATACGCATAATATAGCCGCCTTTACAGTATAATGCCATTCAGCCGGAGCAGATCTCTGGCTGAAAAAACAGAGTCAACACCTTCGGCATTCTTGACAGGGGCAAACTCCTGATTTCTCTGTACTTCATAGGAGAGACAACTATCCTGTAAATGAATCATATCCAGAACGAGGGATTCAAATTTATAGGCATTTGGCTCTTCTGGTTTGATCAGAATACCGTTTTCATCAAGATAGGAGACTTTTTTATGAACAACATGAACAGGGAGATGATTATTTAATAATGCAATCAATTTTTCTGTTTGAAACAGATAATTCAAGATAACACCATAATTATAAGACAATCTGCCATCTGGTTCATGGTCATGGATCATTTCGGGAGTCATTTCATAATATTCAACAATAGAGGGTTTTCCGTCTTCGAGACACAACACGCCAACACGTTCCTCCGGAGCAGCTTTGCTGACGACTTTACTACCGGAATCGCAACCAGAAAGGAGCGTTGCACCGATAAAGCAGGGATCTGCAATTTTCTGCAATACATTGTCAACAGCAAATACATTCAGCCAGGAAATGCCTTCTTTTTGCAGCAGATTTACAAGGCCAGCTTTTGCAAGAGAGGAGAACCAGCCGCCATTTCCATTGGGAGAGGTGGCAATCCGGCCTTTTTCTTCCAGAAGGATTTTCCCGTCAGGAGCAACAGCAGGAGCCATTTCCTGCACAAAGAAATGAATATATTCAGGATTATAGCCGAAATATTTCATTTCTTCAAAAAATTCACGGGTATCTTCATCATTTTTTTCGCTGGTCATAATAAACAGCGGAACAAAAGAACCAGCTTGATCTACAACCTGCATTAGATTATGAATCAGACATTCAAAGATATATAACGGTTTGGAAAGGCCTATATTATACATGCCTTTGGGTTTGTCAAATCCGAGACGTGTTCCCATGCCGCCGGCGAGAAGAACAGCGCCAACTTTTCCTTGTCGGATCGCATCCAGCCCGGCAGCTGTAAATTTTTCTTTATTTTCAGCGATTTCATCCAGCGTCAGTGCGCCAAGTGGTTCGATCCTGCCTCTGGTGGCTTCGCCATTTTTCTGATAGTCAGCAAATACATTCAGGAGACTGGTATCCAGAGCAGCGATCTGTTCCAACAGCTGATATTGTTCTGTATCATTCAAAGATTCATACCATCTGAGCAGATGAGACTGCTCGCAGGCGTTCAGTTTGGCTTTGGCCTCTGTGTAGGTCATAAACATCAGTCCTTGCTTGAAATTTTTATCATGTTTTTATTATAGCATGAATTGCGCAGAAAATCAAGAGGGAAAATAAATATTTTCACAATGGCTATTTTGCTACGGCATATAGATTTGTATCCCAAGCAGGAATATATAATCTATGGCGGATATAAATCTGATAACGAGGATTCAGCCTTTTGACCAGCAAAGGCAGTTCAAATAGATCCTGATTTCTGTGATAGATCGAAACGCAGAGTTTGGGCGCACGTTTGGAAATAATTTCTCTTGCTCCCCAGAGGACTTCCCGTTCAAAGCCTTCTACGTCCATTTTGATTACAGAAATAGAATCATTTTCTAAAAGCGTATCAATACGGCGAGCGGGAACAGGCGTTCCTTCTGTATACAAAGCAGATTGCCGCCCAAAGCGAGAATTGAATTTGAGTTCTGTATCGTTGCACCATGCAACACAGTGATGTGTTTTGATAGATTTCAGCTTATGTTCCTGAATATAATTTTCCAGCTTGCGGAAACTTTTCTGATCCGGCTCTATGGCATGAATCAGATAATATTTTTTATCTGTATAACGCAGAAATTCCTGGAGGGTATCGCCATTATAAGCCCCTACATCCATAAAAGATTCATTTCGGGAAAGTCTCAGCACCATGCGCAAAATTTTCCCGGGTGGAGAACAGATCTTTTCCAGATAGTGAATATTGCCACTGATCTTGAATTGAATGACATTCAGATATACCTGTCTGGATTCATTATCAGCCAGCATTCTGTAAACTTGATTGAATTCATGCAAATGATCCATGCAATATTGATAAGTAAACAGGCCGCCGCCGATGACAGGAACATCAGGAGCATAAAGTGTATGTTTCTTTGCCAGCTGTAAAATATATTGAAATAATTCAGGATAACCAGCGGCAAATGCAAGGACAATGACAAAATCATCTACCATTTCTTCGACTTCAGAGAGTTTATGCACATGATACCCAGCAAAAGAATGTCCTCTGACAAATTCATCACTTGCAAAGATACCAGAAACAGTGATGCCATATTTCTGAAATGCATTCATAATTTTGATTGCACCGTCTCCCATGCCATAAATAAAAATGGGTCTCTTTTCTTCTTGAAGCCGCTCCCAACAGGTTTTTTTTTCTGTGATCAGGCTTTCCAAGCCTGCCTCTTTCGGGAGCATTGCAGTAACATCCATACAAAACCGTCCTTTCTTGATTTATTCATCATCATCGTCAATATCATAATCATGATCATCCTGATAATGCTGCGGTGCTGGCGGCGTGCCATACAGATCACGCCCCCGTGTTCCGTATTTGTCACGGGCGGCATTTACATGCTGATCTAATAAATTCATGAGTTCACGGGGCTTTTTAATACAAGCAATATCCATTTCCGGACGGGTCACATCCCGGCTTGAAATATGAATCGTTCCACACCCGAATATTCTTTGACCTAATGGCAGAAGCAGACGCTTGTCAGTGATTTTATATAAATCAATTTCGTCTTCAATGATGTTAAAAAAGCCTGTTCGACAGATCAGTTTTGTTTCTGTCAGATAATATACTGTAAAAGACCACGGAAGGCCTAAAAATGTCCGTTTGCGATCTTTCCAGAGATAATTAAAATCTTCTTTGGCCATAATAGAAATTTCCTTTCAGAATTAAGATTTTCTTTCAGTATATCATATTTTGATAAGTTTGTCAAGAAATTAAAAAGGCTTTCTGTTGACAGTCTTTTCAGATTATGCTATAATAAATACAGAAATGGGGGAATTTTCATGCAAAATTTTATCACACAGCAGGGAGATGCCTGCTTTTTCAGGGCTGTAGGCGTTTCGCCGCATTATTTGCAGGAATTGGCCGGAATGGATGCATTGCTTTCTATTCAGGCATATTATAAAAGAATCACAGGCTTTGAAAAACTGACAGATCCGAAGAAAATCGCAGAGTATCAGCAAAAACAGCCTGATTCTGATCTTCAGAAAGTTTTGATGCTCTGGAAAACCATCATGCCGAATGCTAATCAGACAATTGAAAAAAATTTGATCATTTCATTGCTGTTTTGGGAAGAATATTATCTCAATGGCTTCCCGTCCGGCACAGACAGAAGAAAAAAATTAGTATGTTCCGGAAAAATCGGCTATAAAGAATATTTATTCTGTTATCTGGCTTTCCTCAAGGGAATTGATATTATGCTCCTGCTTCCGGAAGGAGATTTACAAATTGCACAAGCCTATCTGAATGTATCAAAATTACTCACACTCGGAAAGCCCCAAGTGATGCAGATTCCTGATTATCGTCATAAGATTAATACTGTGCATCCGGGACGGAAATCTGTACCCAAACCAAAACCACAGCCCCGGCCTTCTTCCAATGAGCGGAAAGAATATAGTTATGAAGAATTGGCCAAATTAGCGAAATCTGTCGTAATGTTAGGAATCTATGACAAAAGCGGCGAATTTGTCGGAAGCGGCTCAGGCATCGCTATCAGTACAGATGGATATATTTTAACTAATCTGCATGTTGTCAATGATGGCAGAGTTTACGCCGCACGGCTTGAACATGATGATAAAATTTATCCATCTTTTCAGATTTTGAAATATCATACATTGTTTGATCTGGCTGTAATTCAGATCGAGCGGAAATTAGAACCGCTCCGGATTTTTGACGGCCGGTCAGAACTTGTCCGGGGTCAGAAAGTGGTTGCAATCGGTAGCCCTATGGGATTTTTAAATTCTGTTTCTGATGGGATTATTTCCGGTTTCCGACAGATTGAAAATCAGCATTTTATTCAGCATACGGCAGCTGTCTCAAATGGCAGCTGCGGAGGTGCTTTGCTGAATACATACGGGGAAGTGATCGGCATTAATACCGCACATGTGATCCATGGGGAAAATATGAATCTGGCTGTAAGCTATCAGCAAATTTTGCCGTTTATTCTGGGCTTTGTGAAATAATCAACGGGCAAGATGACAGTTTCGAAGCTGGATAAATTTTCCTTGCTCCAGATCAAGATCAATAATTGTATATTCTTTTGTCATGCTCTCAGAAGACAGGGCGGCGGCTTCTTTGCCTACACTGTCATAGATCACAATCATACCGGATGCAGAAGAAAATACAGAATGCACCCCTTTCGGCAGATCCCGGCCAATTTGAAACATACCACTGTAAGCATAAGGATCTAATATAGGAAAATGCGATTCATCATAGAGAATAGCATCTGAAAATACAAGATATTGCCCATCTTCCAAATCAACATAGCGGCAGGTTTGAGACCATCCGCCAATGAGAATATTCTTCTTTTCCGGCGAATCATAAACATCCAGCTGGAAAGAAGGATTTTCTTCCGGATTTCCTGCCGTGAATGCCAGATACAGCCCGGCCGGCAGATCTTTTCCAATCAGATAGCTGCCAGCCGGAATGCCGTTTTCCTGCTGTGCCGTGCCGCCATCTGTGATGGTGCAGAAACTGGTTTTTAATAATTCGCCTTTATGAATCGTGATAGCAATATGATCATTACTGCCAATATAATTTTCCTCTATAATCGGCTGAGAATTGACTTTTGCATCCGGATAGACAGAATATGTCCCATCATATTCTTGATCTGCTGTTAAAATATAAGTTCCCGGCTTTATATCAATGCCAACCCGAAACATACCGCTTGACTTCCAGGGATCAGGATTTTCTGTGATGCTGTCAGCAGGATATAAATCAGAATGCGCAAAATGAATATATTGCCCGTTTTCGAGTTCAAAAAAGCCAAAATTCTGATACCAGCCGCCGCCGATTTTTTCGGTGTCTGCGCCTTCCTGATAAGGTTGATTATAAATTCCAAAATAGAAATCTCCATAGCCGAAACTAGTATTGCTTTTTGCCAGATACAGCCCAGCCGGCAGATCTTTGCCAACTTCATAACTTCCGGATTCATAAATTTTATTGGCAGTGGGTTCTGTGATGGTCTGCTTTGGCCTGTGATAAGATTCTGTCTCTGTCACCGTTGGCGGAAAATAAAGGCTTTCCGATGTCGGTGCAGTGGATTCCAGCGTTTTTTGTTCTGATAATTGATGCATCATGTTTCCGGCAAAGGACATGACAGCCAGAAAGAAAAAGGCAATCCCGACGGCCGATAATGCTGTAAAAAATCCTGGCAGATTCTTGATTTTTATTTCCTGCTTTTCAGGTAAAAAAGAAATTTCCAAAAGTTTGCATTCTCCTGTGCCGATATATTCCAGATAAAAAGATCTGTTCCCGGAGAGCATGGTAAGTGCGGCCTGTGTTTCTGTCCAGTCTGAATTGATAGAGATCGGAAATTCTCCGCAGTACTGCTTTTTTTGCAAATCTGTATAGACACGGAAACAGCCTTCCCCTGTGGATTGATATTTCAAACTGCATGTGATATGATCCGGAAAATGAAAATATTGATAGCCAATCAATGTGCCGTCAGAAATTTCAGCAATAAAACGCTGATTCTCCTCATGTGCCACATGTGGAAAATGTTCTGTAAAAATCTGATTTGATCCGTGAGGCATGTGGCCGTTTGTGATGTGACAGGCGATCACAGCCGGATAAATCCCTTCTGCTCGGAGTGGTTCTCCATTCAATCCGCAGGAAGTAACCCCAACTTGTGGAATACTTCCATCTGGAAGAATTTCAATGCGTTCGGCACATGCCTGACGACTGTAATCAGATTTATGCGTCAAACGATGATAGAAAATATACCATTGTCCCCGGATACAAATCAAACTGCCATGATTTGTACCTGTCATATTAAGCCGATCTTCAGGGGCTCGGCCATGCAGACCAATATCACCATTGGAAATGATGACACCGCCATAATGAAAATCATGATCTGGCGCATTGCTTATGGCATAGCATAATTCATGATTCTGCATAGAAGAATAAATAAAATAATATTTCTGGTCAATTTTCCGGATAGAGGAAGCTTCAAAAAATGGATGTGCTTCAAAATCCGTATGCTTTACGGCATAGGGAATAATATGCTTTGAGGGTTCTTTGACCGTCAGCATATCATTTTCCAGAACACACATGACCGCACCCATGACGCTGTCAGGAGTATTCAAAATTTCCTCTTCTGATTTGCCAAACATTTCGCATTCTTTGCGGATCAATTCAGGATCATTCCGGAAGTCCGTTTCTTCTTCATAAGGGTATTGTGTGCCGTAATATAAGCGAATCACGCCATTATCATTGATCACAGCAGGATCAAAGCAGATATATTTTTTCATCGGCGATCCGTCAGCATTGCGGACATAGCCCAAATATTGATATTTTCCGGCAGGGGTATCACAGACGGCCACGCTGATCACACCGCTGTATCCGCCAATCCCATATTTTCCCGACAGGCAGTAATATAAATAAAATCTGCCATCATTGCCCTGTACAACATCAGGGGCATACATATAAGAACGTTCTTCACTATAAAATGCATCTTGGGATGCATGATAAATGATTCCTTCATAATGCCAATGTTTTAGATCATTGATATTTGCAGAATAGACGGCATAATCCAGCATACAAAACGTTTCCCCGCCTTCTTTGTCATGTGAACCGAATAAATAAACTCTATTGCCAAAAATATGAGGTTCTCCGTCTGCAATATATTCATGTAAAGGCAAAAATGGATTGAAAATTTGATCCATAAGATCACACTCCTTAAATCGTTGAATGGAATATTATCATAATAATAGGGGCTATGAGTAATGCCACACCAGCCACTAAAACAATCGCAGATAGGATATGCATATTTTTTTCATTTTCTTTTTTTTCCTGATTTTCAGATTCAGATACATGCCAAAAAGCAGCACCCAGGCCGCTCATGACAGCAATAATAATAAATAGAAAAAATAAGATGGTCATAAGCCTGTTCCTTTCTGAATGGTTTTACTAATTAGTGCATTTCGAATCATAAATATTACAGTCAGCTGCAAATTTCAGTTATCTGCACAAATCTGATTCTGAATATTATACGTTTTGGACAATCAAATTTATGGAGAAAAGCAAAAAAACCTGTTTCTGAAATTTCAGAAACAGGTTTTTATCAGCCTGTGTATAAAATGCAGAGCTTCTTGCATTTTTCTTTCTGTGACAGATTTGTTATCAGCCATGAGAAAAACAGCGTTCCGGCCAGAACAGATAAAAATTTGACCGTGTCATTTGTGATATGAATTTTCTGGTAAATCATCGAAATGCCTGCGCCAATGAATAAATGCAGATAATAAACAAGTGAACTCATAATTCTTAGCTGTTTGTAAATGCCGCTTTCAGGAAGCATGATCTGTGATACCCATAAGAAAAGAAAAATACATGTGGGTATCAAAAAAAGATACATGTCATTTGCATAAGCCCAATGAAGTCGCTGGATCAGCAGAAATTCTCCTGCAAACAGCAGCATAGAAATCACAAACAGGATGCAGGATTTCCGTGCTGAAATCCGGATTTTTCCGTAAGCGCACAGCATTCCCCCAGCAACAAAAAGAAAACCATCATGCAGGCCGTTTCTGGTTGTTTCGGCGATATTCCGGAGAATTTTCAGAAAATTAAGCAAATCAGGCGCATCATTCAACAGCGGACGCACTAGGCCATAATAGCTTTGCCCTGCTAGGCCAATGAGATAAAAAATAATGGAAATTCCAAAAATCTGAAACGGCTTTGCTTTTCCTGTCAGCAGTCCCGAAACCAGCAGAACCGCCAGACAGAGCGCAGGAAAATACCAAAAATGAAAATATGTTCCTGTAAAAAGCAATCTTCTGCAATAATCTATGATATGATGCAGTAACGGCTTCCCATCGCCATGATAATATTTCAGATATGTCAAAGGAAGATAAATCACTGACCAGATCAGATATAATCTGATCAATTTTTTGATATAGCTGAAAGTGGTCTGTATTTCAAAATGTTCCGGAGATGATTTTTTATATAGAAAAAATCCGGATGAAAGAAAGAAAAAAGGAACAGCAATTCGTGCAAAACAGTTCTGAATCCAGTGATTGATCTGTGCTGTGCCTGTCGGCTGAAAATGAATCATAACTACGAGAATCGAACAGATGAATTTTGTCAGATCAATGCCGTAATACTGCTTTTTTGATTGATTCATGATAAGAAGCCCCCTGATTATTCTTGATAAAGTGCTTCATGCAGTGTGCGGAGCAATGTCCCTGTGATGTCCGTTGTGCTGACATCGCCACTGATGCGATTTTCAATTTCAATGCAGAAAGCAATTGGAAATTCAGGATTGTCTACAAATCCTGTCAATAAAGAATTTTCTGTTTTTGCATTGCCGATTTGTGCCGTTCCGCTTTTTACACCAACATCCCCAAACTGGCATAAAGTTTGATAATGATTTCGTCCATTATCCAGCATGATCTCTTTCATATATTGTGCTGTTTCTGGTGTAAACTGCTGACTGCTGTATTTCGTTTCGGCTGGATTAGCAACAGCCCCATTGACTTTGATAGTATGATCAATCAGATATGGATATGTTGTTTTTCCTGTCATATTTGCAATGGCACTCTGCCATAACATGATTTGCAAAGGACTCACAAGCGTTTCACCCTGTCCCATACATCCCCATTGTGTATTGAAATCCGTTTTAGATTTCAGATATGTCGATGCTGTGAAAGCAGAAATGCCATTAATATCAAGATATTTCTGAGTGCCTTCGTTATTGACCAGAAATCCCATTTTTTCATATGTTCGCTGAATATCTTCCAGAGGAAATTCCGGATCTTCTACTAGCTGTGCAAAAAATGGATTGCAACTGTTTGCAAATGCCTGTGTTAGATTCTGCATTCCATGCCCGGAAGATTTATGACATTTGATGTCTTTCCCGTCCTGATTTGTATAAATTCCCGAACAGCTGAATTGTTTCTGCATTACTTGATCATAGCCCATGCTTTCCAATGCCGCAATACTAGTTGCAATCTTCTGCGTAGATCCCGGAACTGCTGGAAGAAATACTTTGCACAGCAAACTTCCATTTTCTAATGTATCCAGATCATCATAGTGATTTAAAATATTAACGCTTGGCTTGCTCAGACAGATATAAATTTCACCTGTCAGATAATTATAGGCAACAGCACAGCCATTTTTATTGCCGAATGCATCATAAACTTTTCGATTGACTTTATGATCCAGTGTGCAATAAATGGCGGATTGTCCGTTTTCCTGTTCCCCAAGCATAAAGCTGAATTTTGCAAGATCACCCATATTTTGCGCAACAAGAGTATTACTCATCTGTCGGGAAGCATCTCCGATCAGATTGCCAATATCTATAAAATAATCATTGCCATAAATCTGTGCATCTGCATCCGGATCAAATAAAACATCTCCGTTCCGGTCATAGACACAGCCAAGGGATATTTTAGAAGCATTGGAAATATAAAATCCGGCTTCTGTCTGAAGTTTATACACCAGAAAGGCAAATACACCCAGAAAAATCAGCAGCATTGCGCTGATCAGATGCTGTACTCTTTGAATACTTTTCATGTTGTCACCTTCTTTGCCGTCTTTTTCGGCGGAGCTTTATGCCGGAATAGCGGAGATTGTCCCGCTTTTAGCATCCCTACCAGAAAACCGCATGTGATCATAGAACTTCCGCCCTGTGAAAGAAATGGCAGTGTCACCCCTGTGAATGGAATCAGCGCACAAGAACCAAAAATATTTAATCCCATCTGCGCCAGAAATGCCGCTGTCACCCCTGCGGTCATGGTTGCGTGATAATAGCTTTTCGGCGGATTCATGAGTACTGTCATTAGCATAATCAAAATCAGCATGACAGTCAAAAGGGCAAATAGCAAGCCCCATTCTTCACATATTGTTGCAAAGACAATATCCGATTCATGTGCAAAGATATGACAAAGTGCGCCGTTTCCTGCCCCCACACCAAGCCAGCCGCCTTTTGCGATGCCAATTAATGCTTCACACTGCTGATAGCCGTCTCCATAACGATCCGCCCAGATATCTACATGCAAACGCTTTTGTACATATTCCGGCGCAAATGACCAGGCCGCTGATAAAATACCTATGCCAGCAATACACATTATGGCAATCAAACGCTTTGAAATTTTTGCCTTCGGATAGCATAGCCGACAGAATAAAGCACATACGAAAATAGCCGCAAAAGTCGGCAGACTTCCCAGATCATGACACCACCATTGCAACGCAAAAATCATGATCGTTACACCAGATAAAATCAGTGTATCTTTGGAAACCCAGAAAAATAAGATCTTGATTTTTTCATGCAGTTCTACAATAGATGCCGCACATACCAGAATATAACAGGGCTTTATAAATTCAGACGGCTGTATGGAAAAACTCCCGAAAGTAATCCATTTTTTTTGATTATCTGTGAAAAATATAATCAAGATGAATAATAATACAATCAGCGCATAAATCCAACCTTTTTGTTTCCTGATCCATTCATGATTTCTGGTCAGTAAAAATCCGGCCTCACAAGCCGCCAGGCACATCACACAGGAAATCAGATGCTTGACAGACAGGCCAATGCTCCCAAAACAAGACTGAAAAATTAAGCTGATATTTAATAAAGCTAATAGCATAAAATCCAGAGTATAAGTCATTTGTTCATATGCAAGTGTCAGCAGAAGGTAACCCACATCCAGCCCGATCACTGCCCCGGCCAGTTTCAGGAATGCCCCTGCACTGGTAATGCTTCCACGGATAAAGACAATTACCAGCATAGAAATATGTGTCAGAAACAGCATCAGCACAACACGGGAATAAGATAATTTATTCTGATACATAAAATTCTCCTTTCTGAGCTAGTTTTCATTTTCTTCTTCTGTTTCATGCATCTGTCTTTGCAGATATAACCGGATTTCTCCCAGCTGAATGCAATCCCCAACAGAAAGCTTTTTCTGCTGACGGATTTTTTTGTCATTGACATAAATACCACTTCGGGAATTTAGATCTGTAATACTCCATTTTTTCCCTGTTACAGTCATGACAGCATGATATCTGGAAACAGATGGATGATTCAGCCGAATATCTGCCGAAGTGTGTCGGCCAAGCAATATTTCATCTGCTTCCAGCGGATAATGATGCATCTCTTCCCCGACTTTTCTGCAAAGCTCCATATCATCGCTGACTTTCTGCCAGCGTTTTCCGCAAAGTGCCGCTTCTTGGCCTGCTGCTAAAATAATATGTACTGCAAATAAATCCAGAATCACAACCGCCGCCGCACTTAAAACTAAATCCGGAATTTGCAGCCCGGAAAGCATTGTCCATAATTCTTTTACCCATTCCAAGTAAATTCACCCTTTCTTTCGGAACTTGATTTTATTATAGTATATTTTTCAATTCCTTGCAACTGGATTTTTTAATTTTCCCGAAATTACCACATGTCTTTCAGAATTTTTGATAAAATTCTGTAAAAAGGCTTGACTTTTTTTAGATACTGTGCTATAATGAAAGCATCATAAAACCCGCCCCTCTTGTATTGATGCAAGAGTTGCCGGAAGGAGGAATTTTTTTGAAAGTAACTGTAAATGCAAAAAAAATGCAGGTATCCCAGGCTTTCACTGATTATGCTCAAAAACGTCTTGATACAAAACTTGACAAGTTTTTTGGCGAAGAAGCAGAAGCAAAAGTAATGCTGACAGAACAGAAAAATCAGATCGTTCTGGAATTGACTGTCCGTTATAATCAGATGCTCTATCGTGCTGAACAGTCCGCTGTGGATAAAAATGATGCGCTTGATGCCGCAATTGATAAGATTATCCGTCAGATCCGCAAGAACAAAACACGGCTTGAAAAACGGCTGAAAGATAATGCATTCAAACAGGATTTTGAGGATATTGTAGAAGAATCTGACATCAGTGTCATTCGTTACAAACAATTTGAAATGCGCCCCATGACTGCGGAAGAGGCAATTATTCAGATGAATCAGCTGGGACATAGTTTCTTTATGTTTGAAGATGCGGCAACCGGAAGTATCAACGTTGTATATCAGCGAGCAGATGAAGGATATGCCGTGATCCAGCCGAAATGAAAAACAACACCGCCCGGAAACGAGCGGTGCTTTTTTGATTCAGTCAATGACCGAACCGCCGTACTGATTGATTAATTCCTCCAGTGTGCTGTGCATTCCACAGACAGGAATGCTAAGTTTCCAAATATTATCTTCTTCTCTGTAAATTTCCGCAATAATGGCGGCAGTATGCTCCGGTCGGAATCTCATGCCGGAAATTCGGAACGTCAATGCAGGTTTCTCCTGCTGTGTGATGGTAAAATGACAATCTGATAATTCTGTCATATTCTGTTTTGCTGCGGTGCTGATGGTGACTGTGAAAATCAGCCGCCGGATTTCTTCAGGCAAAGTCCGTAATTTCAGACGGAAAACCGTCAAAGTTTCAGAGGGATTAATTGTCAGCTGAATTTCATTTTCCGGGGAATTGAGATGATTATAGAAAATAATATAATTTTCATCCGGAAGCATTTTATTCTGCTTGACACAGAAACAGGTCACATCAAAAGAACGTTCTTCTGTAAATGCAACAGAAAAATCAATCTCTTTGCTGACAGTAAAATAATCTTTCAGGGTACAAAGCAGGCTTTCAGAAGCCTCTTTCTTTTTGGGAATCATAGAAAGAATTTTCTTTTCTTTTTTCTTATCAATCGGATGACAGAATGTTGCAATTTCCCGGAGAATAATGCTTAATTTTTCATCATCTGGATTGGATGCAATGGCAAAATGACCAATGTATAAATTTCGATAATACATCATTCTGCCAATGTAACAAATGGCATTTTCCTCCCAATCTGCTTTTGTTTGAAGCATATAGGAATTTCTGTCAACAATTTTGAGACAATGATATAGATCAATGGCTTTCCATCCGTTTTTTTGAAAATTAGTCAGAGCAGTATCAGAAAGTACATCTGTGAGTCTTTTTATGCATTCTGTTGCGTCATAGGCAATATTCATTTTTTCCTGGAGATATGTCTGCAATGCTGGAAAAAGAATATGTAATGCATCTACAACGGCTTGATGATTAGGGGGTAATACAGTTTCTCTCAGAGATTTCTTGCGTGGTTTTGGGGAGCTGTCTTCCGCTTCAGGAGTGTTCTGTGGGGGCATGTTTTTTCCGCCTTTCTTGTGTAAATTTATGAGAATATTATAACACATATGCGTTATTTTGTCAATAGCAGATATTTCTCTTGATTTTTCTGCCGGTTTATGCTATAATAAAATCAGATTTTGTTAGAAAGGAAGGATTGATAATTATGAGAGCCGTTGTCGGTACAAATTCATGGGGCAGTGCCCTATATGGGAAAATTCTCCGGGGATCTGCTGTCAATGAGGAAACTTTGAAAGAAACTATTGATCAGGCTGTTAAAAAAAATTTGCTGGTGTTTGATACTGCTCAAGATTATGGACTTGGAAAAGGTCAAAAGCTGATCGGCAAACTTTGCCCGGAACAGATTCAAATTTCTGCAAAATTTACGCCATCTACCAAACATGGCTATGAATTCGGACAGGTAAGAAGATCATTGCTGAAAGATTTGCAGGATTTTCATCGGCCTTATGTAGATTTTTATTGGCTGCATCTGCCGAATGAAATTGAAGAAAATCTTAGTGAAATGATTCAGCTGTATCATGAAGGGAAAATTAAGCATATCGGAGTTTCTAATTTTAATCTGGAAGAATGCCAAAAGGCAAAAAAAATTCTGGATGCAGAACAGATTCCCCTGTATGGTGTGCAGAATCACTATAGTCTGCTGGAACGAACCTGTGAGAAAAATGGCTTGCTCCGCTGGTGCAATGAGAATGCTGTTACATTCTGGGCTTGGGCGGTTCTGGAGGAGGGTATGCTGATTCCACCTAGACAAAATGAAAAATTTACGATCATGAAATTTGTCTTTGAACAGGAACGGGATAGATTATATCCATTATATAAAGAAATGTATCTGATCGGTCAGGCGCATGGAATGACAATTGCACAGATAGCAATGTCCTATGTCGCAAGCAAGGGAATCATTCCGATTTGTGGCTGTCGAAAACCGTATCAGATTACACAGCTGGAACAGGCCGCAGAGACAATATTATCTGTATCAGAAATCCGGAGACTGGAACATATTACAAATCTGATTGATGTGAAAATTCTGCATACAGATTTATTCCGTTTTGCTGTCAGAAAATGAGGGAGGGGAGTTTACTATATGTCTATACTGATAGTGTTATTTTATGTGGTTGCCATATTGCTTTTTGTCATTGCTACTAGTATCAAAAAATCCCATGAAAATAAAATGAAAACATATACTTATGAGACAGAAGCCGTTGTATCTGATATGAAAAGATTGGGAAAATACAGTTATCCAGTATTTGAATATGAGTATCTGGGGAGACATATGCAAAAACAAAGTGCTGTGGGAACATCACCCCCGGCTTATCATGTTGGAGAAGTGATTAAGATCCGTGTAAATCCAGATAATCCGGAGCAATATGTGACAACGGACGCAAAAGCACAAAAGCTTGCCTGCGGAATTTTGTATATAATGGCAATTGTTTTTTTCGTTGTAACTACATTTACTGCGGTTGCATTCTCTAAAATAGCATGAGCAGAAAATATAAGCATAAAGTAAAAAAATTATCTGATACAGAACGTCTAAGAAGACAGGAAGCACGAAAAAAACGAAAAGAAAGAAAAAAATTGGAACAGATCCGATCTGACAGGGAAATCCGATTTGGCTGTATTCTAGGAATTCTAGGCTTTGTATTATTTTTCTGGCTGGCGGCTTATCATAGCACGATCTGGATAATTTATTTCTGTCTGCTGATGGGAATTTATGTCACACTCAAAGATAAGAGCGGCATCAGGAATTTTCTGTTCCGGAATTATCCAGATACATTTCCATGGGCAGACAGTTTGAAAGCACAGGATTCCCGAAAAATCTTTTCTATGGAATTAGCCACAACATTGAGAGGATATGTATTTATTCTGTTGTTTGCTGATCTGAAACCGGCATTTCTTTGG
Source organism: Ruminococcus sp. UBA7013 (assembly GCA_002449585.1). Classification (GTDB taxonomy): domain Bacteria; phylum Bacillota; class Clostridia; order Oscillospirales; family Ruminococcaceae; genus UBA3855. The sequence goes on from DJXD01000053.1 coordinate 93,787, forward strand.
TCAGTGATCTGGATCATCTGCATGGGGATTGGCTTCTATTATGCTATCTTTGATTATGAAATCTATCGTTTGGATGAAAAAAATTCTTCTATGATAGCCCTGATCATATCTCCTGTGCTTCTGGCTTTTTTCACAGGAGTGATGAATAATGTCCGCTGGTCAAAGATGATTATTATTTTTCAGCTGATTGGCTTTATTTTGATGCTGATTCTTGCCATGATCCGCAGTCAAGCTGATCTGACAAATTCTTTTCTGACAGCATTCTTTTTCGGATGTTTTCTATGTACGGGGTTTTTCCTGATTAATCAGAATTTTGATTTTTCAGAGCCTGTAACTCATGCATGTATTGTTGTTAAGAAAGAATATCATTCAGGAAAATATTCTTATCATGATATTAATATTACAGATTGGAATGATTCAGATGATGTTGTTACTGTAAAGATCTCTAAAACACAGTATGATGCTGTTAAAATAGGTGATACGGTAAACATCACAGTATATCCGGGTGCATTACATGCAGAACATTATCAGCTGCATATTTAGATATCTGTATTTGATCGGAGGAGATACTACTATGTGGACAATTCTGCTATCTATACTTTTTTTTGTGAGTTGGTTGGTCGCAATACCTATTGCGATTGCTATATGGATTAAAAAATCACATGAAAAGAAATTAGAGACTTATACTTATGAGACAGAAGCAATCATATCTGATTTTGTTAAAAAAGATAAATATTATTTTCCAGTATTTGAATATGATTATTGGGGGCGGCATATTCAAAAGCAGAGTAATATTGGTTTAAGTTCGCAGACCTATCATGTTGGGGATTCGATGAAAATTAAGGTAAATCCTGAAAATCCGGAACAGTATGTGATACAAGATGATAAATTAGTCAAATTTGGTTATAGTGTTAATTTGGGAATCGCTGGCTTTATTTGGTTCAGTTTGATGCTTCCTTTTATAATAATCGTACTGTTTGAATTATTAGATGAATTAGAAGCAATATTATTAAATCGGGGATAATGCAATCATTATGTATTAAATAGGAGGTATTTTTATGATTTCTCAATATCCACATCTGATTGACCTGAATGATTATTCCGTAAAATTCTGGAATAAATTATTGACACAGGCAGAGGATATTATTAAAAATCCGGCTCTTTATGCAAACAGCTGTAACGGGAAAATCATGGGGACATTATTCTATGAACCCTCTACCCGGACACAGATGTCTTTTCAAACGGCCATGCTTCGACTTGGGGGGACAATCATCGGCTTTGATAATCCAATGACTTCCTCTGTATCCAAAGGGGAAAATCTCAAAGATACAACTAAAATCATCAGTGGTTATTCTGATGTTCTTGTGATGCGACATCCTGTTATGGGTGCGGCAAAAGCGGCCGCCCTGACGGCAGATTGTCCCGTGATCAATGCCGGGGATGGTGGTCATCTGCATCCGACACAAACTCTTACAGATTTATTGACCCTCAAAATGGAAAAGGGGACACTGGAAAATCTGACAATCGGATTATGCGGAGATCTGCTGAATGGCCGGACGGTGCATTCTCTTTGCAAAGCGATGAGCTGTTATAAAAATAATAAATTTATCATGATTTCTACACAAAAGCTTGCTATGCCGGATTATATCAAAGATATTATTATTTCTAACGGCTGTGCATTTGAGGAAATCCCCAGTCTGGAGGAAGCCATTCCTCAGCTGGATATGCTTTATATGACAAGAATCCAGAGAGAACGCTTTGATTCGCAAGAAGAGTATCTTGCTCAGAAAGATACTTATATTTTGACTGTTGAAAAAATGAAGCTTGCCCGGCCGGATATGATTGTCATGCATCCGCTTCCCCGTGTGGATGAAATTGAAATTGCTGTGGATGATGATCCCAGAGCTTTATATTTCAAACAGGCAAGATATGGCATGTATATCAGAATGGCCTTGATCTGGATTCTGCTCCAAACGGAAGAAAAGCCAGAGCTTTTAAAAGGGGAACTGCATCCGGATCTGATCTGCAAAAATCCGAAATGCATTATTCATCAGGAAAAATATTTGCCAAAAAGCTTTATCCAAACCGGGGAACATGCTTTTCAATGTGAATATTGTGATGAAAAATCAGAATTCTGAGCACTCAACCTCCGGTAGAATTTAAGTAATATCGGCATTTTTAAAACTCAACTGCTGGTATGTTTACATTCTGCCGGATTTGTGATAGAATCATACTCGAAAGGAGGGGTTCTCCGTGGATCAGCAGAAGATCGGAAAATTCATAGCTTCATGCAGAAAAGAAAAGCATCTGACACAGGCGGCACTTGCGGAACAGCTCGGCATTACAGACAGAGCCGTTTCCAAATGGGAAACAGGGAAAAATATGCCTGATGTTTCTATCATGCTGGAACTCTGTGAAGTATTAGAAATCAATATCAACGAACTTCTGAGCGGGGAACGACTGAGTATGAAAGATTATCAGAAAATGGCAGAGGAAAATTTAATCCGTTTACAGGAACAGGAAGAAATCAACAATAAAAAGCTTCTGCATCTGGAAATTGTGATAGGCCTGATCAGCACCGTATTTTATTTATTGACTATGTTCGCATTGGCAGGCGATAAAATAGCGGAAGGGAAAAAGCACATTCCTCTTGATGAGATGGAAGGCTGGAAAATCGGAGTTTCGATTATCAGCACAATTATTTTCATGACTAGTATTTTTTATTGTGTGAGATTAGAGCATGATACAGGTTATTATGAATGCCCGCACTGCAAAAAAGTTTATGTTCCAACGATGAAGGCAGTTTTCCTTGCTCCGCATATCGGATTTAGCAGAAAAATGCGCTGTCCTTACTGCGATCAGAAGGGCTATCATAAGAAAGTACTTTTTACAGATCATAAAGCAAATTAAAATTAAGAAAGGTAATTTTTAATATGAATCATCAAGATTATATCATTCGTCCAGAAAATGCAGAAGATTATAGAAAAGTAGAAGCTCTCGTCAGAGAATCATTCTGGAATATTTATCGGCCGGGGTGCTATGAACATTATATAATTCATGTACTCCGGAATGATCCGGCCTTTGTGAAACAACTTGATTTTGTTATGGAAAAAGATGGCGTTCTCATTGGACAGAATATGTTTATGAAAACCATGATCAAAGCTGATGATAACAGAGAAATTGATGTTCTGACAATGGGGCCTATCTGCATTACACCTGAACTGCAACGCAAAGGATATGGAAAAATTCTTCTGGATTATTCCCTGGAAAAAGCACAGATGCTCGGCTTCGGAGCAGTCCTTTTTGAAGGCAATATTGATTTCTATGGAAAAAGTGGCTTTGATTATTCCAGTAAATTCGGCATCAAATACCATGATCTGCCAGATGATGCAGATGCTTCATTCTTTCTGTGCAAAGAATTGATTCCCGGATATTTGGACGGCATTACAGGGATTTATCTGACCCCGCAGGGCTATTATGTCGATGATGCCGATGTTGATGCATTTGATCAGAATTTTCCGCCAAAAGAAAAAAAGAAACTGCCCGGCCAGCTGTTCTGATTAAATTAAGCCCTCAAAATGAAAAATATCCATTGACAGCAGGACAAAAACATGTTATGATATATAATATAATTAAGTAAAAAAGGAGAAATAAAATGTCACATCAGTTAATCATTGTCCTTGATTTCGGCGGTCAATATAATCAGCTCATTGCCCGGCGTGTGCGTGAATGCGGTGTCTACTGCGAAGTCAAAAGCTATAAAACCCCTATTGAAGAATTAAAAGCTTTGAATCCCAAAGGAATCATTTTCACGGGAGGGCCTAACAGTGTCTATGATGAAGCATCCCCCCATATCACAAAAGATATTTTTGATCTGAATATTCCTATTCTGGGGATCTGCTACGGTGCACAGCTCATGGCCTACACCCTCGGCGGTGAAGTATCCGCCTGCCAAACTTCTGAATATGGAAAAACAGATACCCATTATGATCATTCCAGCATTCTGTTTGGCGGTATTCATCTGCCCGAAACAGCACAGTCATGGATGAGCCATACTGATTATGTTTCCCGTGTGCCAGATGGCTTCAGAATCACCGCACATACAGAAAATTGCCCGGCGGCCGCTTTCGAAAATGCTGAAAAGAAACTCTATGCAGTACAGTTTCATCCGGAAGTCAATCATACATTTGCAGGTACAGGCATGATTGATAGCTTTGTCAAATGCGTCTGCGGATGTATCGGAGATTGGACAATGGCAGGCTATGCCAAAACAGCAATTCAAAATATTCGTGAAAAAGTCGGTGATGGTAAAGTATTATTAGCATTATCCGGCGGAGTGGATAGCTCTGTTGCGGCGGCATTATTGGCCAAAGCCGTCGGCAGTCAGCTGACATGTATTTTTGTAGATCATGGATTCATGCGCAAGAATGAGGGCGATGAAGTAGAAGCCGCTTTTAAAAATTCCGGTATGCAGTTCATTCGTGTGAATGCAAAAGAACAATTTATGAAAAAGCTCCGTGGTGTCTCTGATCCGGAAACCAAACGCAAAGCCATTGGAGAGGAATTTATCAGAGTATTCGAGCAGGAAGCCAAAAAAATCGGCAAAGTGGATTATCTGGTACAGGGAACAATCTATCCGGATGTGATCGAGAGCGGTCTAGGTGATGCCGCCGTGATCAAATCACATCATAATGTCGGTGGTCTGCCTGATTATGTCGATTTCAAAGAAATTATTGAACCTCTTCGGATGCTGTTCAAAGATGAAGTCAGAAAATTAGGGACAGAATTGGGTCTTGATCCGGTGCTTGTCTGGAGACAGCCATTTCCGGGGCCTGGTTTAGCGATCCGCATTATTGGGGAAATCACAGATGAAAAACTTGAGATCTTACAGGATGCAGATTTCATTTTCCGGGAAGAAATCGCCAAAGCGGCTCTTGACAGGGAAATCAATCAATATTTTGCCGTATTGACAAATATGAGATCTGTAGGGGTTATGGGCGATGCAAGAACATATGATTATACTATTGCACTCCGTGCGGTCACTACGAATGATTTCATGACGGCCGATTTCGCTAAGATCCCTTATGAAGTGCTTGCTGTCGCAGCTCACAGAATCGTGAATGAAGTCAAGAACATCAACAGAATTGTCTATGATATTACAACAAAGCCCCCGGCTACAATTGAATGGGAATAAAATAAATTGATAGCTAATTATTAATAATCACTATTTGACAAAATCAGAATTTTGTGCTATACTAATATGTTAGAAACAATATCAGCATGAAAGGATGATAATTTTTGAAACATGAAAAACTCCGCTTTCTGGCATTGACTGGAATGCTCACGGCATTGACAACTGTCGCAACGCTTGTGATTCGTATTCCTACCCCCACAAAAGGCTATATCAATTTAGGGGATACGATCGTGAATTTGTCTGCATGGATACTCGGCGGCGGATATGGTGCGGCGGCGGCTGGAATTGGCTCAGCATTGGCAGATCTGATTTCGGGTTATGCGATATTTGTGCCGGCTACGCTGATTATCAAGGCGATTATGGCATTTGCGGCCTTTCAGATATTTACGGCATTAAGCAAGAAATGGCATGAACTGCCTTCCCGGATTTTTGCGGCGATTGTTTCCGAAATCATCATGATTCTGGGTTATGCGATATTTGAGGGCTTTTTATACGGATCACTGACGACAGCTATTTTATCTGTATCGGGCAATCTGGTGCAGGGTATCTTTGGGGTTGGTGCATCTGTGGCACTGTATGAATTAATTATCAAGAGAGTGCCGAAATTTTCGAAATAAAAAATCTGCTCCCGGTGCGAATGCGCCGGGATTTTTTTATGAATAAATTGTAAATTTTAGCTGAAAAGTATTTTTTTTTATAATTATGTTATAATAGATATATAGATTGTGAAAGCAGGTAAGCGTAATAAAGAGGAGGTAATATTATGAAAAAAGTAATTGCATTCATCAGCAGTCTGATGATGCTGAGTATGTCAGTCAGCGGCTTTATCCCAGCAAATGCAGAAACTTCTGAAACAATAATCTATGCTGAAAAATGGGATGAATCAGATAATACTGTCAATTCAGCATGCAACAGCCCCTGCTATTACAGCGAAATGCTCCATCAGGCAATGCAGGAAAATCCCTCTGCAAAATTTGCTGTAAAACTGGATTATCATCTTAGGGATGAATTTACAGATGCATTCATGAATAGGCATACTATCGGAAATTATACTTATGATGCCTTTGTCAATCTTCATTATGAAAGTGCCGCATTCCTCAAAGCACAATCTGATCCCGAATTTCAGGAATTGCTTTTGGGATCTTCCTATGATGCAGATCATATTCTGACGGAAGACGAAACGGCACAGCTGATAGATGCTTATATTGACAAATGCCGTGAAATCCAGAATGAACTTAATGCTTATGCAGAAATCACATGCGCTGCATTCCTTCCTGATGAGCTGGAATATCTGGAAGAAAATCAGATTCAGATTACTTGCACTGATCCTTATGTGTGTGCCATTGCGGATGGGGAAGCTTTGGCTAATTTCCCCACAAGTGAAAATTTCTGGTATACTGCATACTTGGCAACCGAGAAACAAACCATCGGTCAAGAAACATTTCCTTCGGATGAAGCCTCTACAGAACCGGAAGAAACGGTTGCAACGTTTGATCTTGGCGAAATCATTCTGTGGGGGGATGTCACATTGGATGATCAAGTCAATATTATGGATGTGATTCTGATCAATAAAGCCATTTACGGAAAAGCAGATCTTACAGATGCTCAGTTAATAGCCGCTGATATAAATCAGAATGGCAAACCAGATGCAGAAGATGCGCTTACTATCATGAAATATGTGATCAAGCTGATTCATAGCTTTGCTTAAAAATCATAATTATTGCCCTGCTTTTGCAGGGCTTTTTTTGAAATTTCTGTGAAAAATGTAACAAACTATTGACAAAGTTTCAGGATTATGATAAAATAATATTGTCAACAAGATTCATGAGTATGCTGTTTTAGATGCTCTGTGAATAAAAAAATTGACAAATGATCAAGGAGGTCTTTTATTATGGCATTAGAAGGCGCACTAACCACAAACCAGCAGGTGCTGGATTGGGTTCAGAAAATGGTTGATCTGTGTAAACCGGATAAAGTTGTCTGGATTGACGGCTCAAAAGAACAACTTGACGCTCTTACTGAAGAGGTTACATCCCTTCCGGATGGAGATCCTAATAAGATGTATCATCTGAATGAGGAAAAACTCCCTGGCTGTCTCTATCACAGAACTGCTGTGAATGATGTTGCACGTGTAGAAGATAGAACATTCATCTGCACCAGAACAAAGGAAGATGCAGGCCCTACAAATAACTGGATGGATCCTAAAGAAATGTATGCTATGCTGACACCTATGTATGATGGTGTGATGAAGGGTCAGACAATGTATGTTATTCCTTATAGCATGGGCCCCGTTACTTCTCCGATTTCTAAAGTTGGCGTAGAACTGACAGATTCTATCTATGTTGTTCTGAATATGAATATTATGACCAGAATGGGCAAAGCCGCTTTTGATAAACTGGGTGATTCTAATGACTTTGTCAGAGGTCTGCATTCAAAGGCTGATGTTGATCCGGAAAAGCGTTATATTGTACAGTTCCCGGAAGATAATACAATCTGGTCAATTAATTCTGCTTATGGCGGAAATGTAATTCTGTCAAAGAAATGCTTTGCACTGCGTATTGCCTCCTTCCAGGGCAAGAATGAGGGATGGATGGCAGAACATATGCTGATTCTGGGCGTTCAGAAGCCCGACGGCGATACAAAATATGTCTGCGCTGCTTTCCCGTCTGCATGTGGTAAAACCAATCTGGCAATGCTGATTCCTCCGGAAGGCTATACAAAGAAGGGCTATAAAGTATTCACTGTTGGTGATGATATTGCTTGGCTGAAACCCGGCAAGGATGGCAGACTTTATGCAATCAATCCGGAAAATGGCTTCTTTGGCGTTGCTCCTGGCACAAATGAAAAGTCGAATTATAATGCATTAGCCGCTACTAAGAAGAATGCAATCTTTACAAATGTCGCTTTGGATAATAGTGATAATACAGTATGGTGGGAAAAACTGACAAAAGAACCCCCGGCTGATGCAACTGAATGGACAGGAAAGAAAGTCAACGGTGTAGAATATACACAGGAAATTGATGAAAAGACCGGCAAAAAGAAGACGCTGGCACATCCGAATTCCAGATTTACCGCACCAGCTGAAAATTGTCCGTGTCTGTCTCCAGAATTCAATAATCCGGAAGGTGTACCGGTTTCTGCTATTATCTTTGGCGGAAGACGTGCCTCTACTACACCGCTGGTATATCAGTCATTTGACTGGACACATGGCACATATATGGGATCTGCTGTATCTTCTGAAACAACCGCAGCTGCAACGGGTGCTGTTGGTGTCCTGAGACATGATCCAATGGCTATGAAGCCGTTTATTGGCTATAATGTCGGCGATTACTGGGCACATTGGCTTGAAATGGGCGAAGTGCTGGGCGATAAAGCACCGAAGATTTTCAATGTTAACTGGTTCAAGCAGGACGAAAACGGCAATTTCATCTGGCCGGGCTTTGGTGATAATATGCGTGTTCTGGACTGGATCATTAAGAGATGTGAAGGCGAAGCAGAAGCAGAAGAAACCGCCATTGGCTACCTGCCTAAGAAGGGCGATATCAATACCGAAGGCATTGAAGATGAAGTAACACCTGAAATCATGGACAAGCTTCTTGATGTTGATAAAGAACTCTGGAAGAAAGAAATTGCAGAAATGCGCAGATATTATGATGAAGACATTGCTGCAAAGGGCGGCCGTGTTCCACAGGCTCTGAGGGATGTACTGGATAAGATCGAGTCAAATCTGAATCAGTAATCTGAACTATTTTTCCGTCCTCCTGCATTTGCAGGGGGCGGATTTTTTTATAAATAATGACTAAAAAAAAGAGTTGTATTTGTGGATAAATCACAAAATATCCGGAAACGATTGCAATTTTTGTGTAGTTGTGCTATAATGAAAATAGCATGAGTCATGGGGGAAGAATACCCATGTGGATTGAAATTATAATCAATAAAGGAGATTAAGATATGGCACAAAAAGTTTGCTATAGCTGCGGAGCGAGATTGGCGGCCAATCAGGTTAGCTGTAAAAACTGCGGCGCACATCAATGGCGTAAAGGCACAGATAAAATGACTGTAGATCAGCTTAAAAAAGAAGCAGATGAAGAATATAATCAGGGCAGACTTGGCAACAGTGAAGAACATAACAGACATATGGAAAAATCTATGTTCCTGTATTCCATCATTGCTGAAAAAATTGCTTATATGGCACCCAAAATGGAAACAATTGAACCAATGGAACGCTGCATTCATATGCTGGATTATATCCTGATGCAGGAACGCCGTGCAAGCTTCCTCGGTGATGAAAGAAGACAGGCACGTTATAGAGATTTGCTCCAGCAGATTACCAATGCAAAGGATAATCTGGTTTATGAGCGTCTGGAAAAGGCACATTCTAAAAATAAGGCAGAACAGCCAACTCCGGCACAGGCTGCACCTGCTGCACCTGCTGCACCACAGCAGCCTATGAATACAGATACATTTGCTGCAACACTTTCCGCTGTACAGCAGCCAGCTCCGGCCGCCGCTCCAGCTGCTCCTGAGAAAAAAGTAGCACATAAACGGGATTCACTGGATGATCTTGTTGATTATGCTCTGTTTACTGTCAATGAAATGGATGAAATGGGCAGCTGGACATTCCTCGGCAAGCCCAGAACAAAGAATTATATGATCAGCATGTTGAGTTTTCTCCGTGAGATCAAAGGCCAGATTGATACGCTCGAACCTAAGGAAAGAGAAGTTCTTCAGCATGTGATGTTCCAGGTGGGAGACAGCTATAAAAATGGCACTTATCCATTCCCCCAGAATCCGGACAAGGCCATTGCATGGCATACAGAAGCTTCTAACAAAGGCTTTGTGCTGTCACAGCTGGCCATTGCAGAAATCTATCTCAATGGCAATGGCGGCATGAGAGCTCAGCCCGAAAAAGCATTAGAATGGTATCAGAGAGCCCTTCAGGCCAACAGCTCACAGCGTGTGAATGAATATGCAGAAGCTGCAATTGAACATATTAAATATACAATGAGCCAGCAATAATATCAAAAGGCACTTCCGATTTTCAGGATGTGCCTTTTTTCAGAAACAGAGGTGTTTTTTCATGACAGAAAAAGAAAAGATGACTGCCGGAATGCTATATGATGCTTCCGGAGAAGAATTGACAGAGATGAGAAAAAGAGCACATAAGCTTTCTAAAGATTATAACGATACTTATGAGGATGAATCAGAAAAGCGCAGATTGATTTTACAATGTCTGCTTCCCCATGCCGGAAAAGAATTATATCTGCAATCCCCCATACAATTTGATTATGGCGTATTTACTACATTTGGTGATAGATGCTATGCAAATTTTAATTTTACCGTGCTGGATTGTGCGCCTGTTACCATCGGGGATGATGTGTTTTTTGCGCCGGGTGTAACACTCGCTACGCCGATGCATCCATTTCTTGCGGAAGAACGTAATATGAAACGCCGGGAAAATGGAGATTTATATGATCTGGAATATGCAAAGCCGATTATCATCGGAAATAACTGCTGGATCGCCAGCAATGTGACCATCTGCGGCGGTGTGACAATCGGCGATAATACGATTATTGGCGCAGGGAGTGTTGTCACAAGAGATATTCCAGCTGGTGTGCTGGCCGCTGGAAATCCCTGCCGTGTGATTCGTGAGATCACAGAACAAGATTCTGTTTATCTAAAAAAAGAATTATTCATTGCACCGTGACAGAAATATGAAAAGAATGCAATGCAGGTTTCTCAAGCGGCAGATTTTGACTTTCTAGAAGATCTTGAATTCCTATCACATCCGCATCAGCGGCCAGCATTTCTCTGATAGCCGTTTCACATTGGGATTGCATCAGCGTTTCCAAAAACTGCGTTTCTATCTTTTCTGTGATCCAGATTTTGATATGATAATAAAATTGCTGATCATGCAGTGATTTTTCTATCCGGATTTTTCTCACAGAAATATCCTGTTCACCGTCGGGAGTCTCCAGTGTCATGACAAAGCCCCCTGTATTGCGCCTAAGCCAGTACATCCCTTTTTGTGCCTGTTCGGATAATGCAGTACATGCGCCATCTTTATGCAAAAGCACAAGCCCCGGTGTTCCTTTTTTCTGAACCGGAAGCAATGCCGTTCCCAGAAAACCATGCCATTCGTTCAAAGCTGTGGATAGATCTGTAATACTCAGCAAGCCGCTTTGTTCTGACATGCGTATCATGTGAATCATGGCTGTATGATCCGGATCTTTGAAATAATCAGCTGGATCTGCATAGAGTACTTTGCAGGCAGGTGACAGACCTTTCTGAAATAATAATTCTTCCGCCGGATTCAGTGTGCATGTCCCATCCAGGCATAATAATTCCGTATGGCCAATAAATACTTTTCCTCCGGTAACAGATTCCTCCTGACGGATGACTTCTGAAATGCTGATCCCTGTGACAGGTTCACAGGGATCTTTTTCAAATGCTTGCGCATAAAAGCTCAGATCTCCGTCACAAGTCAGGCCTATTGCCTGTGTATACATCCGGTCTGATATTGTTTCTGTACTGCATCCAGTCAGGAGCAGAAGCACACAAGGAATGAAAAATTTAAAATGCTTCATGGGATTGTTCCTTTCTGCGGACATGTGCGGAAAATTCATGAATGCGAAGCATCAGAGGGATCACAAAAATCAACACAGGAAGCAGCAATATGATCAAATCCGTCAGCAATGTCTGATTGATCGACCATGCAAGAAGAACCATCAGAAGCAGAGAGGCCGGTGCTGTCCATTTTTCCCGGATCGGATATAGCATTTCTGTGATAGATTCTGTAATACCGCTTTGTAATGTCGTATACATGACATATAGCATCACAAACACTAGAATATATAATGCATCGGCTCTTTGTCCCTGCAATGGCTGTGATAATGCGGTGAGTGTGAAAAATGGATAGCCATTCAAAGAAATCAGTCTGCCCCCGGCGGTAATGCTCAGGAATAAGATCAAAATGCAGAAAATGGCTTTTGCCAGCAAATAGCTGTATACAGCAGATTTCCGGCCGTTTCTGGCTCGATCACAGAGAATCCATGCAGCACCAAGCTCTCCGCTCAATGCAAAATACTGTTTCATGCCCGGCCAGAAACCATTTCCCTGTAATGCAATTCGGCTGATGTCGATTCTTTTCCATGCCCCAAGAATCAGCACAAGCACAGAGATCAGAAATAAACTCATCACAAGTGGGGCGCATCTTGCCGCCGCTCGCAATCCGGCAGAACTAGTATAAATACAAGTCAGAACAATCAGCACAGCGGCAGTCATCTTTCCCGATGCCGGAAGAAGTTGCTGAGGAGCGGCTTCCCAAAGCTGTGAAAATCCATGCGCACCGCATAATAAAAAATAAATCATATAAATCAGGCCAAGCCATTTCTGCGATTGCATTAGATTCCGAAAGGCATTTTCCCGAAGTGCCAGCATGGGCAGACAACAAAGCATTTCTATCAGACAGGCCGCCACTGTCCCCCAGATCTGTCCGCATCCATGCGGTTCAGGAATACAGATCACTGACCATGCGCCTGATAAAATCAAAATGGCAAAGATCTGATGACTATGAATTTTGCTCATAATATTCCTCCACTGTGAAATTTCCTGACTGCATTCTGTGAAAATTCACCCGTGTGATCACATCACGCATTGACCGCATTTTGAATGGAGAAAGCGGTGCTGTTGCAGGAAAGCCAAATGTTTCCGTAGCGCATAAATTATATAATACTGCCATTCCCAGCAGGCCGATCCCAAATAAACCCCATGCCCCTCCAGCAATGATAAATAATACTCTCAAAATCGTAATAGGAGCATTCAAATCTGGAGTGACAAATCCGGCAATAACGGAAATCGCTGTCATTGTCAGCATGGGTGTGCTGATCAATCCGGATGAAACAGCCGCATCCCCAATGATCAGGCCGGAAACAATGCTGACTGCACCACCCACAGCTTTCGGAAGCCGGAGACCAGCCTCACGGATGACTTCATACATTAATAAAACGAATATTGTTTCTGCTGGCAGGGAAAGCGGTGCTTTTTCTTCTGCTTCCGTGAGAATTAATACAAACGTGCTGTTTAATAATTCCGGATGATGCATACAAACTGCAATATATAACGCCGGAAGCAGAAGCGCAATCAGACAGGATAAATATTTCACCCAGCGGATAAAAGCGGCATAATAAGGCTTATGTGTGTAATCATCCAATGTCTGAAAGCTTTCGATCCATAATTTAGGAATCACAAGCGCAAACGGTACGCCGTCTATTAATAAGGCTACCCGGCCTTCCAGTAGTTTAGAACATAAAATATCCGGCCGCTGTGTCATGCTCACGCTGTCAAACAAACTCCCCCGGCATTTTTCAAGAAATGGCTGAAGATAGCCGGGTGATAAAATAGTATCTAGATCTGTGGCGGAAATCTCTTTCCGGATCTGCCGCAATAACTGCGGCGGCACTCGATCTTTCATATAGCAAAGACAAATATCTGTTTGACTGAGATGCCCTGCTGTGGATAGCTCAAATTTCAAAATCGGTGTTTTCATCCGCCGCCGAATCAATGACATATTTGTTCTGACAGCTTCCGTCAGGCCATCATGTGCCCCAAATAAATTAGCTTCTCCAGAGGGTTCGCTGATGCTCCTCTTGTCATACCCCTGAATCCCGAATGCTAATGCTTTATGCTGACCATCCGCCGCCAATATGATAAAACCAGAATACACCAGCCGGAATAAATCTGCATAATTCCTCACTACAGGCCTGTCCAAAGATAAAAGCATGTGATCTTGAATATAAGAAAATAATGCATCGCTGTCATGCTGATGAAAAAGCTGTGTCAGCGGAAGAATCAGCAGATCTGTCATGATAGTTGTGGAAATCATGCCTTCACAGGCAATCAACGCACAGGAAATATCACCGATTTGCAATCGATTGATCAGCAAATCTGAACTATTATCAGCAAGATGCCGCACACCGGCAAGGGTTTCTTCCAAAGAATCTGGAAGCGCATTCTGTTCCGTCAGCATAAATTTTCACCTCTCTGTGATGCAGTATGTCCAATCCAGAGAAAAATATGCAGAAAAAAACAGTTGCATTCTGTCAGATTTTGTGTTATACTGAAATTATTCAGAGAATTTCAGATATAGAAAGGAAAGAATAATTATGAAATTTCAGTGTGCTGCATTACTGGCGGCCGCTTCTATACTCCTCACAGGATGCGCCAAAGTGCAGAATGAACAACAAGAAGCTGAAACACAGCATATTATTGATATTGCAGAAATCGGAATTCCTGATCCGACTCAGCCAGAAACAGAACCCCCTCCACAGCCTTCTTCTATTCGCTTCCTTGCGGTGGGAGATAATTTAATTCATTCCTGTGTCTATCATACGGCTGAGAATCATGCAGACAGCAGTAAATCTTATGATTTTCATTATTGCTATCAGTATATAGAAAATAAAGTGAAAAATGCAGATCTTGCATTTATCAATCAGGAAACTGTTATCTGTAATGATGAATATGAAATTTCAGGATCTAATCTGAATTTTAATTCCCCTGTAGAATTGGGCTATGATCTGATTGATGTCGGTTTTGATATTTTTAATATGGCAAATAATCATGTATTAGATAAAGGCTCTGACGGAATGAGAGCTACGTTAGATTATTGGGATGAAAGACAGGAACAAAATGATAATGTTGTTGTCATGGGTGCTTATCGAAATGAGGAAGATATGCAAAATTACAGGATCACCAAAGTCAATGATATTACTGTCGGATTTTTGGGCTATACAGAACATACAAATGGTTATCATCTCCCGGAAGCATCAGAAATGATCATTCCGTATCTGGAAGAGGAAACGCTGATACAGCAACAGATCACAGAACTTGCTGAACAGACAGATTGTGTAATCGTCTCCGCACACTGGGGCATTGAAGATTCTCATGAAGTCACAGACGAAGTAAAAGACTTAGCACAGAAATTTGTCGACTGGGGTGCGGATGTTGTCATTGGGACAGGCCCTCATACACTCGAATCTATGGAATATCTGACACGGGAAGACGGCTCTCAGGGCTTTGTTTTCTATTCCCTGGGAAATTTTATCTCCGGCCAGACAGATAATTTCAATATGGTCGGCGGTATGGGTGAATTTGAAATCTGCAAAGATGAATCCGGTGTGATGACAATCGAAAATGTTACCCTTACCCCATTGATTACACATTATGAATCTAATATGTCTGATGTCCGTGTTTATCCGTATTATTTATATACAAATGATCTTGTGAATTCCCATTTTATTCCCTATTCTCCTGCTGGAACTGCCAAGCGATGGAATTGGGATGTGATTAATACAATCATAGAACAGAATGTTCCGGAAGAATTTCTCTGCCTCGCAGAAACCAAAGATCAGCCAAATGTATTTAAACAGGCGGAATAGAATTGAAAAAAGCTTAAAAAATTCCCATCCTTTGTGAGAAATCCATAATTGAAAGTGGCAGATTTGTATAAATTGATGATTTTTAGAAAAAAGTTCAAAAACTATTTACTTTTTCGCAAAAATAGTGTATAATAAAAAGCAGTCAGGGGAAAAGTTGAAAAATTTTGTTTCTGGCTTTGGTCGAAATGCATAAAAAAGATGCACGTTTTTCTACAGTCTGTACAAAATGTAAAAAATTCTCTTGACTTTTTTGATGCTTTGTTCTATAATAGAGTTAGGTAAATTTGAGCTTTGTACCGTGAACAAAGTGTCCGTGTAAGTATTCAGATCTATATTAATCAAATCCAAAAGAGGAGGAACAACTGACATGAAATTCAAAAAGTTCGCTGCTGTTCTCGCAGCCGCTTCTATGCTGACGGTGTTCTCTGCACAGGTGGCTTCCGCCGCTGATAAAGTGACTGTTTCCGCTGAAAAAGTCACCGCTGCCGCTGGTTCAGAATTTACACTGAAAATTGACCTCAGCGGTGTGCCTGCGGCTGGTGTGAGTGCTGTCGATTTCGCCCTGACTTATGATTCAAGTATCATTGAAATCACAAGCGCAACCGCAGGAGATATTGTAAATCTTAATGCTGATGGTCAGGAAGCCTTTGAAGGTGTTTCTGTATTCGCTGCTGATTTCTCTAATCCTAAAGTGGTAACAGTTACTTATGGTACTGCTTTGGAGGATACCGCTTATTGGATCACCAAAGATGGCACTTTCTTGGTTCTGAAGGGTACTGTTAAAGCCGATGCCCCTGCTGGTGCAGTTTCTGATGTGAAAATCGTTGCCAATGACCGCAGTGTGATTGATGGCTCAGATACCAAAAATACAGATATCAATATTGGTAATGTCGTAGGCGAAACTATCACACCGTTCGAAGTTGCCGTTTCTGATGGCTCTGTTACAGTAGCCGGTGGCGGTTCTGATGTCACAGAAAAGAAACTCGGTGATGTAAACCTTGACGGCAATGTCAATATTATGGATATTATCCTGCTGAATAAGGCAATCTATGGAAAAGCTGAATTGAATGATCAGCAGCGTGCAAATGCCGATGTCAACGGCGACGGAAAACCCGATGCAACAGATTCTCTGAATATCATGAAATATGCTATCAAGCTGATTTCTACGCTGGAAGGGATTTCCTGATTAAAATGGCCACAGTCTGACATCTTATGTCGTGACACAATCAAATTTATTTAAGCCATGCAGGCGTTGACCCCCGTCTGCAAAAACAAAACACACACAAACAGAAAGGAATTAATTAGTTATGAAGAAGGTAATTTCTGCACTGACAGCTGCTGTCATGACAGCAAGCGCATCTGCAAGTGTACTGTCTGCTTTCGCAGCATACACATCTCCGAGCGATCTCGGATTTTATCTGAAAGTCACCTCTACTGGTGATTACACCGTATCCGATGACGGTAAGACCATCACATTTGCAACCAAGGAAGCCGCCGCTGGTGCTACATTCACAGTAGGTCATTACATTGTGGCTGACACTGCATCTCCGTCTATTCAGCAGATCAATGGTATGGTTTCTCTGAGCAGCCCTGCACTCCAGATTGCTGAGACACCTTTCCAGAATCTCGATAATGCCGGCGTGACAACAACTGTATCTAATCCGGCTTTGGGTACTGCATTCGAGACCACTGCATTTGTAAACACATTCGGCTTCTATGATGATATTATGGAAGAATTCAATAATGCTACCGGTAACATGGACACCCAGACCATTCAGGAAGGCGATAAACTGTATGCTGGTAAGGATAGCCTGGCTTGGACATGGCTCTATAACTTCGGCGGCAGTGAAGAATATTCTGATTATAAAGAAACTGCTCACTTCCTGACAAATAAGTCTGATGAATATCCGATTGAACAGTTCAATATCACAATGGCTAGCGATGTTGCTGATGGTACTTATACAATTGACTGGGAAACCAGCTTCACCAACGATTTCGGTGAAAACCCTGCTACTTTTGTAAATACAGATGGTAAAACACAGATTCATCCCGGCACTCTGGACGGCCTGACAATCATTGTAGGTGATCCGAATGCACAGCCATCTGAAACTACAGAACCAACAACAGAAGAACAGCAGCCTACAGAAACAACTGAAGAACAGCAGCCCTCAGAAACTACTGAACCGACAGAACCCACTGAAGAAAAGACCCATGATAAGTATGAATGGGAAATCGGTGACGTAATCTATGATCCCGAAAATGATAAGACAATCTCCGTTCCGATCAAGGTTTGGAACAGTGAACCGATGTCCGGTTATTCTCTCGGCCTGCTGGTTGACGGTCTGACATTAAGATCTGAAGATTTCCCGTTCAGCAACGTAAGATTCAAGGATGAAAAGGCATTCCCGACACAGGCAACATTTATGCCCAATACAGATGATCTGACAATTGCCGCTGCTGCTGATGCTAACCTCGACAATCCTGATTCTACTGTTAAAAATGGTGCAACAATTGTAACTGTTATCTTCGTTCCTAAGGCTGATTATACTTATACTCCCGGCCAGAAATTCGTTGTTGCTTTCAGCGATGAAAAGGATGCTAACCTGTTCGGTAACAATGCTGATCAGCAGCTGACTCCTGTTCTGACAAACGGTTCTATCACTGTTAAGGGCGGCGAGGAGACAACAGATCCCACAACAGAACCCACAGAACCCTCATCAGAAGAAACAGAAACTACACCTGAACCCACAGAAACAACAAGCGAAGAGCAGCCTACAGAAACAACAGAACAGCAGCCTACAGAAACAGGCGAACAGCCTACACAGCCTTTTGGCGACTACATCTATGGCGACGTTAACCATAATGGTACTGTTGAACTGGTTGACATCGTAATGCTGAACAGATATCTCACTAAGTATGACAATCAGGATCTGGATGATTATCAGGTTGTTGTTGCTAACTGCTACAGAAACGGTGAGTCTGATGCCGATACCACAAAGGCTAATCTGGATGGTAAGGACTCCGTTGAAATTCTGAGATTCCTGATCGGTCTGGTTGCTTCTCTCCCGACACAGGGCTAATTCTCCAATTCTTTCAGGAACTTTAGAAAATGATATTGTGTTCAGGCGGATTCCCGCCTGAACACGATTTTGAAATCTGAAATCCTGACATTTCAGAAAGGAAATATGTGCAATGAAGAAATTATTATCTGCGTTGACAGCATTGTGCATGTGTGCTTCTATGACGACCGGTTTACTGCCGGCTTCTGCGCTGACTGCCATCACACCAGATGATGCAGTCATTGCAAAGGCTGGTGACTATGAACGGTATTATGTAGAAGGCGACACACCCCAGATAAATGGATTTACATGGCAGATTGATGATGTGGAATTTGATCCCGCAACGGACAAAACCATTTCTGTACCAATCAAAGTATGGAACTGTGAACCGATTTCCGGTTATACTCTGGGTTTGCTGGTGGATGGTATGACACTGGCATCAGATGCTGATAACTTCCCGTTCAGTGCTGTAAGATTCAAGGACAACAAGGCTTTCCCCACACAGGCTACTTTTATGCCCAATACCGATGAGCTAACGCTCGGTGTAGCCGCTGATGCAAATCTGGATAACCCGGATTCTGTTATCGAAAGTGGTGCAGCTGTTGTAACGCTTATATTCGTTCCCAAAGAGGGCTATGAATATAAACCCGGTCAGAAATTTAATATTACATTCAGTGATGAAAAAGATGCCAACCTGTTCGGTAATAATGCCGATCAGCAGTTAAAGCCTACCCTCCTCAACGGTTCTATTACTGTCAAGGGCGGCACTGAAGATACAACAACTGAGCCTACTACAGAAGCTCCTACTGAACCTGTCGCTACTACTACTGAACCCCAGGAAACCCAACCTAGTTCCGGTGACTTTGAATGGAAAATTTCTGATGTGACCTTTGATCCTTCTAAGGATGAGAGAATTGAAGTCCCGATTTTGGTTTATAATTCTCCTGAAATTTCCGGTTATAACATCGGCCTGCTGATTGATGGAAAAGCACCGTCAGATCCTGATTTCCCCTTTGATAAGGCAACTTTCAAGAACGGCGGCGGCTATGATAATACCGGTTCTTTTGTTCCCAATACTTCTGAGCTGACTCTTGCATTCGCTTCTGATATGAGCGGCGATCGGAATACCAGCTCCGCAGCAAATGGCGCAACAGCGGTATATCTCTACCTGACTCCTAAGGCAGGTTATAATTATGAACATGGTCATATCTATCAGGTTACTTTTGATACAGATACGCCGCAGGCGGTTTCCTTTGGGGTTGCCAGCTCTGATGGCGGAAAAGATATTGATCTGTATCCGAAGCTGACAAATGGTTCTATCACGGTTGAAAATCCGGATGTGACAGAACCTCCTACAGAATATAATCCTGAAACATCAGGAATTGTTTCCAAAGAAGAAAAAGTATCATCTGCCCAGTGGGTGATTAGTTCTGCTACAGCAAAGCCCGGCGAAAAAGTGACGCTTCATGTAACGATCAAAGATAATGACGGCTTTAACAGCTATATCGCTAAGATCAAGACAGATGTCACCGCTGTTGGCGCAGAAACGGGTGAACTCAGTGAACTGGATTTCAGTTCTAATATTAACAAAATGACATTTGCTGGTACTGATTTTAGTTCTGATACAATCAACAGCAATGGCACAGTATTTGATATCAGCTTTACAGCTCCTGATAAGCCGGGTCGATATCCGGTTGATTTCAGCAGTCTGGAAGTTTATAATGCTGACATGGTTCGGCTGATTCCCAGTACAGAATTGGGTTATATCACAGTCGAAGATGATGAATTTGTCCATGATCAGAAAGATACTTCTGCGAAGTGGATTATTGATAAAGTAGAAGCTGATCCGGGTGAAACTGTCAAAGTTCCTGTCAAGGTGCAGGGTGATACAGATGGTCTCAATAGCTATATGGTTCAGATTTCACAGGATGCTGGCCCTGTACTGGTAAGTGCAGAAAGTGGCTCTGCTTATGGAGAATTGAGCTTTGAAAGCAATCTCAAAAAGCTGACTTTCGGCGGTACAAATTCTGATAAAGGCGAAAATATCATTGCCAAAGACGGTGATGTTTTCTATATGAATTTCGAAGTTCCGAAGGATGCCGCTCCTGATACGACATATCATCTGAATTTCGTGAAAGATGCACTGGATCTTGAAAATATTGACATGGTTCAGCTTAAACCAGCTACAGAAGATGGTTGGATTCATATCAGAAAGGCCGATTTTGAACACAAGGAGAAAGAAGTTTCTACCAAGTGGATCATTGATGAAGTACATGCAAAACCCGGCGAAGAGGTTACTGTTCCGGTTCGTGTAGAAGGGAATACAGAAGGCTTTAACAGCTTCATGACAAAAATCAAGTATGCTGATGGCCCTGTTTTGGTAAGCACCGCAAATGGCGGTTTCGCTTCTCTGGATTTCTCTTATAATCTGGATAATATGACATTCGGCGGTACAGATTTCACAACTGGCTCTGAAACCCTTTCAGGTGATGAAATCGTATTCAATCTGACATTTACCGCTCCTAATGAGCCCGGCATATATCCGGTTGAATTTGTGAAGGATACGCTCGAAGTTTATGGCATTG
The DNA here is from genome assembly GCA_002449585.1 of Ruminococcus sp. UBA7013. Lineage (GTDB taxonomy): Bacteria > Bacillota > Clostridia > Oscillospirales > Ruminococcaceae > UBA3855. The sequence goes on from DJXD01000053.1 coordinate 115,061, forward strand.
ACATGGTTCAGCAGATTTCTGGCACTCAGGATGGCGCAATTATTGTTGATGCAGAAGAAACTACTACTACAGAACCCGGCGAAAAAGATGGCGCAAAATGGATTATCGACTGGAAGGAAGCAAAGCCCGGTGAAGAAGTAACACTCCCCGTTCATGTAGAAGGCAATACAGAAGGCTTCAACAGCTTCATGACAAAGATCAAAGTCGCTGATGGCCCAATTCTCGTAAGCACTGCAAATGGCGGATTCGCTACTCTGGATTTCAATTATAATCTTGATAATATGACATTCGGCGGCACAGATTCCTCCAGTGGCGCAGATCTCAAGGATGATGATGTTGTATTCAATCTGACATTTACCGCTCCAACAGAGCCCGGTGAATATGCAGTTGATTTCGATGGCCTTGAGGTTTATGGCCTTGATATGGCTAAGCAAATTGTTGTACAGCAAAACGGTGGTATCATTGTAAAGGACGATGAAACTACTACTGAACCCGGCGAAAAGAACGGCGCAAAGTGGATTATTGATGAAGTACATGCAAAGCCCGGTGAAGAGGTTGTTGTTCCTGTTCATGTAGAAGGTAACACAGAAGGCTTTAACAGCTTCATGACAAAAATCAAAGTCGCTGATGGCCCAATTCTGGTAAGCACTGCAAATGGCGGATTTGCTACTCTGGATTTCAATTATAATCTTGATAATATGACATTCGGCGGTACAGATTTCTCCAGCGGCGCAGATCTCAAGAATGATGATGTTGTATTCAATCTGACATTTACCGCTCCGACAGATCCCGGCAGATATGCAGTTGATTTTGATGGCCTTCAGGTTTATGGCCTTGATATGGCTAAGCAGATTGTAACACAAGTAAATGGTGCAATCATTGTAGATCCTGATGAAACTACAACTACTACAGAACCCGGCGAAAAGAATGGCGCAAAATGGATTATCGACTGGAAGGAAGCAAAGCCCGGTGAAGAAGTAACACTCCCCGTTCATGTAGAAGGCAATACAGAAGGCTTCAACAGCTTCATGACAAAGATCAAAGTCGCTGATGGCCCGATTCTCGTAAGCACTGCAAATGGCGGATTCGCTACTCTGGATTTCAATTATAATCTTGATAATATGACATTCGGCGGTACAGATTCCTCCAGTGGCGCAGATCTCAAGGATGATGATGTTGTATTCAATCTGACATTTACCGCTCCGACAGAGCCCGGTGAATATGCAGTTGATTTCGATGGTCTTGAGGTTTATGGCCTTGATATGGCTAAGCAGATCGTTGTACAGCAAAACGGTGGTATCATCGTAAAGGCCGATGAAACTACTGCTACTACAGAACCCGGCGAAAAGAACGGCGCAAAATGGATTATCGACTGGAAGGAAGCAAAGCCCGGCGAAGAGGTAACACTCCCCGTTCATGTAGAAGGCAATACAGAAGGCTTCAACAGCTTCATGACAAAGATCAAAGTCGCTGATGGCCCAATTCTCGTAAGCACTGCAAATGGCGGATTCGCTACTCTGGATTTCAATTATAATCTTGATAATATGACATTCGGTGGTACAGATTCCTCCAGTGGCGCAGATCTCAAAGATGATGATGTTGTATTCAATCTGACATTTACCGCTCCGACAGAGCCCGGTGAATATGCAGTTGATTTCGATGGTCTTGAGGTTTATGGCCTTGATATGGCTAAGCAGATTGTTGTACAGCAAAACGGTGGTATCATTGTAAAAACCGATGAAACGACAACAACAGAAGCAACCACTACCACAGAAGAAACAACTACAACAACTACTACTACAGAAGAAACTACCACTACCACGCCGATCGAAACAAGTGAAGCTGGTCTCTGGTATGTAGAAACAACTGTCGTTGCTGCTGGTGCAACTGTGACACTTCCTGTCAAAGTCAAGGGCGATACCAATGGTATCAATAGCTATATCGCAAAGATTCAGCATGATGCCGCTTTGACTGCAAATGATGCTTCCAATGGTGATGCTTATGAAGGTATGGACTTCTCCTATAATATGGAAAATCTGACCTTCGGCGGTGTAAACTATACTATTGAGAAAAACGTAGTTCCGACAGATGACGGTGTTGTATTCAATATTATCTTCACTGCTCCATCTGAACCCGGTCGGTATCCGGTTGAATTCCTGAAAGATGCTGGTCTGACAGTATATGACATCAACATGAATGAACTGGATGTCAAGACGCAGGACGGTTGGATTGAGGTAGTCGCTGAAACCACCACCACAGAAGCAGAACCTGTTCCGGATGAAACCACAACAGAGGAAACACAGACTACTGCCGAAGAAACTACAACAGAAGAAACTACTACCACAACAATCGAAACCGGTGAAGCTGGTCTCTGGTATGTAGAGACAACTGTCGTTGCTGCTGGTGCAACTGTGACACTTCCTGTTAAAGTAACTGGTGATTCTAATGGCATCAATAGCTATATCGCAAAACTCCAGCATGATGCTGCTCTGACTGCAAATGATGCTTCCAATGGTGATGCTTATGAAGGTATGGACTTCTCCTATAATATGGAAAATCTGACCTTCGGCGGTGTAAACTATACTATTGATAAGAACGTAGTTCCGACAGATAACGGTGTTGTATTCAATATTATCTTCACTGCTCCATCTGAACCCGGTCGGTATCCGGTTGAATTCCTGAAAGATGCTGGTCTGACAGTATATGACATCAACATGAATGAACTGGATGTCAAGACGCAGGACGGTTGGATTGAAGTCATCGCTGAAACAACAACTACAGAAGCTACAGAAACCACTCCGGAAGAAACGGTTGATACTACTACAGAAGCTACAGAAACCACTCCGGAAGAAACGGTTGATACCACTACAGAAGCTACAGAAACCACTGCGGAAGTAACCACAACAGAAGAAACTACTACCACTATCGAAACCGGTGAAGCTGGTCTCTGGTATGTAGAGACAACTGTCGTTGCCGCTGGTGCAACTGTGACACTTCCTGTTAAAGTGATTGGTGATTCTAACGGCATCAATAGCTATATCGCAAAACTCCAGCATGATGCTGCTTTGACTGCAAATGATGCTTCCAATGGTGATGCTTATGAAGGTATGGACTTCTCCTATAATATGGAAAATCTGACCTTCGGCGGTGTAAACTATACTATTGAGAAAAACGTAGTTCCGACAGATAACGGCGTTGTATTCAATATTATCTTCACTGCTCCATCTGAACCCGGTCGGTATCCGGTTGAATTCCTGAAAGATGCTGGTCTGACAGTATATGACATCAACATGAATGAGCTGGATGTTAAGACTCAGGACGGTTGGATTGAAGTCATCGCTGAAACAACGACAACAGAAGCGACAGAAACCACTCCGGAAGAAAGAGTTGATACTACTACAGAAGTAACAGAAACCACTCCCGAAGAAACGGTTGATACCACTACAGAAGCTACAGAAACCACTCCGGAAGAAACGGTTGATACTACTACAGAAGTAACAGAAACCACTCCCGAAGAAACGGTTGATACCACTACAGAAGCTACAGAAACCACTCCGGAAGAAACAGTTGATACCACAACAGAAGAAACCACTACTACCATTCAAATCGGTGAAGCTGGTCTCTGGTATGTAGAGACAACTGTCGTTGCCGCTGGTGCAACTGTGACACTTCCTGTCAAAGTGACGGGTGATGTAAACGGCATCAACAGCTATATTGCAAAACTCCAGCATGATGCTGCTCTGACTGCAAATGATGCTTCCAATGGTGATGCTTATGAAGGCATGGACTTCTCCCGCAATATGGAAAACATGACCTTCGGCGGTATTAATTATACAATTGATCATAATATTGTTCCGATAGATAACGGTGTTGTATTCAATATTATCTTCACTGCTCCATCTGAACCCGGTCGGTATCCGGTTGAATTCCTGAAAGATGCTGGTCTGACAGTATATGACATCAACATGAATGAACTGGATGTCAAGACACAGGACGGTTGGATTGAAGTCATCGCTGAATCAACGACAACAGAAGCGACAGAAACCACTCCGGAAGAAACAGTTGATACTACTACAGAAGTAACAGAAACCACTCCGGAAGAAACGGTTGATACTACTACAGAAGTAACAGAAACCACTCCTGATACTACTACAGAAGTAACAGAAACCACTCCGGAAGAAACGGTTGATACTACTACAGAAGTAACAGAAACCACTCCCGAAGAAACGGTTGATACTACTACAGAAGTAACAGAAACCACTCCTGATACTACTACAGAAGTAACAGAAACCACTCCTGATACTACTACAGAAGTAACAGAAACCACTCCGGAAGAAACGGTTGATACTACTACAGAAGTAACAGAAACCACTCCCGAAGAAACGGTTGATACCACTACAGAAACTACTCAGGAATATACTACTACAGAAGAAACTACTACATCAGAGGAAGAAACCACAGATGAAACTACTACATCCACTTCTGATAATATGGGCGAGATGACCGAAACCACAACTCAGGAAGTAAAACCCATCATGGCATATGCCGCTACTTGGCAGATTGGTAATGTAGTCGCTCATGCTGGTGAAACGGTAACACTCCCGATCACTGTTAGTGCTGATATTATCGATGCTCTGACATATTGCGCATATGATTTCGGTCTGGAACATATTTTCAATCAGACAAATGTAACAAATGCTGATTTCCAACTCACTTATATTGATCCTCAAACTGGTGAAGAAAAGCCCTGCTTTGGTGCTGTCTCTGGTGAGACATATAAAGAATTTGGCGATCTCCAGACAAATCCGATGAATTTCACAATTGGTGCACAGACAGATCATGATGTTCCTGGCTTTAATAATGCAACAATTCTGTACCTGACATATAGAATTCCGGATACTGCACAGCCTGGTGTGATCAATGTTAACTTTGCCGGTGATGTAACAGCGCATAATATGACAGCTGCCGATGTATTTAATATCGAAGAAATAGGCGGTACAATCCAGATTCTGCCGGATAGCATTGCAATTGATGCTATGGATTATGAATATGATATTGACGCTCTCTATAAATTCTATTTCTCACATGACTGGAGAGAATTCAGCGATAAGTTTGAAACAGATGAAAACGGCAATATCACCGCTGTGACAGAAATTGGTCGCCTGAGAACGGATCTTCTCTCTGTTGGTACACTGAGACGGCGTGAAGTGCTGGTAGATGAAGAAACAGGTGAGCCGTATGGTTATGGTAACTGGACAATTGCAAATGACCTTGATGGTATTGCCTTCGTTGTCGGCGATAATGAAGGAACTGCACCTGATGAATCTATCAATTCTCCGATGGCTATTTTTGATAATCATTTTGGAGCTGCTCTCGAAGCAAGTGATGCTGGTGTAGAAAATGCCTTCTATAGAGATAATCTGCCTTTCAAGATCGTTACCACATTCCAGAAATGGGATCCTGAAACAAAGACGGCTAAGCCTTATACACCAGATGCTACACTGGAACTTGTAACACTCCAGAAAGATGAAAATGGTGAACTGGTTCTCGATGAAAACGGCAATCCGATCGTAGAAGGAAAGAGAAAAGCCACTAGCGGTACAGTTTACATTGCTGTGAAGGGTGATACTAACCTGAATGGTAAGGTAAAGGCAAATGATGCTTCTCTCGTTCTGAAATATGCTGCTGATTTCGGTGCAGATCTAGATCCGAAGATCTATAAGGGCACTGATCCTGATCCGCTGATGGAGAATTTCGTTTACTTCCTGAGCGACGTTGACGGCGAGTCTGAAGACATTGGCGCATCTAATGCAAATAAAGATGGCCTTGATGAAGATAAAGACGGCGTAGTTGATAAGGATGAAAACGGAAATGTACGTTATACCGCTTCTCCGCTGAATGCTCGTGATGCTTCATTCCAGCTGATCTATGCTACTCAGTGGGGTGCTGATCTCAATCCTGACTGGTGGCTCATCCTCCATGGTGATACCCAGCCGGATAAACTGCCGAGATATACCAAAGAAATCGGCAAGAGACCCGATGACAATACAGCACAGTAAGGATATCAAAAATAAAACCTCCCCGAAAGGGGAGGCTTTTTTTATCAGAAAATCAGCAGAAATGAGGATAATCCAGCATATGGCATAGTAAGGCAAGATTCACAGCAGATTCTACACAAGGGATCATTTTGGGGACACAACAAGCTTCTATATCAGGAACAGCATCTAATGTTTCAGATTGTAGATTTGAAAGATTGATCGTTTGCTGTGCTTTTCCAATCGTGGCAGAAGGACGGAATGCCGCTTTCAGAATAATCGGCATGCCAGATGAAATGCCGCCCAGAATGCCGCCATGATTATTAGAGCGTGTGAGGATATGGCCATGATCATCCACATAGAAGCTATCATTGCTTTGACTGCCCGTCATTTTGGCAGATTGAAAGCCTGCGCCGAATTCCAGCCCACGAATATCAGGAAGTGCAAATAGCAGCTGTGCTATCGTGGTTTCCAGCCCATGAAAGACAGGAGAGCCAATTCCAGCCGGAACATTGACAGAAGCGCATTCAATCGCTCCTCCGAGGGTCTCACCGCCTTCAGATGCGGCTTTGATATCAGTCTGCATTTTTTTACCCTGTGTATTCTGGATGACCGGGAAATGTTTGTCACGAATAGATAAAATATCTTCTTTGGTAACGTGCGTATGAGAAAAAGGCTTGTCAAGAATGCCATGAATTTCAGCAATATGTGCGCCGGTATAGATGCCACGCCGTTCAAGAATCTGACCGCAGACAGCTCCCGCAAAACAAAGGGGTGTTGTGAGCTTTTCTGTAAAATGACCACCATCACGGATGTCATTAAAGCCTTTATAGCGCAAAGTTCCAGTATAATCTGCATGCCCCGGACGGGGCAGGCGATTCAGCTGTGAAAATGTATTTTCCGGCTGACGATGCATGTTTTGTATAAAAACACATAAGGGTGAACCAGTTGTCCGATTATTGATCATTCCGGACATGACCTGACTGAGTGCCGGGCGGCCTTCCTGATCTGTGCCGCAGCGTTTCATAAATTGTGAAATCTGTTCCGTGTCAATATATTCGCCGGGCGGCAGGTTATCAATAGTAACGCCAATCGCAGGGCCTTGCGCTTCGCCGAATACGGAAACAGAAATACGATTATTCCAGATTGATGACATTCAAAATCCCTCCTAGTTTTTGATAATCTTCAAAGAATGCTGGATATGATTTTTCCACGCATTCCGCACCGGTAATGATAACCGGATCTGTTGCTCTGGTAGCGGCAATTGCTGCACACATGGCAATTCTATGATCTCCTGCACTGCTGACAGTGCCCCCATGCAGTTCCGTGACCGGCAGGATTTCCAGTCCATCAGAAGTAATATGAATATTGCCGCCCAGCGTGTTCAGCATTTGGGCAGTAGAGGCCAGACGATCACTTTCTTTGATGCGCAGACGTGCCGCCCCGGAAATATGCGTGGGTTTATCCATAAAAGTAGCCAATACGGCTAAAATTGGCACTAAATCCGGAATGTTTTCGGCATTGATCTCATAAATCTGCTGTGACGGATTTTTGTGATAGCAAAGCTTTTGAATAATGCTGATAATTGCCCTGTCACCCTGAACAGAAGTTTTAGGAATATTATGCAGCAAGATCTGATTGCCGATTGCATTGGCTACATAGAAAAATGCTGCCTGTGAAAAATCGCCCTCTACACGAAGATTTTTGGAAAGATAATGCTGATTGCCCGAAATATGATATTGATTTTGCTCTTCCCGGATCAGTACGCCAAATTGATGCATACAATGAATCGTCATATCTGCATAGGGCTTTGATTGAAGCGGGGAAGTTAGCATAATATCAGAATTGCCCGTCAGAAGCGGAAGCGATAATAAAAGGCCGGTTACAAACTGAGAAGAAATATCACCTTCGAGATGATAAAGGCCATTTGTTAATTTTCCGCTGATCGTGAAAGGCATTGTATCATGCTTGTCAAAAGTAATGCCTTTCTGAGAAAGTTCCCGAAGATAGGGCGTAATCGGCCGCTGTGGAAGGCGGCCTTGTCCTGCAAATGTCGCTTTGATGCCCAAAGCTGCCGCTACAGGAATCAGAAAACGAAGCGTTGAACCGCTTTCACAACAGTCCGCAAATGCCGCTTCCGGAGGATTGGAAATTCCAGAAACAATAACAGTATCTTCCAGAATCTCAAATTCTGCGCCAAATGCACGCATAACAGAAAGCGTTGCATCAATATCTTTGGAAAAGCTGATCCCCGAAATTCGAGAAACATTTCTGCTCAATGCCGCACAAATCAGCATCCTGTGCGCCATGCTCTTGGATGAGGGAACTGTGACCGAGCCGGTCAGCTTATGAGGATAAATAATAATATTCATGTGTTAGATCCTTTCAAAATGTTTCCGGAAGGCAGAAAGGGAATCTGTACGAATTTCCGCAGATCCCGGAGGAGAGCAGATAATATAGCGCAGTTCTGATCCAGTGCGCTTTTTATCATGACCGCATAAAGCCAAAAGATCCGGCAATGGAGCAGATACTTCTGACGGCAGATGATAACGCTCTACACAGAATTTTAATTTTTGATATTCTTCCGGTGTGCCAAAATATTTCGTCATGATGCACATCCCAGCCGCTACAGCACAGCCATGTGTATAGGTTTCATAATGATAATACGCTTCAATCGCATGGCCAATGGTATGACCAAAATTTAAAATCATACGCTTTCCGGTGTCAAGTTCATCTTCGGCCACAACATCACGCTTGATACTAACACAGATAGGAATGATTTCATCAAAATGCTGTTTGATCTGCTCCAGATCATAGCCGCAGAGGGTTTCAAACAGGCCATAATCTGCAATCATGCCATATTTGATGACTTCCCCCATACCATCTGTCAGAAAGCGGTCTGGAAGCGTCTGGAGTGTATCAGGATCACAGAGCACAAGACGAGGTTGTTTGAATGCGCCAACAAGATTTTTCCCTTCTGGCAGATCAATAGCGGTTTTTCCACCAACAGAAGAATCTACCTGCGCAAGCAGAGAGGTCGGAATCTGAATATATGGCATTCCACGCAGAAAAGTTGCCGCTGCAAATCCAGTAATATCCCCCACTACACCGCCGCCAAGCGCAATGAGACAATCTGATCTTGTGATTTCTTCTGCACACAGAAATGAATAGATTTTTAGCAATGTTTCCGCACTTTTGGAAGATTCTCCATGTGGAAACATAAATTTTTTTACAGTGAAACCGCTGGTTTCAAGAGAAGCAGTGACAATATCGCTGTAAAGCGGATCTACGTTATCATCCGTAATGATGACACAGGTTTCCGGAGAAATCAGCTTTTGAATCTGTTCACCGGTATGTTTCAGAATGCCACGGCTGATTAAAATATCATAGGCATTTTCAACAGGTACATGTATTTTATGCATGGGGGAATCCTCCTGAATTAAAAAAATATCTATTATTATCATACTGAATTTTTGACGGTTTGTCAAGGGTATTCCTGACATTATTTTTCAGAATTATCAAAAAAAAAGCAGAGTACTGGAAAGTACTCTGCAAAAACAGGATTGTTTCTGTCAGGATTTTCTGAAATGATTCTGAGAACCATCGCCATAGAAATAGAGATAGCCATGATCAAAGGCGGATGGATCGGAGAAATATAAATCTACAGCGGCTTTCACATTGTTAGTCACTTTTCTGGAATAGGTAGTCAGATCAGCATAAGAAGATGAGCCGCTGAACTGATATCTTTGTGTGATGACACCATAGATTGTATCCGGAAACTGGGAAGAAGCCACACGGTTCATAATAACCTCAACTACTTTGGCTTTATTTTCGATTGTGATCACATCAGAGCCGGCTTCATGTGCAACCGCATTGCAGAGGAGAATATACTCTCTGTCAGTGATGGAGAGGGAAGAAGAGGGCGGAGCGGGTTCGGGATCAGGTTCTTCTTCGGGAGTGGCTTCCTGTACGGGAACAGCCGTTTCAAGGGAATCAAGATCCAGAATATCACCGAGATAAATAGCAGAAACGTCAACAATTTCTGCTTCGTCAATAATCGGAACAGTTTCCTCGATCGTTGTGACTTCGGTCGTTGTTTCGGTTGTAGTGGTTTCCGTAGTAGTAGTTTCCGTAGTTGTTGTTGTCTCTGTGGTGGTTTCTGTCGTTGTTTCGGTTGTTGTTTCTGTAGAAGTTTCTGTTTCGGGAGTTGTCTCGATGGTATCCACTTCTGCAATGATTTTTGTTTCTTCTGTACTTGGCTGAGAAACTTCGGTTTCTGTCACTTCCTGAACAGTTTCTGTCACTGTGACAGTATTATGATTTTTCCGAGCAGTAGAAACTGCTGTAGAACGAATATAAATCCTTTTCTTTGTAGTAGCCGTAGTAGAAACCGCTTCTTCCAGAGCAGGAGCGGTAGCGGGCGCACTCATGATGCTAGTATCTGTCTGTGCTTCTGTCTGATTCTCATAGGGTCGTTTATTAAGACGTTTCAGCACACTTTCAACAGGGGGTGCTGTACTGATATTTTCCTGTGGGATCGTCTTGATAAGAGTTTCTGGTGCAGCAGTTTTCGGCGCAGTTTCAGCATTTGCGCCTTCATCTAATGTTACAGTTGCGGCATCTGCCACAGCGTAACCCCCGAATAAAACAGAAGCAAGCATACCTAAAGTAACCGCTGCAACGTTGGACTTTCTCATCGACTCATTCCTTTCTGAATCTGTTTCAAAATTTTGTCATTCCCTGAATCTTTCTCAAGGACAACCCTATCATAGCATATTTTTTCCTGTTTGGCAAGCTTTTTGAAAACATTTCCATGTTGTCAACAATAATAAAATCAAAATCAAGTTTTTGTTTGGTGAAAATCACATATTTTTTCTGATTTTTTATGAATTCAAAAAGAATTGATTAAAATATTTAACTGCTTTAATTACATTTTGATTACATTAAAAACAAAGCAGTAAATAATTATTGGCAATCTGCATGATAAAATAAGATTTTATTTGTGCAGTATTACTAATCTTTTGTCGAATTATGGGCTGTCAGGTTTTTGTGCTTTTTCACGAATTGGATAAAATCAACAATTGACTTGACAAAGTCTGACGATTATGTTATAATAAATACAGATAAAACAAAGAATTCTGCCGCCGGGCAGAAAACATTCGTTTCCATGTCGTTAGGCCTTTGAAGACATGCGGACGGATGTTATTTTTTTTGAAAGAGGGAATTTTATGCAGCATTTTACAAAAATAGATCTGCTATTATGGAGCGGATCTATTCTGATGATATTGCTTTCTTTTTTTGCATTTCAGGGCGGAAATATTCTGACATTGTGCGCTTCCCTGATCGGCGTGACTTCGCTGATCTTTGCGGCAAAAGGCAACCCAGCCGGACAGATACTTATGATTGCTTTCAGCCTGCTCTATGGCTGGATTTCTTACCAGGAAGCCTATTATGGCGAGATGATTACTTATTTGGGAATGACGATGCCTATGGCAGTGATCTCGCTGATCTCATGGCTGAAACATCCCTATGAGGGAGACGCTTCACAAGTAGAAGTGAATCATGTTTCCCGAAAAGAGATCATATTCATGCTGATTCTAACGTTTTTTGTAACAGCTGGCTTTTATCAGATTCTGAAATATTTTGATACAGCAAATTTATTATGCAGTACAATATCTGTCATGACCAGTTTCATGGCTGTGTATCTCACATTCCGGAGAAGTCCGTATTTTGCCGCAGGATATGCGCTGAATGATATAATATTAATTATCTTGTGGGTGCTGGCTTCCCTGAAAAATCCAGATTGCAGCTCTATGATCATCTGCTTTGTCGTCTTTTTCATCAATGATATTTATGGATTTATCAGCTGGAAAAAGATGGAGAAAAGGCAGAACCAACAAAAAATATCATCAAAATTTGTGTAAATTTGATATAGCATCAAAAGCAGGAATATGCTATAATAATCATGTATGTAAGTTTTTTTCCGGTAGAAAGATGATTTTTTTGAGGAGGATTTTATGAAAAATTTTAAAAAAGCAGTCAGTGCTGTTATGGCTCTCGTGATGAGCTGTTCCGGATCTGCCCTTTTCGCTGTTGCGGAAGATACGACGGAGATCGAAGCTCTGCCCCTCGGTACGTATGAAGTAGAAACGCTTGAAGGTGCTGACACATGGACATCTATCTATGAAACACAGTTACCCGGCTATTCCGGCGAAGGTTTCGCTTATCAAACCTCTAATCCGATTTCTTTCAATATCGAAGTCGAAGAGGAAGGTATGTATCAAATTGATGTGAGAGCCTGCCAGATCCTCAGCGAAGAGGGAAGAATGCAGACCATTTCTATTAATAATATTGATTATACTTATAATATGCCCTATATTGATGCTTGGAAAGATGTCACTTTTGGCGTGTTCCGCCTGAAAGCTGGCGTGAATAGTATCGTTCTCAAGCCGCAGTATGGCTATGCTGCATATGATACCATCACAATTGAAAAAGCTGTCCTCCCCGAAGTCAAGGGCTCAGCAGAAACTTGTGATCCCGATGCCACTCCCGAAGCCAAAGCATTATTAAAATATCTGAATTCTGTCTATGGCAAAAATATTCTTTCCGGTCAGCAGGAAATCTATGGCGGCGGTCATGGCAAAGAAACAACAATCCGCTATGATGCACAGTCAGATACTTGCGTTGACAATGACGGCAAAACTTATGAAATTGATAAAGATAGCTATGATACCGATGAACAGGGAAATAAATTCCCTTGGCACTGCATGGATGAAACAGGTTTTGTTTTTACCTACAATACACAGAATCATAATTATGGTTATAATGATTATGACGAAGAGTGTCGCTATTTATATGAATTAACCGGGCATTATCCGGCTATCAGAGGTTTTGACTTTAACTGTCATAATCCCGGATTCGGCTGGGAAGATGGCGTTACAGATCGTATGATCGACTGGACAAAAAATAAAAATGGCATCTGTACAGCAAGCTGGCATGTAACTGTTCCTACTTCTATGGATGATTTCGAAGTCGATGAAGATGGCAATATTACTAAAATCTCTAACGACTGGCAGAAATTCACTTATGGCATTAAGACCGATTTTGTTACCGCAAATTGCATGGTAGAAGGCACAAAAGAATATTATTTCTTCCAGGAAGCTATGAAAATGCTTGCCGCTGAAATCCAGAAATTACAAGATGCTGGTGTTCCCGTATTGTTCCGCCCTCTCCATGAAGCCGAAGGAAATGCCGATCCTCAGGGGAAAGGCGAAGGCTCTTGGTTCTGGTGGTCAAAAGAAGGCACAGAAGTTTATCATCAGCTTTGGAAATTATTATACACAACTCTGACAGAAAAATATCATCTGCATAATATCATCTGGGAACAGAATCTTTATGCATGGTCAGATGCTTCTGCAAATTGGTATACTGGCGATGAATGGGTGGATATTGTCGGCTTTGATAAATATAACACACAGTATAACCGCCATGATGGCAATACTTCAGGGCCTAATGAAGACGCAGAAAGTAAAATTTTCTGGTCTCTCGTGGATTATGTAGGTAATAATAAAATGGTCTCTATGCCGGAAAATGACTCCATTCCCAGCCTTGAAAATATGCAGATTGAACATGCAGATTGGCTCTATTTCTGCACATGGTATGATGAATCCAATTCACCCAAATTTATTTCCGGGACAGAATATCAGAATCCGGAAACAGTCAAGAAATTATATCAGAGTGATTTCTGTATCACACTGGATGAACTGCCGGAAGATTTATTCACCAATGGCGGCGGCGATGATCCCATAACCCCCACAGAAACCTCTGAGCCAGTTGCAGAAGATGTAGTATATGGCGATGTAAATCAGGATGAAAAAGTCAATATTATGGATATTATTCTTCTGAATAAAGCTTTGTACGGAAAAGCAGATCTGACAGAAAAACAGCAGAAAGCAGCTGATGTAAATCTGAGCGGTGCGCCGGATGCAACGGATTCTTTGACAATTATGAAATATGTCGTGAAACTGCTGGACAAGCTTCCGCAGGTTGAGTAAAATATAGAAAACAGGGCTGTATCTAATTGCAGTCCTGTTTATTTTTTGGATAATTCCATAGTTATCCGGCTTCTTTTTTGAGTGCAAATTTTTCTATTTCCTGATTCACGATTGTTTCGAAATCACAAACGACTTTATATTTTGCACGTTCGGGGGTCATTTCATAGAGTTCCAATAAATGGAGCTGTTCATCATTGAGATTGGTTCTATATTCGCCGAAAATAAGATAATCAATAGAAGTATGCAGATAATCAGCAATCTGAGCGAGAACTTCCCCATTGGGGAGTTTTCCTTTTTTCCAATAGCCGGTACTGCCTGTACTTAAATTTAAATCTTTGAGCATGGCCGAGACAGATGTATGCTGTTGTTTGCAGACAGCTTTCAGCGTTTCATAAAACATACAAAAAACTCCTTTCATTTTTGTGCAAAACATAGAAACTCAAAAAATAGAGTTTTATCTATTGACAAATGTTTAATTTTAGAGTATAATAGAATTAGAATAAAAATATACAGGATGCACAAAAGCTTAATACTTTATTATATCATTTTTCAAAGATTTTTGCAATGGGTTTACAAGAATTTTATAGTGAATAGTGAAAGGAGCTGAAACATTATGTTGTTAGGACTAATAATGGCTGGTTGGTTTCGTACTGGGCCTGCTGTATTTCCTTGGGTGACAAATTATTTTCACTAATATTCCAAGAATTTACACGGCTTTGCATATCTAAATTAGCATGGGCTTTTGGTCAAGCAGTCTTTTGGTATGGTTACATTAAGCACAAATACAATCTGTAAAAACCCTATTATTTTCAAAATATTTTTAGTTTGATGATATAGCTGCTTGATTCCAGTAAATACGTTGTGTATAGCAAGTATTGTTGAAAAAATCTGTAAGTAATGTAATGATGCTACATTCTTACATACGAAAGGAGGAGTTTTATGTTGTGGGGTATGGCTTGGGGCGGCCTTTTCTGTCTGGGCGCTTCTATACTGGCTTCTATGCTACGCTAAGTAAAAGTATAATCTAATTATAAAAAACTCCTGTGCATCATACAGGAGTTTTTTCATCTGATTTTCATTGACATATGTCATTATTTGAGGTATAATTAAAAATGGACAAGCAATATTATTCTTAATAGAGGTGATCTTCATGCTGACAGCTTATTTTGGAGATATGCCGGAGGCAATTTATCATACAAGTGTCTATTTCAGAAATGTCTATAAAGAACAATGGATTACTTCCCCATTTGGTGTGGAAGTGATCAAAGATGTAGATAAATCAGATGTGATCAGTGCTAATGCAATCAACAGCCCTGTATTAGGGGTAATTTCTCCGGAACAGCTTTCCGGTGGTGTTAAGACACTTCTGCTGATTCGATATGACAGCAGTCATATTTTTAATGCTTCCACCTGTGGGGATAACTGCGCAAAATGGATACTACAAATGGCAAAAGGAAAAAAGATTGTCATCAATCTACGGCATCTTATGGATTTTGGAGAAGGAGAATTTAAAATCAAAGTGATGAATACCAATAAAATTGTCAAAAATATGGCAGAACTGGTAAGAGAAGCAGGGGAATTTGTATGAAAGGGATTCAGCATATAGAAGTATCAAATAGAAAAGTAAGATTTAAATTTGATCTGTATCGGAATATTACCATTGTCCGTGGAGATAGCGGAACAGGAAAAACAACACTATATAATATGATTGCAGATTATACCAGATTAGGAACAGCAAGCGGTGTGAATATTGTAAGTCAGAAACCATGTGTTGCATTGATGGATCTAGACTGGCAGAATCAGCTTATGCATCTCTCAGATAGTATTGTTTTCATTGATGAAGGATCTAATTATATTACAAAAAAAGAATTTGCAGAAGCAATCCGGCACACGGATAATTATTATGTAATATTCAACAGGGAAGGCCTGCATGAACTGCCCTATAGTGTAGAAGAAATTTACAGAATCAAGACAAGTGGAAAATTTCATAGTTTTGAAAAATTATTCAAAGCTGGAAAAGGGCATATTTATTCTGCTAAGCATTCTACAAAGAAATTCAGCTGTGAATATATTCTGACAGAAGATTCAAATTCTGGCTATGAATTTTATTGCCATTATTTCGAAGGGAAAAATGTGCATTGTGAAACTTCCCGATCAAATTCAGCTATTTTTCGATGGCTGAATGAACATAAAGCAGATAGAGTACTTGTCATTGCAGATGGTGCAGCATTTGGCTCTGAGATGGATCGAATTATGAAATTACAGGCATCTGCTCCGGATCAGATACGGGTTTGTCTTCCGGAATCTTTTGAATGGCTGATTCTGAAATCAGGAATTATCAGTAAAAATCAAACAGCAAGTATGTTGGAAGAAGCTAATATATTGATAGATAGTGCAGTCTATTTTAGCTGGGAAAATTATTTTGAAAGCGTACTGATTCATATTACAGCAGGTACACCATTTCATTATCAAAAGAAAAAAATAAATGCTGTGTATCTGATCAAAGAAAACAGCAGAAAAATCATGCTGGAAATGATAGAAGCACTTCCCGAAGAATTAAGAGCAAATGAATAAAAATAAGAGCACAGAAAAATCTGCACTCTTGAGAATCATTTCAGGATACATATGCTGATTACATGCTCTTCTAAAGAGATCTGATAAAATTCAGCATCTTTCCGGTTAGAATGAATTGTATTCTCTTCCGGATAAAAGCTGACTGTTTGCATGGGAAAGCCGATCCCGATCCCGATGGCTTTGACATAGGATTCTTTCAGCGTCCAGAGACGAGTAAACATCCAGTCAGGATCTTCTGCACCAGCAAGGAGCTTTTGCTCATCAGTGGAAAATACACGTTTTACGACTTTATGCCGGATAGTTCTTTTCATTTCGGCATCCACACCGCATTCATGTGCTGATAGCAGACAGACCGCCAGACCATCACAATGACTTAGATTAAAATGAATTTCCGGGTAATCTGAAAAACTTGGCTTGCCGTAATCATTATAGGCAAAGAGCGGCCTTTCTTCCTCAACAGAAATAGCATGTTCCTGCGCATATTCCTGTACTGCCTGCCTTAAAAGGATATGAGCGGCTTCATGTTGCATATGTCTGGCACGATGTTCGGCCGGACAGACATACAAAGAGCCAAATTGTTCGGGAATTTTAATTTTTCTGATCATATATGCGTCTGATACCCCCGTGCTTCCATATAAGAGCGAAGTCTTAAATAAGTTTCTTCACTGATGACGTGTTCAATGCGGCAGGCATCTTTTTCAGCGGTGACGGCATTCACGCCCAGCTCCTGCGCAAAGAAATCCATAATCAGAGTATGGCGGCTGTAAATATCTTTTGCTTTCTGCATTCCTGCCTTTGTGAGCCGGATTTGTCCATGCTCGGACATGATAATCATGCCTTCATTCCGGAGGATTTTCATGGCTCTGCTGACACTTGCTTTTGTATAATTCAGCTCATTGGCAATATCAACAGAACGGATGAAATCACTTTTTTTGCTTAGAAGATAGATCGTTTCAAGATAATCTTCACCAGATTCGTATAATGGCATAATTTGCTCCTTTCTGCAATCTATTCAGATTGCTGTTATTATTTAATATTTTATCATAAATGACGAAAAAAATCAACAGGATAATGAAAAATATTTAATCAAACTTTGAATTGAACATGAAGCCACTCCACTTGACATATTTTTATCATTATGGTATACTGATAGATGGTTCGCATAATAGCAGGTTGCGCTGACAAACAGCATGTAAAATTTTAGTGTTAAATGCAAACTTTGACAGAAGCCGTCAAAGCTCATGAATGACAAAATTGTGCTTTGGCGTAGATTGAAACAAGGAGGGTTTTTTATGAAAATTGCGCTTGATGTCCAGCATTTAGCAAAGAGCTATGGACAGAAGCAGGCTGTTCGAGATGTTTCATTTCAGATTCAGGAAGGGGAAATTTTCGGCCTGATGGGTATGAATGGAGCAGGGAAAACAACGATGCTCCGGATGTTGGCAACACTTTTGAAACCAGATAGTGGTGATGCGCTGATTGCAGGACATAGCATTGTGAAAGAACCAGATCAGGTGCGGGCACAGATCAGCTATTTGCCGGATGAGGCCGGGGCATATCGAAGTATGACAGGAATGAATTATCTGAAATTCATAGCCGGGTTATATTTCAAAGAAGAGAGCCAATGCAAAGAATGTGTTGCATTAGGGGAAAAAATCTGTGGTCTGGGGGATGCATTAATGCAAAAGATTCAAACCTATAGCCGTGGAATGACAAGAAAGTTGGTTCTGGCTCGCACAGTCATGACAAAGCCACGGCTTGCCATTCTGGATGAACCCACCAGCGGCCTTGATGTATTGAATTCATTGGATATTCGCAAGACCATTCGAAATTGTGCCAAAGAATATGGAACAGCATTTTTATTATCCTCCCATCATATGCAGGAGGTATCCACAACGGCTGACCGTGGGGCGATCATGAAAGAGGGGGTATTTCTTGCGGAAGGCACACCAGCGGAATTATTGGAACAATATCAGGCGGCCACGCTGGAAGAAGCATTTGAAAAGGCGGTGAGAAATGCATGATGCATTTATTAAAAAAAGAATTAGCTGAACTGCTGAATAAACAAATGCTCCTGGGCTTGATGGTGAGTTTTATTCTGATCGTTATGTTAGGAGGTGTCATGACTTCCACTGTTTCAGAAACAGTAGAAGAAAATCAGGAAATCCATATTATTGATCTGGATCAGACAGAATTCACACAGCAGATTTTTGAAAAACTGAAAGAAAAGGGCTATACTGTAAATATCAGCACAGATCTGGATGCTTATGAATCTATCATGACAGAAAAACATTGGAATGATGCCGCTGTCCTGCCCAAAGGCATGACGGAAAAATTTTTGCATCAACATGAAGCCTGTGAAATAGATAGCATCACTGCATTGAAAACAACCTCTTCCATGAGTATCGCTTTTGCAGAAACAGCCAGTGCGGATTATGTCAGCAATGCCATATCAGAATTATTATCAGAAACCTATCTGAGCGGTGATCTGGCTTTTCTGGAGAAGCCTGTGAAACAAAAGCCTTATACAGTAGCAAATGGAAAGAGTGTACAGGCAAGCAGTACCATGCTAATCAGTTCGCTTGCAATGTTTGATCAATTAATGCCGTTGGTGCTGTTTCTGCTGGTAGTATTGACATCACAGACGATCATCACGGCAGTGGCGGCGGAAAAGACAGATAAGACGCTGGAAACGCTGTTATCTTCGCCAGTTCCTCGCTCCGTCATTATTGGTGCAAAGATGCTTGCGGCATTGATTGTAGCTGTAATTTATGCATTGGTCTATGGAACAGGGTTTCTGATTTCTATGCTTTCCAATGTTGATAGGACAGCGGAAAATGTGGATATTGCCTCTGCATTTTCAAGTATGATTGCAACACAGGATGCAGCCGAAGAATTGGGCTTACATATTTCATTTTTAGGCTGGCTTGGGGTGATCATTCAGCTATTATTAACCATCGGCATAGCATTGACAGCATCTATGATTCTGGGGGGATTGGTAGAAGATGCAAAAGGCTCACAAACGGCAAGTCTTCCGATTTTGATCTGTGCCATGTTTCCTTATATTCTCTCGATGATATCAGACATCAGGGGCATGGATCTGCCGACAAGAATTTTATTATACTGTATTCCATTTACGCATACATTCATAGCAACGGGTTGTTTGCGATTTCATCAGATGGGATTATTTATCAGCGGATTAATTTATCAGGCAATATTTTTATGCCTAGTGATTTTTGGGGCGTTGAAATTATATCAATCAGATTTATTATTCACACATCGTCTAAATTTGAAAAACAAGGTATAAAAAAGAAATCCGGAGGGTTGTCCTCCGGATTTTTGATTTCAGCCATTGGCAAACATAGTTGCAACAGCCCAGCCTAATCCTTCTGTCAGGCTGGCGGCGATGCTGGCATTAGCAATATTTCCAGCAACGGGGATTTTCTTTAATACTTCTTTGGCAAGTTGTTTTCCGGCTTCTTTGGCAAGTTGTTTTCCAGCGGCCTGCACAACTTGCTGACCTAAGATAGCAACTGCGCCTTCTGCATCCATATTTTTATGAAATACCTTTGCTAATTGCATAATCATGCCGGTCTGGACTGGAAGTAATGCAACAGAATCCGCAACAGGGACTTGTGCCAATCCTGCACCGATCACACCAGCAGCAATGGAGGATGTATGAATGATATTCTCACATTTTTTTCTATCAGATTGTCTCATTGGAATCACCCCTTTCATAGTGTTTTAATTATAGCATATTATCCAGACATAGACATATCATTTTTTATTTTTTTACAAAAAATTCATAGAAAATTTACAAATATAAAATCATATATAGCATACAAGAGGGGGTTCGGGGGATACTTCCCCTGATAAATCAGTATCAGTATTAGTATTAGTATCAGTATTAGTATTAGTATCAGTATTAGTATTAGTATCAGTATCAGTATTAGTTTCAGTATCAGTATTAGTATTAGTTTCAGTATCAGTATTAGTTTCAGTATCAGTATTAGTATTAGTTTCAGTATCAGTATTAGTTAGGTGCACGCTTTCAAACGTTCGTTCATGTTCACATCTTGATAAGATATGATGCCCTATAATTATTATAACAAAAAAAAAAAAAATACAAGTGCTCCGGGGAAATATTCATAATTATGACATAATTTTTGTGAAATTTTCATAAAAATATATGCCAATGCATCCAATACACTGGCATATCATTTTTTAGTCTGCATCATGCAGATATTCTTTTATGATATATTTCGGCCTTGCTTTTGTTTCTAGATATACTTTCCCAATGTATTCGCCAATAATGCCAATACTTAATAATTGCAGTCCGCCAATCGCCCATACAGAAAACATGATAGAAGTCCACCCCTGAATCGTTGCCCCTGTGACATGACGGATCAAAGAATAAATCAGAATGATGATGCTGATCAGAAATAACATTGCTCCACAAAAAGTGATCATCTTGATGGGCTTGACAGTCAGAGAAGTAATCCCTTCCCATGCAAATGAAAGCATTTTTTTCAGCGGATATTTGGATTCTCCTGCAAAACGCTCTTTTCTGGCATAATAGACTTCCCCTGTTTGATAGCCAATCATGGGAACAATCCCACGGAGAAATAGATTAGATTCTTCAAACTGTTCCAATCCATCAAGTGCTTTCCGGCTCATCAATCTGTAATCCGCATGATTGAAAACAATATCTGCGCCCATAAACTGCATTAATTTATAAAAGCCCTCTGCGGTGAATTTCTTGAAAGCAGTATCTGTATCACGGGCATTTCTTACACCATAGACAATTTCACAGCCTTGATCATATTTTTCAACCATTTCATCAATTGCATTGATATCATCCTGTAAATCCGCATCCAGAGAAATTGTCATATCACAGAAAGATTTGACTGTCATCAGCCCGGCAAGCAGGGCATTTTGATGCCCTTTGTTTCTGGAAAGATTGACACCCTGAAAGATCGGATTTTGCTCATGCAGATCTGCAATGATGTTCCAGGTTTGATCTTTTGAGCCATCATTGACAAATACAATCCGGCTTTTCGGACTAATTTTTTTGGCAGAGATCAGAGAAGTGATCTTTGCAAGCAACTGTTTTGCTGTTTCAGGAAGAACTTCCTGTTCATTATAGCAGGGAATGACAAGATATAATATTTTAGATTTTTCCATAATAATACTCCTCTAAATCCAGAATTCAAACAGTCTTGCAAATGACTGAAATTCTAAAGCAAATCCGCTCCCAAACCAAGCATAAAGCTGTCCAATGAATAGAATTAAGCTGGTCACACAACTGGCAGTCATGATTTTATTTAACAGATTTTGTGTATTTTTCTGACAATGCTGATAGATCAGGAAACAAATCACAAATGCGCCAATGAGGATTTGCCAGGCAAAATCTACACTGTATCGAGCTCCATAGCCGCTTTCCCAAATAGATATTAAAATTGCTGATGGAGCAAGAATGCTCACAAAAAGCACGGTCAGAAAATATAATATTTTATCAGGATGTTTTGAAAGCTGATAGGCTTGTTTGGCTTTGGCATAAGCAAGCAGCTGGGGGGCTCTCCAAAGAAGTCCAAAAGATGCACCCGTTGCGATGAAATAAAATCCTTGCGGATTGAATTGGTAAGCACTTCCCGGATAAAAAAATGGAAAACGTTCTATAAAAATCGGGAACTGAAACAGATAACTGAATGCTCCAATCAAAACAAAATGCGTGTGATATTGTGCAGATGTGAAATCATTAATGGTCAGGGAATAATCAATGCCGAAATCCGTGATAGATCCAAACCGGACATAATTATAAATCATCTGTGCGCCGCCGATGATCATATAAGGAAGCAGGGCGCAGAGAAAATAAAATATCGTTTGCTTTGTAAAAATCGGCATTTTTTCTTTCCGGCGTTTCAGAAATCCGCCAAATATAGGAATCATGGCACAGATGCAATAAACGGCCAGCGTCGGACGGCATAATACACTCAGGCTCATGAAAATAGAGGAAAGTGCTAAACTGCCATGTTTTACTTTTCCATTTCCCATAATATCAGAACGCAGCAGGAAATATACACCCGGCATGATCATTGCAAATCCAGAAGATTGTGCAATCTCATAAAATAAGGCTGTGCCGAAACAATACCAGATGCCACATGTCAGCTGTATGAGAAATAATCCTGTTAATGCCAGTGATGCACGGATCTGACTGAAAAATTTTTCGATAAAGCATAAATAAAATTTCGTCATGAAAATCACGCCGATACAACAGAAAAGATAAACCGCCCAGACAGCTGGGAAATAATAACCTGTCAGCAGGTGATAAGGGAGAAATAATAAAATAACTGGTGCAATGCCATAATAAGAATAAATTTTGCCGTTATATAATAAATGATCCCAAGGATAGCCAATTCCAGCGGCTTCTCTTTGAGAACCGTCATAAGGATTTTCCAGAGCAAGCAATTCTTCACTTGCTTCTATATTCAAATAAGTATGACCCGCTTCAAAAGCATCTACAATTTCTTGACTGATCTGATTTCCTCCTTCAGAACGAAAATCATCTGCAATGCTCCCATAGCCGTTATGTCTTCTTGCCAGCTGTGTCACCCAAAGACCACTTATGATTAATACTATTGTGAAAACAGCCGCTGTCACATGCACCAGCTTTTTCTTTTCTGCATAAGTATGTTTCAGAATTTCTGATTCATTTAATATATAAACAGCCATCGCAATAGATAGAAAAATAAAAAATCTCAGCCAGGAGACATGAAAATAAATCGGTTTGTTAATTATAATTTTATCCAGATGAATATATTCGCCTTCATCTGTATAGAAATTAATGACCATGTCATGAACATTCCCGGAAAAATTACACGGCACTGTCTGACTTCTGATATTATTTTTCAATACAACAGCATTCGCAGCATTATTCCGTAAAGATGCAGAATGACTATCATCAGACATGGCAACATAAAAAGCCGCCTGATCTTTGACACTGGATTCTGCTTCAAATGTCAGTGTTCCAATAGGCGTATTAATACCCGTAAATTCAAAAGAAGTCACTCCGGAACTGATGTTTTCATGACTGTTCTTGTCAAAATTTGTGATCTTTGCGGCATTCAAATTCAAAGTAAGTTCCGGATAATTGCCAATTAATAGATGATAAGAATTAAACTGAAAAATAGTTGCTTCGATCACAGCAAGAATCAGCAACAGTTTTTTTAAAAATTTTAATTCTTTCTGTGCTTTTTTCTGATACAGAAAGCTGATGCCCATTTCTGCCATCAGGATCACAGCAATAAAAAACAAAAGCCCGTGAAACGTGCCTAATTTGATCAAATTTCCTGCATCCAAAACTCCCAGCAGAATCATGATCAGACCGCCGCCGGTTTTTATTTTTTCTTTTGTCATATCAAAAATCCTCCTCATGCCTGTATTATAGCATAGAAACAATATTTTGTCAAGGGCAAATTATGACACATCAGAGGGCGAATCTCCGGCGGATGTCATCATCATGAAAATCAAAATGCTGATATTTATGATTGATCAGAATCAGCTGTATTTCTGGTTTCTGATTTTTAATTGCATAAGAAATAAATTCATCAATATTATTTTGGGTGATGAATTTTCCTGTTTTCAGAATTTTTTCAACAATCTGTGTCTGCTGTTCATCAATCAGCTGACAGAACATAGAGTTAAAATGTCTGCCGATATAATGCAATAGAGTTTCATCTTCGGGATTCTTGTCAAACATTGCCCAGATAACATGATATTTATTATAATCATCAAGTTCTTCATCAAAATTCTGAAAATTAATCATCCAGAGAAATTTACGCAGTTCTATATTAAATGCATGTCTGAATGGGAAAGATAAGCCTTTATAATGAATAGTAATATCTTGATAATATTTATAAAATAAATCATATCCTATGCATTTCACTCCATCAGGTAAAAAAATCTCCCTGAGATTGGAACAGTTTCCGAATGCATAATTCTGAATTTCTTTCACACTTTCCGGAATTATGATAGAACGCATTTTTGATAGCCCCCAAAAGGCATTTTCTCCGATGCAAGTCACAGTATTCGGAACAGTGACATGTGTCTGATAAATATTCCTGTCAACCAGAATTCCGTTGATGATCAAAAACGGATTTTTTAGCTTCTGCTGTTTGAGCCATGGTGTCCCGTAAAAAGCATTTCTGCCAATTACCTTCACGCTTGGCGGAATATAGATTCTTGCCAGATTTTCACAGCCAAAAAATGCAGAATCGCTAATTGTGATTAAACTATTCGGAAGAATGACATCTGTCAGCCAGGGATGATGAGAAAAGGCACTATCCTGAATCAGTTCTACGCCTTCGGGAACAGAAATTAATGTTCTATCCATCGGGCAAGCAATCAGACTTGTACAGTATTTATTATATAATACCCCATTCACAGAAGCATAAATTCGATTTTTTTCAGAAACACAAATCTTTTTCAATCTGGGAAGGAATTCAACAAAGGTTTCCGGAATATGAATTAAACCTTCCGGAAGAACGATTTTTTCAATGCGGTCGCATCCTTCAAATGCACATCTGTCAATCGCTTTGATAGATTCCGGAATGATGACGATTTTTTCGTTTTTATTGCATTTTTTTAATATCAGTCCATGATGACTGTTTTCAGTTAAAAAATCACTCATATCTGAATTTCTCCGAATACTTGGCCGATCTTATCATGAATGCATAATTCTGCCATACTGTCAGCAGGTGTGGCATCCCGATTGATGATAATCAAATGTTTTCCATGGAAATAGTGCAGAAATCCGGCGGCTGGATAGACATTTAAAGATGTTCCCCCAACAATTAACACATCTGCATTCCGGATAGCATTGACTGCTCCTGTGACAATCGCATCGTCAAGGCCTTCTTCATAAAGAACAACATCAGGCTTGACTAATCCGCCACAGGCATCACATTTCGGAACAGATGCAGAATTTAAAATATATCTGACATCGAATAATTTGCCGCATTTCTGACAGTAATTTCTATGAACACTTCCATGTAATTCAAACACGTTTTTGCTTCCGGCCATCTGATGCAGGCCGTCAATATTCTGTGTGACAACGGCGGACAGAATGCCAGCATTTTCAAGTTCGGCAAGTTTCCGATGTGCAGTATTAGGTTTTGCATCCAAAAACAGCATTCGATCTCTATAGAACTGATAAAATTTTTCTGTATGTTTGACAAAATAGCTATGACTAATTATCACTTCCGGGGGGATATTATCATACTTCTGATTATACAGGCCATCCACGCTACGGAAATCAGGAATACCGCTTTCTGTCGAAACGCCAGCCCCTCCGAAAAATACTAAATTTTTCGCATTGGAAATAATCTCCTGTAATTTTTCAATTTCTTTCTGATTCATGAGAAATGCTCCTTTCAGGATTAATCCTGTTCAAACACCTGCTTAATGCTGTCATAATGCAGAAAAATTCCCTGTTTTGCAAATTCTTCGATCTGAGATTGATCGGCCAGCATGAAGCCCTGCATTTCGGCGAGCTGAGGCGTAACCTGATTTTCATCAAAATCAAGAATAAATTTATAAATATCGACAAAATAATTATCACCGGGGGATTCTCTGTGATAGCTGAACTGATAGCCGCCGGGGGCATTGGATACATCAAGGCCAGTTTCTTCGAGTACTTCACGGATCACAGCATGTTCAGATGTTTCCCCGGCCATGACACCGCCGCCAGATACTTCCCACCAGCCAGCCGCCCAATGTTTATTTAATGCTCTTTGTGTGATCAGAAATTTTCCATCGGGACGGCAGATCACGCCGAGTACAGTCAGATGATAATCCCCATCTTTCATGGTAAAATCATTTCTCTGCATGGTTCTGCCGGTCAATTTTTTATCTTTGTCATAAATATCCCAGTATTCCATAAAAATTTACCTCCTATTGATTCTATTCTGATTTACTTCCGGATTTGTGACAGATCAGAATGTACATTATTATTATACTCCAATCTATCAGAAATTGCAAGCAGATTCTGAAATTTTTCAGAAAACAATTGCCTTTTGTCTGAAAACATGCTATAATAATAGTATTATTTCATATGGAGGATTTTAATTATGATTTATACGCTGACTTTAAATCCCGCCTTGGATTATCAGATTTATGTAGAAGATTACAAGCCGGGACAAGTAAACAGAGCTGGTTATGAAAAAATTTTGCCGGGCGGAAAAGGGCTGAATGTCGCAACGGTATTGCATCATTTGGGAATAGAAACCATGGCATTAGGATTCCTTGCCGGATTTACGGGGGCGGCAGTGGCTTCCATGATCCAGCAGGAAGGAATTCCACAGGATTTTATCATGCTTCCAAAAGGCAATACCAGAATTAATATCAAGCTGCATACAACAGAAGAAACAGAAATCAATGGAACAGGAGCAGTGATTGATCAGGGATCTATGAATCTGTTATATGAAAAGCTGGATCAAATGCAGCAGGGGGATACACTGGTATTAGCAGGAAGCATTCCGAGTTCTCTGCCAGATACAATTTATTGCGATATTATGAAACGTTATCAGGATAGAGGGGTAAATTTTGCCGTAGATGCCTCCAGGGAATTATTAAAAAATGCGCTGGCATATCATCCGTTTTTCATCAAGCCGAATCATCATGAATTAGGCGAATTATTTGGTGTGAAGTTATATCGATTTGCCGAAGTTGTAAAATATGCCAGAAAATTGCAAGAATGGGGTGCAAGGAATATTCTGGTATCCATGGCAGAAAAAGGAGCGGTTTTGATTGATGAAGAAGGAGAAGTATATCAGCAGGGAGCATTTCGAGGGAAAGTGATCAGCTCAACAGGGGCAGGAGATTCCATGCTTGCCGGATTTCTGGCCGCTTATGAAAAAACAAAGAATCCCGTGCAGGGCTTATATTTAGGCATTGCCGCCGGATGTGCAACGGCATTTTCTGAAAATCTTGCTCCAAAAGAACAGATTGCTGAATTATATAAAAAATTGATACAGTCTGAATAAATATTTTTCAGCTGAACAGATCTGCATATGTCTGACATGATTCTGAAAATTATAAAAAATAAATTTGCATTGTGAGATGATCATGTGAAATCAGATTTTGAAATAGATAAACATGGTAATCTGATAGATTATCATGGAACGGATCAGCAAGTATATATTCCCTATGGAGTGACAAGTATCCAGAATAAAGCATTTTTTGCCTGTCCGATGCGGTCAGTATTCTGCTCAGATACTGTGATCAAAATCGGGCAGGGATTCTATTTATGTACTTCTTTAACAGAAATCTGGTTCTCTAAGAGTGTAAAAGAAGTAGATGCATTTGCGTTTGAAAACTGTGATGCTATGCGTAATTTCATGGTTGCGGAGGATAATCCCTATTTCACGAGCTTTGAGGGCTGTCTGTATAATAAAGATATGACAGAGCTGATTTTATGCCCGAATGCTAAAACAAGTATTTTTCTTCCTGATAGTGTAAAAAAAGTGAATAATAGGGCACTTTATGAATGTACAGAACTAAAAGAAATCACTGTTTCTGATGGAAATCCTTATTTCACAAGCAATGAAGGCGTTTTATATGATAAAGAGTTTCATACCTTGTTGAATTGTCCGAAAAATAAGATAAGTGTGATCATCCCGGAGGGAGTTACTGAGATTGCACCCTTTGCTTTTTCAAACTGTTCTGTTTTGACGGAAATCTCCATTCCGAATAGTATTACTGCAATAAAAACAGGATTTGAATGGCATTGGCTGTTTCAAGATTGTCCTATAGAAAGATATATTTATCATGGAGTGTTGCTTTTACCATATGCATGGGATAGTTTAAAAAACCTAACTGGAAGACAAATGTTTTTTTTCTCAAATTTATCTGCTAAAGATTATCTAGATATGATTGATACAAGAAACTTTTTGCTTCCTGATGAAATAGCATATGGCATTGTATGGAGTATATTCAGCCATGATCCGGAAGATACCAGCATTACAGAGTATATCAAAAAAAATTTTGAAGAAATGATATTATATCTGATTCATAATAAAGATACAGAAACTTTGGCTTTATGTTTGCTATCTGATCATGCGGCAAATATCACAGAAACAAATATGAAAAAATTTATCATGAAAGCCAATCAGAAACAGGTATATGAAATACAAGTCCTGTTGATGGATTATCAACAGAAGCATTTACAGCCAGATGATTTTTTGAAAAAATTTGCATTGTGAGATGATCATATGATCCCGGATTTTGAAATCCATAAAAATACCCTGCTCAGATACAGGGGACATGAAAGAAAAGTAATCATTCCGGAAGGAATTGAATTTATTGCAGCAAATGCATTCAACTGCTGTCAGACCGTGACAGAGGTGATCCTTCCGGAAACGCTGGTTAGCATCGGAGATTCTGCCTTTGGAGGGTGTACCTATTTGAAAAGCATTGTGATTCCGGAAAATACAAATGCTTTAGGAACAGGGATTTTCACGCTTTGTGAGCATCTGGAAAGCATGATCATTCCGGAGGGAGTGACGGCGATCAAGGCACATGCTTTTGATGGATGCAAACGGCTGAAATCGGTTCAGCTTCCCTCCACATTGGAAAGCATCGGGATTTCTGCGTTTCATTGGTGTGAGAGCCTGGAAAGCATTGTGATACCAGATCAGGTGACGGAATACGGAGATAAGATGTTCAATAGCTGTATAAAGCTGAAAAAGCTGAAATATCGGGGCATTATAGTCAATCCGAATAAATATCAATATATAGATCTTTCACCGCTTTTGACAATGATTCATGATAGAGATTTTTCGATTAATATGCCATATCATTCCAAGATAGATGTCATTTTCAAAATTTTTTTTGCAGATCCAGATGAGAAGCAAGCAATAGATTTTATTAAAAAGAATTTTCAAAATATATTTCAGACTTTGATTTATGTGAATGATCTGGATCTGATCCGGGAAATTCTGGATCATACAGAATTTATGACGGCAGAAACGATTGATGAAATGATCCGTCTCGCAATTGATAAAAGAAAATTGGAAATACAGGTAATGCTGACAGATTATAAAAATACGCATATTGGCTATCAGTCAACAAGCGATATTATTCAGCAGAAATTTGCATTATAGAAGGAGAAATTTTTATGTCATTTGAAATAGAACAGGGGATATTAAAAAGATATATTCCGGAAAAGGATGAAACAGCGGTAATCATTCCGGAAGGGGTGCGCATGATCGGGGAAAAGGCTTTTGCAGGGTGCAATGATTTATTTTCTGTAAAGCTTTCATATGGCGTGGAGAATATTGGCAGAGATGCATTTCAGGATTGCAAAGCATTATTATTTGTGAAACTGCCGGAGACTGTGACAAGAATCGGAGTCGGTGCATTTTCCGGATGTGATGAATTAGGAGAAATGACAATTCCAGAGGGTGTGACATATATCCGGGATCTGACATTTCAGAATTGTAAAAATATGCGGCGTGTGATACTTCCGAAGCATTTGACAAAGATCGGAGACAGAGCATTTTCCGGTTGTAATCAGCTGTTGACGGTGAAAATGCCCGAAACTGCGGAACAGATCGGGCATCATGCATTTTCTGGATGTTATAGCTTAAAATCCATCACGATCCCGAAGGGGATCAGGCAACTTTCAGCGCAGACATTTGGCGGATGCGGAGGGCTGAATTTTGCCATGATTCCGGGAAGTATGGAACAGATTGAAATTCAGGCATTTCCGGGACAGACGATTTTACATTTTATGATTCAGGAACAATTATTCAGCATATCGGCATCAGATCATATTTATGCAATGTTTTGTCAGCCCCAGCAGCCAGAACATACAAAGCAGATTATCAGGCATTTTATTTTTCTGAATGATGCCGGAAGTCTGGAGAAATTTTTACAATGCGGCTTTTTGAAAGAAATCAGAATCATGGATGAGTTAATCAGATATGCGATTGATGAAAAAAAATATGAATCACAAGTGGTTTTGATGAATTATAAAAATCAATATTTAGGCTTTGAGGATTCTATCCGGGATAAATTCAGTCTGGATGATTAAGAAGCGAATGCATAGCTTTCATTTTCGAAATAGACGGCGTACCATGTGAGGAACATGAAGACAGTCCAGATTTTCCGGCTGTTATCTACTTTTCCGGTTTTATGATCATCAAGAAGCTTGATCAGCTGATCTGTATGAAAGAATTTTTTCCCGGCAGTGCTTTCAAAACGCTGTCTGACGATCTGATAATATTTTTCTTCTTTGAGCCATACACGAATAGGAACAGGAAAGCCGAGTTTTTTCTTAGCGGCTGTTTTGGCAGTTTCCTGCGGAGTATCCTGTTTAGCGGCCAGACGCATCGCATATTTAGTGATATAAGGTGTATGTTCATCCGTGATTTCCTTCCGGGTGACACGGTATCTGGTTGGAATACGTTCTGCCACATGCATGACTTCTTTATCTAAGAACGGAACTCTTAATTCCAGAGAATGCGCCATGCTCATCTTGTCAGCTTTTAGAAGAATATCACCGGCCATCCACATGTGCAGATCAAGATACTGCATTTTAGTGACATCATCATAATCAGGAATGCGCTTATAATAATGCGCCGTCAATTCCTGCGGATCAGGGGCATCTGTCTGAATTTTGAGCAGATGCTTTCTTTCTTCCGGTGTGAACATATAAGCATTGCCAATAAATCGCTCTTCGAGGTCTTTTCCTTTGCGGACAAAGAAATTCACGC
>DJXD01000052.1 GCA_002449585.1 Ruminococcus sp. UBA7013
CACTATCTACTCACAAGTTCGTGTACAGTCCACAGGCGTGAATTCCCGTATAGCCTACGGTACATATCTATCATTGCTTTATGATGCAACTTGATAGATTTGACAATCTCTCAAATTCAGACTCGCATTCAAATCCCTGTCTGCTGTATATCCGCATGCAGAACAGAGATAGATTCTGTCTGATAATTTCAAATCAGATTTGATACAGCCGCATTGATGGCATAATTTGCTTGACGGATAAAATCTGTCAGCAATTCTCAGTTCAATGCCGTATTCTTTGCACTTTTCAGTCAGTTTTGTTCTGAAATCAAAGAACTTCTGTTGTGCAATCGCCTTTGAAAGATGTCTGTTCTTCATCATACCCCTGATATTTAAATTTTCAAGTGTCATCCACATTGGCTTGGTTTTCACCAATTCAGAAATCACTTTGTTACTATTATCTGTCCTGATACAATCAAGTTTATGATGGAGTTTCTGTACTTTCAGTATCTGTTTACGGATGTTTTGCCGAGTAGCTTCTCCTTTCAAGTTATTTGGTAATTTTTTCAAACTTTCGTATTTCCTCGAAAGTTTTGTTTGTTGTCGTTTCAGACTTTTTTCCAATTTTCTGATATGAACAGACTTGTTAATATTTGCAAAGAACCTGCCATTTGAACAAATTGCAAATTCTTTCACGCCTAAATCAATGCCAATTCCAAAATCATTCAGAACAGGCTTTGCTGGTGCGGCTTCTTTCACCAGAACGGAAACATAGTATCTCCCTGCTTTCATAGAAACCGTGCCATTTTTTATGACATGCGTTTTAGGATTTGTAGGGATATCGCCTTTTTCTTTCAGTCTTACCCAGCCTAAAGTAGGAATTTTAATTCTGTGTCGTTCACAAGAAATGATTTGTTTTTCCCCATTTTTCACAAAATACATTTTTACATTAGAATTTCCTTTTTTCTTCCAGACAGGAAAACTTGTTCTGTGTTCAAAAAAATTTCTGAATGCTCTGTCAGCGTTCATGATGCTCTGTTTCACTGATTTGCTACTGACTTCCGTTATCCATGAAAAATCAGGATTTACTGGTAAAAATTCCTGATTCAGCCATCTTGAAAATTCATAGCCTGAAACAAAACATTTTTCTTTTTCATAAAATTTTTTATTATGCGCAAGATAAAAATTATAAATAAACCTGCACACACCAATCGTTCTGTGAATTTTTTGTTTCTGTTCCGATGACGGAAAAATTTCTGTTTTATATGCTTTCAGCATTTTATCACCTCATAAGCACATTTTTTCACGTTTTACACTTTTGTCTATCTTTTCACCCTCTGTTTATCCTTTCAAGTTTCTATTCTACAGTGCCTAAAACAAAAAGCACCAGATAATCATAATAGGCTATAAAAAAATAATCCCATGCCATGTAGAGATAAACAGAACCTAATACATCTATATTATGATCCGGCAATCTCACAGGATTATAAATACAAAGCGGTTTTTGCAGATACCAGTTCAGATCTGTGAAAAATTCTTTTACTCCTTGTAAAACATCTTTTTTTGATGAATAATTGCTGATAAAATCGCATAGTACTTTTTCAGGATCAGCATCACTTTTGATCAGCTCAAAATCAAGTGCATCTATCTCTTTTTCTGATATATGCAGGCCATATCTTATATTATAATAATGTAATCTTTTCTTTACAGAATCATTTAATAACGACATGTCATTATCTTTGACAAAGAACACATCTGCATCAAGTGCATAAGCATAATCAAGAAGCATACCTAAATTATCAGAAAGCACATCCACAACGCCAGCCAGAAAACCAATATCACCCGTTTCTTTTTCGAACAACCAGTAATCTTTACTCATAATTTCACCTCATTTTTTTAATTATAGCATATCTGCTTTGATCTTGTCAATAGCTAAAAAATCAGATAAATTTTTTCTGCATTGCACCAGAAAAAACAGCATACCTGACAAAAATCTGAAAAGCAATTGCAATTTACAGCATTTTATGTTATGATTTCTATCAGGAGTGATTTTTATGGCTGAAATTGTACTGAAACAGGGCATTATCATGCTGATTCTAATTCTGATCGGCGTAATCTGTTTTAAATTAAAATTATTATCAAAAGAAACCGTGACACAGATTTCCGGACTGGTTCTGAAAGTTGTCAATCCGATAGTGATCTTTATGGCCTATCAAAGGGAATTTCAACCTGAACTTGTACGAAATCTCGGACAAACATTTTTATTATCTGTTGTCGCATATATTGCAGTAATCGCCGCCGTTTATCTATGCATTCCACAGAAAGAAGGCCGGGAAACGGTCATAGAACGTTTTTCCTGCATCTATTCTAATTGCGGATTTATGGGAATTCCATTAGTCAAAGCCATGTTTGATTATGAAGGCGTTTTTTATTTGACAGCCTTTCTGACTGTTTTCAATGCTTTAGTATGGTCACATGGTGTGATGCAGATGTCCGGCGAAAAATCGCTGAAATCTTTGATCAAAGTTCTGAAATCCCCGGCTATTATTGCCATTTTTCTAGGAATGATCCTGTTTTTTGCAAGATTGGAAATTCCTCCTCTTCTGGCCGAAACGCTCGAAATGATCGGAAATTTAAATACCCCTCTTGCTATGATCGTTGCCGGGGCTACCATCATTCAAACGGATCTGCTGAAAGTCTTCCGCAAAATCAGAATTTTTTATCTTTGCTTTCTCAAGCTGATCCTGATTCCTTTGCTATTAATCCTTATTTTCCTGTTATTCCCTTTTGATAAAACTGTCGAAATGACTGTATTGGCCGCCATGGCCGCACCTAGTGCTGCTATCTGTACCATGATGAGCCTTTCTTATCATCGTAACGCTATGTATGCTTCTGAAATTTTTGGCGTGACAACTTTATTTTCCGTTGTCACAATGCCGCTCATGATGGTAATTTATGAGAATTTCCCGAAAATCTAATATGAAATATACAGGAAAATCAGCCTGAAATTTATGCATATTATAGATTTTTCACAAAAACTCTTGTATTTCTGCGCTAAATTTGCTATAATCATAACTAAGCATAGATGATATGCGATCTTATCAAGGAGGATATTTGATATGAAACATAGAAAGCTTATCTCTGCGGTCATGGCTCTTGCAATTGTAACTAGTATGTCTGCCATTGGCGCAGGTGCAGAAGATGATACACCAGCAGAAGATAATACACCAGCTGTGACAGATCCTGTTGTTACAAATCCGCCGGCAACCGATCCGCCTGTCACTCAGCCCCCAGCGACTGATCCGCCTGCTACACAGCCCCCGGCAACTGATCCGCCTGCTACACAGCCCCCGGCAACTAATCCGCCCGTGACTGATCCACCAGCGACTGATCCGCCTGCTACTGAACCCCCTGCTACAGATGCACCTTCTACAGATGCCCCTGCTTCCAGCTCAGAATTGCCTTCTACAGATGCTCCCGCTTCCAGTTCTGAAGCCCCTGCTTCCTCTTCTACTTCCAAAGCAACAACTACTACAAAAACAACAACTGCTACAAAAATTGCTTCTTCTACCAAAGAAACAGATGGCTCTTCTATCATTGATGCCCCAGCTACTGCCCCTGCTACTTCCCAATCTAATCAGACAGAAACAAAAACAACCGGCGGCTCTGAATCGAAATCCAGTACCACCGAAACAACGGAAAAAGTCGTGATTGATTCTAATATGGCTGCACCTAAATTAGGAGAATTTTCCGTTTCTTCTGATGGTAACGGTCAGAGCGCAGTCGTTTCCTGGAATGCTGTCGAAGGTGCTGACGGCTATCAGGTCTATAGAACGGTTGTTGAAGCTTCCGGCAAAGATACCCCTATTTCTTATCCGTTTGATGTGAATACTACGGCTTATAAAACATCCGGCTCGGAAGCCTATAAAGAAACTATCAAAGTCAGAGCTTACCGCAAGGCCGCTGATGGCTCAAGAATCTATAGCGCATGGAGCAGTAGTGCTACTGTCTATCTGAATGGCATGAAAGCTGATGCCGATTCTGATACTAAAAAAACAACTGCTAAAACATCCGCAACTACAAAAACTTCTACAACTACAAAAACAACTACTGCTACTACCTCTAAAAAATCTGATTCCAAAACAAATGTCTCTTCCGGTGATGAACCATCCCCGAAAACAGCGGATTCTTCCAACTTCCCGGCATTATTTTCGACTACGATCGGCGCACTGGCCGCCATCACTGCCAGCAAGAAAAAGAAAGATTGATTTCTTATCCCCTGACCTGCGTCAGGGGATTATTTCATGATTTTTGTCATAACTGTCAAAAAAACGGACTCGATTTTGTATAAAAAATAGAAATTCTCCTCAGGTACTTGTATTTTTTTTTTTTTTGATATAATTAGAATATGGAATTTATATTTATCATGATTCAGAAAGGGGAATTTCTATGAAAACAAAACATGTGATCAATATGATCACAGCATTGGCATTGGTTGGCGCATCATGCCCGGCAGTCAGTGCAGATATGCTTTCTGCAAAAGCGGCGGATGATTGGAAAACATCATACAAAGCTGTTTTAAAGAATATTGAAAAAACACAGGAATATGATGGCTGTTATCAATATGAACTGTATGACATGGATTCAGATGGCTTGCCGGAAATGTTCATTTATGGTGAACAGCCTAATGCTGATACAATGTATTCCTATCAAGATGGCAATGCTGTGCTGGTTTTAAATGGCACATTAAGCGCAACTGATAAAGGAAAACTTGTATATAGCGAAGCATTAGGCGATTTATATGGCATTTCTTTTTCAAAAGATAACTCTAAAATTATGATTTCAAATAAAAGCGGTGACGGACTTTTTTTTAATTTTTTCTATCAGTACACGAACGGCACACTGACACAGGAAAAGACTTTTTATGAATGCAG
This sequence comes from Ruminococcus sp. UBA7013, assembly GCA_002449585.1. GTDB lineage: Bacteria > Bacillota > Clostridia > Oscillospirales > Ruminococcaceae > UBA3855. The sequence continues at coordinate 4,914 of DJXD01000052.1, forward strand.
TTATCCTGAAAATGTTTTCTATCGTCATGAAGGAAGTAACAAAGCCGTTAAAATTACAAGTGCAGAATATTCTTCTGCAACGTCTCAAAACAATGCTTCCGATAAATATGAACTCAATGATTACACTCCTTTTGATGATTGGACTGTTCCTGAACCTACTACAGAACCCACTACAGAAGAACCGACTACAGAACCTACTGAACCCACTACAGAAAAAATTGCCGTTTCAGATGAGTGGAAATCTGCCTATAAAGAAGCTGTTGAAAATTTTGATCCCTCATTTACAAGTGCCGGATATAGCTTATATGATCTTACCGGAGATGGACAGCCTGAATTGATCATTAACGGCAGAAATGACGGCAGCGGCGGAAGTTATGAAATCTATACTTATAAGGACAGACAAGCAAAACCATACTATACAGGCGAAGCACCTTATATTTATCTTGATACCAGTAAAAATGCCTTAATTGAAACATATACAACAGTACCTGCATCATATAACGGCTATCGCTTTTTGAATGTCAATGATACAGATCTTTCTGAAATCGAAATGATTGAAGCTGATAACGGAAAATATACTTATACTGATGCTTCCGGTAATTCTTCTGACATCACAGCAGACAAATTTCAGGAAATCTTAGATTCCTATAGCTTAGATGTAGCACTAGCTTCTGATTATGGCATCACAGATTTATCTCCTTTTGAGACAACAGAGCCTACTACAGAACCTTCATCAGCGTCTACTGAACCTACAACAGAGCCAACTGAACCAACAACAGAAGCAATTGAAGCATGGCGAAATGCTTATAAACAAATTATCAATGATTACAAGCCGTTTGATGATAGTGCCGCCTGGGAATTATATGATGTCAATGATGATGGTATCCCTGAATTATTTATTTCAGATGGAACACGCGGAATTCATGTTTATGGTTTTCAAAATGAACAGGCTGTATCCCTGATTGATGATGTGAATAGCCATTTTTCATTTGGAAGAGACGGAACAATTGACGCAAGCAAAGATGCTCACATGCTCCGCAATGTCTATGAACACAGTGGCTTGTTTACCAACGAATTTTTTCAGTATGACGGTACAGCAGTAACGCCGAAAGATTATTTCTATTTTGATGATTCTTCTGTTTCGATCAGTACAACAGATACTTATCAGTTGAATGGAAAAAATGTTTCCAAGAATGATTATGAAAATGCTTATGCTGCTTATAAAACATATGAATGGGTTACTCTTCCTTCTGAAAAGGCAAATGCATTTAATGGAAAAACAACAGCAATTGATAATTGGAGTTCAAGCTCTTCTGCACCATCAAAAACAGATTCTGATACATCTTCCGGCGGATCGGGTTCAGGCGGGTCTTCTTCTGGAGGATCAAGCTCAGGTGGATCTTCTTCCGGCGGATCAAGTTCAAGCGGATCTTCTTCCAACAGTTCCAGCTCTTCTATCAAGAGCAATTCTAATAATACTGTCAAATCAGATGCATCTCCGAAAACAGGTGATACTTCTGCATCTATTCCGGCATTGGCCGCTGTTTCTGCCATCTGCATTGCGATGCTTTTCAAAAAGAAAACTTAATCTCTTCATTTACAGTCCCCCTGAAATATAACAGGGGGATTGTTTTTATAAAAAAGTTAACAAATTTGACTAATGAAATTAAAGATTTTTCGGCTTGCATTTTTCTCCGATCTGTGCTATAATAAATTAGTAAATCTTTTGCAGAAATCAGGTGAAAAAATGCTGAATGGAATCAGTAAACGAGATCTGAAACGAATTAACCGGATGCAGGTACTTCGCACTGTCTGGGAAGCTGGGCCTATCTCCAGGGTAGATTTATCTCAGCAATTGCAAATCACACGTGCATCTATTACGCAGATCACAAATGCCATGATTGAAGAAGGCCTTTTAGTAGAAATTGGTGAAGCTCCTTATCAGAATCAGCATGACAGTAAATTACCAAAAGGCAGACGAAAAATTTTACTTGACATCAATGCAAATTTTAAATTTGTCCTGGGGGCTGTGATCAGTGAACAGGAAATCACAGTTGGACTGTGTACGATGCATATGGAAATTCTGGATAAAGCAAGTATGCCCTGTGATGAACGCACAAGCAGAAAAGAGATGATTCAGTTTATTATTCATGCATCAGAACGCATGATGAATAACAGTTGTCTGGATAAATCCTCTGTTCTGGGGCTTGGTGTGGGGGTGATGCCGATCATGATCGGAAGAATGCGAGTATTTTACAAAGATGGGATGCTTGATTTTTCAGGGCTGATCCGAGCATTATCCGACTATCCGACAATGCCGCCGGTTTTCTGTGGAAATGCTGTATGGCTTCAGGCATTAGCAAATTCAGATTTAGAAAGAAAAGGGATTTTAAATGCGAATCAAGTTTATTTGCATCTAGGGGGACATATTCATATTGGAGTATTGAGACCGGAAAAATCCGAACGGGATTATCTGACATATAGTTATCTAACAGAACGTTGTATTGTAAGACCGGGCGGCCGTCAGCAGGATGGATATCCGGCGGGATCTGTTCGGGCGCAATTATCAGTGCAGGCGATGCAGGCACGTGTTGCGGAAGTATACAGCAAAGAGCGGACACCGTTCTTATATTCGGCAACAGATGGCTATATTGAGCGGGTGACGCTAGAGCAGTTATATCAGGCTGTATCCTCTGGGGATGTCCGGTGCGAGGAAGTTGCACGGGAAATCATGATTGACTGGAGTATTTTACTGCATAATCTAGTCTGTTGTTTTCAGGCGGAAAAGATTGTTCTGCATCATTTTGGTCTGAGTGAAAAGGGCTTTGCAGAGTTTCAGAAATATGTCCGGCAGATTGCTGGGGATGATATTGCCGAGCGGATTACATGTAGTACCGTAGAGGGCAAAACGGATTTTCTCGGAGGGTGTGCGCTGGTATTATTAAAAAACTTCTACATGAATGGCGGTACACCGGAACAGGATTTTCAGGAAGAATAAATTTCATATTGGGCAAAGAGGCCTCATGCAGTCTGTGAAAAAACAGGCTGTATGAGGTTTACACTTTTATAAAATCAATCATAAACAGGAGAGTGTTTACACATGGAAGAACATCAGACAAAATATGTCTTTGTTACTGGGGGCGTTGTGTCCGGGCTTGGCAAAGGCATCACAGCGGCATCATTGGGAAGATTATTAAAAGCACGGGGGTATCGTGTGACGATCATGAAGCTTGATCCCTATATTAATGTAGATCCGGGAACAATGAGCCCCTATCAGCATGGGGAGGTATTTGTCACAGAAGATGGCGGAGAAACAGATCTTGATCTTGGGCATTATGAAAGATTTATTGATGAAAATCTGTCTGTGAGCAATAATGCCACAACAGGAAAAATTTACTGGACGGTTCTGAATAAAGAACGCCGTGGGGATTATCTGGGCGGAACAGTGCAGGTGATTCCGCATATTACAAACGAGATCAAAGAAAGAATTTACCGTGTGGGCAAAAGCGCAGATATTGTTATTACAGAGATTGGCGGCACAGTGGGAGATATTGAAAGTACTCCATTTCTGGAAGCAATCCGGCAGATCGCTGGGGAAGTTGGCCGGGAAAATGCTGTTTATATTCATGTCACATTGCTGCCCTTCATTGCCGGATCGAATGAATTAAAATCAAAGCCCACACAGCATTCTGTGAAAGAATTATTATCTATCGGAATCCAGCCCAATATTATCGTATGCCGGACAGAACAGGAAATCCCACCGGATGTGGCTGAAAAAATTGCATTATTCTGCAATGTCCGAAAAGCAGATATTATTCAAAATATGACTGCTCCCTCTCTATATGAAGTCCCTGTTATGCTGGAAAAAGAAGGGCTTGCAAAAGAAGTATGCTATCATCTTGGTTTGATCAATCGGGGGCCTGATCTGGCGGATTGGATCGCCATGACAGAGCGGCAGAATCATGCACATCAATCTGTCACAATCGGCCTTGTTGGTAAATATGTATCATTACAAGATGCTTATTTATCTGTTGCGGAAGCATTGCGGCATGGAGGCATTGTGAATGATGCCAGTGTAAAAATATTATGGCTGGATTCTGAAAAAATCACACCGGAAACGGCTGATAGTATTCTGCATGATTGTGACGGCATTATCATTCCGGGCGGATTTGGTGACAGAGGAATCGAAGGCATGATAGAAGCCATTCGCTATGGACGGGAACAGCAAATACCTGTATTTGGGATCTGTCTGGGAATGCAAATGATGGTGATAGAAACTGCTCGTCATCTTGCCGGATTAGAACAGGCCAATTCTTCTGAATTCGCTCCGGATGGAAAACAGAATGTGATTGATATTATGGACGAACAGAAAGAGATTACAGAAAAAGGCGGAACAATGCGTTTAGGGCTGTATCCATGCAGATTGATTAAAAATACCCGTGTTTCCGGTATTTATCAAGAAGAACTGATTTATGAGCGGCATCGTCACAGATGGGAATTTAATAATATTTACCGTGAAACGCTGACAGCGGCAGGATTAACCATAGCAGGGCTGTCTCCTGATGGAAAACTTGTAGAAATCATTGAAAGGGCAGATCATCCTTGGTTTGTCGGCGTGCAATTTCATCCTGAATTCAAATCTCGTCCGAATCATCCGCAGAAATTATTTGCTGATTTTATTCATGCGGCTGTTGACAGAAAAAACAAAATCTGATTTTTCTCTTGCATTTTCCCGTAATTTGTGCTATGATAAAATAGAGATTATCATAGAAAGGATTTTCAGCACATGAGTTCAGGAAAAATAGGTTTTGACAATGAAAAATATTTGAAAATGCAATCTGCCCGTATCCGGGAAAGAATCGAACATTTTGGAGACAAGCTTTATCTGGAATTCGGCGGCAAGCTGTTTGATGATTATCATGCTTCCAGAGTCCTGCCCGGATTTAAACCAGATAGCAAATTGCAGATGCTTTTACAGCTGAAAGAAGAAGCGGAAATTATCATCGTCATCAATGCAGGAGATATTGAAAAAAATAAGATCCGTGGAGATCTGGGAATTACTTATGATACTGATGTGATCAGGCTATTTCATATATTCACAAAAATCGGCCTGTATGTCAGCAGCGTCGTCCTCACTCGATATGAAGGCCAGCCGTCCGCTGATGCTTTTCAAAGCCGTCTGGAAGCAATGGGCATTCATGTTTATCATCATTATTCTATCAAAGGCTATCCGTCCAATCTGAAAGCGATTATGAGCGAAGAAGGTTATGGCCGAAATGATTATATTCAGACATCCAGAAAATTAGTTGTCGTCACCGCACCAGGCCCTGGAAGCGGCAAAATGGCAACCTGCCTTTCACAGATTTATCATGAACATAAGCGGGGCATTAATGCTGGATATGCCAAATTTGAAACATTCCCCATCTGGAATTTACCTTTACGGCATCCCGTCAATATTGCCTATGAAGCGGCTACTTCTGATCTGAATGATGTAAATATGATTGATCCGTTTCATCTGGAAGCCTATCAAGAGACTACTGTGAATTATAACAGGGATATTGAAATTTTCCCGGTACTCAATGCCATGTTTGAGGAAATCCTAGGCGAATCGCCTTATAAATCTCCTACAGATATGGGTGTCAATATGGCTGGTAATTGCATTATTGATGATGCCGTTGTCTGTGAAGATGCCAGAGCCGAAATTATTCGGCGTTATTATACAGCATTATGCGGACGGCGGAAAGGTACTTCCACAGAAGAAGAAATTTATAAATTAGAATTGCTCATGAAGCAAGCTAAAATAACCCCCGAAGATAGAAAAGTGATCTCTCCAGCCTTACAAAAAGAACAGCAGACAGGCGAGCCAGCCGCAGCTATGGAACTCCCAGACGGCACAATCCTGACAGGGCGGACTTCTGAATTATTAGGCGCATGTTCGGCATTATTATTAAACGCCCTGAAGCATTTCGCCGGGCTGGATGATGCCGTTCTGCTAATGTCTCCGCATGTAATCGAGCCGATTCAGAATTTAAAAATTCAGCATTTAGGAAATCAAAATCCCCGTTTGCATACAGATGAAACATTGCTTGCATTATCCATCTGTGCAACAACGGATGAAAATGCAAAAAAAGCCATGGATCAGATTTCAAAGCTTTGGGGCTGTGAAGTGCATTCTACTGTGATTCTTTCCCCGGTAGATGAAAGAATTTTCAAGCGTCTCGGTGTCAATCTGACCTGTGAACCTAAATTTTCATAATCATCAAAAGACAGCTCCGGCTGTCTTTTTTGCTGAAAACAGACAAATTTAGATTCGTTATATATTTTAGATCAAGAAATTAACAATATCAGGAGGATAGGCAAAAATTTTCACATCCTCTTGACAAGCGTTTGAAAATATGATAAACTGATTGTTAGAGAGTATTACAGATCCGGAGGAATGCTTATGAAAAAGATATGTCAAACACTCCTCCCGATCTATCTGTTATGCGTGTTATATCTCACGCTGTTGGATAGAACTCCTTCGCAAGTTCCTCGTGCCATGCTCCAGCCTTTCTGGGAATGGCATGAATTATTCATATCCAGCAGAAAAAGCTATTGGCTTGAACAAATCGGCGGAAATCTGATTATGCTGTTTCCGCTTGGAATTCTTCTTCCAATGATCAGCCCGATGTTTCAGAAATCAAATATTCTGATTCTGACGGCATTCTGTTTTTCCCTCTGGATCGAAATTACACAATATTTCACATGCTTGGGATTAATGGAATTTGATGATCTGTTTCATAATACCGTTGGAGCAGCAGCAGGGTTTGCTGTGTGGCGTTTATGCACTGTAAAATTTAGAAAGATAGAAAATATTAAGGAGTAGAGCGTTTATGAAAAATTTATTTCAGAATTTCCGTATCCGGAAAGTTCTGCTTGCGCTGGCAGATGCTTTTATTATTATCATCTCCGGCCTGATGGTGAATTTTATCACCAATACATTCCCTACTAATCAGGGCAGAAAAGTGTTTATTATTTCCTGTATCGTGACAATCATCTGCTGTTTCCTATCACTGTTCCTTTTCGGCGCATATAATAAACTATGGCGATATTTCAAAGCCAAAGATTATTTATCCTGTGTCTATGGTATGGCAGTCGGTGTAGGTTTAAGCACATTCTTCTTTGAAATTATTTCAAACAGAGCTAATGTTCAATATGCTATCATACATGCGACTGTCGCCACGATCGGAATCTGTCTGTTTCGATATCTGTTCAAATCTACTTTTATTGAACTCACAGAAATCGGAAAGAAAGAATCTAAATATAAAAGAACTATGATCGTAGGCGGTGGACAGGCCTGCCGAGCCATTATCAGTGAAATTCGGAATGCACAGAATGATCCCTATCCGGAAAATAAAATATCTGCGGCTTATGAACCTGTCTGCATTATTGATGATGATCGCAATAAAATCGGAAAAAAAGTAGAAGATATTCTTATTGTTGGCAATACGAATGAAATTCCCAAATTTATAGAAGAATATCAGATTGAACAAATTATTTTTGCAATTCCCTCCTGTCTCAAAGAAGAAAGAACCCGGATTCTTGATATCTGCTCAGATACTAAAGTACCAATCAAAGTCCTGCCGTTTATCGGCAATCTGATTTTTGATACCAAATATCCGAGTGTTCTGACACAGATCCGGGATATTAAAGTTGAGGATCTTCTTGGCCGTGACCCCATCAAGTTTGATAATAAAGAAATACAATCTTTTATCAACGGAAAAATTTGCATGGTCACAGGTGGGGGCGGTTCGATCGGTTCAGAGCTGGTCAGACAGATTGCAAAATATCAGCCAAAGCAGATTATTATTGTCGATATTTATGAAAATAATGCCTATGAAATCCAGCAAGAGCTTGTTATGGAATATGGAGATAAGCTAAATCTTGTTACACTGATTGCTTCTGTGCGTGATTATTTCCGCATGAATCAGATTTATCAGAAATATCAGCCTTCTGTTGTATTTCATGCGGCGGCTCACAAGCATGTGCCGCTGATGGAAGTTTCCCCTATGGAAGCGATTAAAAACAATGTGATTGGAACTTTTAACGTAGCAACATTAGCGCAGTTTCATAATGTCGAAAAATTTGTTATGATTTCTACAGATAAAGCCGTAAATCCTACGAATGTCATGGGAGCATCAAAACGATGCTGTGAAATGATTGTTCAGTACTTAGCCCAGCAGCATGACGGACGGACAGAATTTGTCACTACTCGATTCGGGAATGTTCTGGGGTCAAATGGCTCTGTCATCCCATTATTCAAACGCCAGATTGAACAGGGAAAACCTGTCACTGTCACACATCCGGATATTATCCGCTATTTCATGACGATTCCGGAAGCCGTCAGCCTTGTGATGGAAGCCGCCGCTATTGCACATGGCGGAGAAATTTTCGTTCTGGATATGGGTCAGCCTGTTCGCATTGTCGCTCTTGCGGAAAATCTGATCCGCATGTATGGCAAAATCCCTTATGAAGATGTCAAAATCGAATTTGTGGGACTCCGTCCAGGTGAAAAAATCAAAGAAGAATTACTTATGAATGAAGAAGGCTTACAGAAAACATCTAATAAATTAATCTTCATCGGCAAGCAGATTGAAATTGATAACCAGACTTTCGCACAAAGATTAAGAATCCTCCGTGATGCGGCTCTGGAAAATGATGAAGCTGTTGCAGTGGCTGCCCTTCATGATATGGTTCCTACTTTTACAACCCCGGAAGAATTTAATCAAAAAGCACTCGTCAAAGTATGAAAAAACAGCTTATCAGTCCTAACTGATAAGCTTTTTTCTTAATCTGCAATATGTGTTAAAATACATTCGCCAACAACCTGATAAAGCGTTTCCTCATTCTGATAAATCGGATTCAATGTTCCGTCATCATTCTTGAGATTTGTACTCACATCTACATAATGCAATCCCCGATTGTCTGCGAGTGCAAATAATACGCTGTTCCATGTATCTGTGATCTGTGTCTGTTCCGGATCTCCGGACGGGAGAGCCGTCAAAAGATAAATCGGCTGATTATGCTGATCTATCAGCAAAGATACCAGATTTTCCAGAGCCGTTTCTGTTTCATCCTGATTTTCAGGGCAGGCATACCAGATATAAATCGCTTCTGCTTCTGTCACATCCCGGCTGATGCTTTTCATTCTGGATTCTGACATATTGGCAACATGATCTGTAAATACAAGACTTGCCTTTGTATCATAATAAGCTGTCAATGTAGAAACATCTCCGATAAAAGCGCATTTTTCCATGCGGGAATCTTCTGCTCGTTCTGACATTGGTACAGGATTCACAACATGATTTTTATTTTTCACTGGTTTTGTTTCGGCCGTGCTAAGCTGATTCTGAGAACTGGCAAGAATTTCTTTTTCCCAATAATCCGGATCAGAAGTAGCCTTCAGCATATAAACCGCAAATGTTGCCGCAAATGAAAAAAATACCAGAATCAGCAATACACCTAATTTAAATTGCAGAAAAGGGCCTGTCTTCTTTTTTTCTACTTTGCCGTGCTTTTTCTTTTTCTTGGCCATAATAATACATTGCCTCCGTTTCATAGTTTCGTCTGTTATTATTATAACCGAAATCTGTATGTTTTGCAAGGGGTTTTACTATTGTTTTTTCTAAATTCTGAAAAAACGGTTGCAAATACTTCCGTTCTGTAGTATAATAATAAAAAAATGCCAGGAGGTTTTTTTATGTGTGGTTTTGTAGGATTTACCAATCAGATTGATAATGCAAATCAAGTAATTCTCTCCATGATGGATGCAATCCGTCACAGAGGGCCTGACGCAGGCGGAACTTATATTGATGCAGATATTGCCCTTGGTCACAGAAGATTAAGCATTATTGACATATCTGAGCAGGGCAATCAGCCGCTGTATAGTGAAGACGGCAATCTTGTGCTTGTATTCAATGGTGAAATTTATAATTATCAAGAAATCCGTGCCGAGCTGATCGGGAAAGGGTATCACTTCCGGACACAGACAGATTCCGAAGTATTGATTTATGGCTATCAGGAATATCATGAAAAACTGCTCGACAAGCTCCGGGGAATGTTTGCCTTTGTCATCTGGGATAAAAAAAATAAAACATTATTCGGCGCACGGGATTTCTTCGGCATCAAGCCGCTGTATTATGCGCAGATGGGAGAAACGCTCCTGTTTGGCTCTGAGATCAAGGCATTTCTGAAACATCCTGCTTTCGTCAAAGAGCTGAATACTGCTGCACTGGAAGAATATCTTACATTTCAATATTCTGCCATGGATGAAACATTTTTCAAGAATGTCTATAAGCTTCAGCCAGCGCATTATTTTATTTATAAAGATCACAAGCTGACGATCAAACGCTACTGGGATGTGCATTTCCGTCCGGATGAAAATCCGTCTTTAGATGACTGGGTGAAACAGATTTCAAGTATTTTTCATGATTCCGTCCGTGCGCATAAAATCGCAGATGTAGAAGTTGGCTCATTCCTGTCAAGCGGTGTAGATTCCAGCTATGTAGCCGCTATTGCTGATGTAGATAAAACTTTCACTGTAGGATTCGGCAAAGATGAAAAATATAACGAAATCGGCTGGGCAAAAGGCTTTTCCAAAGCGATTGGGAAGAAAAATTATTCCAAAGTGATCGAGCCGGAAGAATATTGGGGCGAATTAAAGCATATTCAATATCAGATGGATGAGCCGCTGGCAGATCCGGCCGCAATTGCATTATATTTCGTGTGTCAGCTGGCCGCAAAGCAGCTCAAAGTAGTATTATCCGGCGAGGGCGCAGATGAAATCTTTGGCGGCTATAATGTCTACAGTGAACCAAATTCTACAGTCTATGACAAACTTCCCAGAGGATTAAAGCGTGGAATTGGCTCTGTTGCGCAGAAACTTCCTGCCCATAAAGGCGTGAATTTCTTTGTCCGCAAAGG
>DJXD01000133.1 GCA_002449585.1 Ruminococcus sp. UBA7013
TTTCGGAATAGGGCTTGACGGTATCCACCTCGAACAAATCACCGCCAACAGCTTTCTGGATAAATTCAGCAACTCTTTCGGTATTACCCTTTTCGATGTGCTTCAAAGAACCGTTCCAGTAATTTTCACCCTTACGGGAATAGTATACAATTAATATATTTGCCATCACCATTACCTCCGATTTTTATTTGATAGCTCTATTATACCACACATTATAGAATAAATCAATCTGGATTTCAGAAATATATGATAAGATTTTCTTATGTAAAGGATTTGTATGACATAGAGATGGAATTTCTTACTAATCCTGTTAAAATCTGATAAAATTAACCGCCTGGAAAAAATTTTCCCAAGAGGTAGCTTGTAATATGTAATAAATTTAATCTTGAAAATTTGTCTATTATAACAACCATAAATTTCTCTTTTCTCTATCGTATATAATATAAAGCAGTTATTGTTTTGTACTATGATTCGTTGGATAATATATTCAATATGTCAAAAATATATCTGACAGGTAACAATTTAGGCTTTTTATGATACCCATAGATCAAAATACTTTTCGAAAGGATGATCATTATGAAAAGAATGATAACCATAGCTTTTATGACAGCTTTATTACTGACAGGCTGCGGACGGATAAATGATGATAACCCAGAGGATTACATTGCTGATTATATGAGCGTTAGCAGTGAGGATGATGCTGAATTTTATATCATGAGAGTAAACGATGATTATCTTGAAATTCCCGGCGTTTGTAACTTTATTTATTTGGACGTAGATGGAACTTATCCTGAGCTTAAAAATGATCAGATAGCAAAAGTGATAACCAATATAGATATTTATGATGGAGGTGAGGCTGGTTTCACGAGAAATTATTTTATCAAGAAGTTAAAGGATTCTGTTATCTTACAATATGAAGATGTTATAAAAGAGATTGACGTGCCGGAAGCCACGGAAACAGAAGAAATGAAATATGGAAAACATATGTTGCAATATCGCCTGAATGATGATCTATATTTCATAGTACTCAACAGACAATATATAGATGTTTATCTTAATGAAGAACTGTTCATGAAATACGAATGGCCACATCTTGACAATATTCTAATTCCTTTTTTTGAGAAGATAACAGAAAATTCTACTGAGCAGAGTAATGATATATCTGATGAATGAATCACAGATAATTATGTGTGGTGCAGATAAAAGTTTTTATTTTACTTTTTTACCAAATTTGCCATCTATAACAAATAGGATAATAATAACTACTCTTGACAAAATAGAAAATAAAGTGTATAATTACATAGTAAACCGATATATAAAATAAATAATTAAAATTTAGAAATCGAGGAGAAAATATGCAGTCAAAAAATGAATTTGAACTTTCTGTTGTTCAGAAGTTTAGAAAAACAATCTGGTCAAAATTCCTGAAAGGTATCAAGACATATGAACTGATTCAGCCGCATGATAAAATTGCTGTCTGTATTTCCGGTGGCAAGGACTCTATGCTGATGGCTCTGTGTATGAAACGTTTGCAGAAATATTCAGAAATCCCGTTTGAAGTCCTATTTTTAGTCATGAATCCGGGCTATCATGAGATCAATCTCCGGAAAATTATAGATAATGCTGCTCTGCTGGAAATTCCGATTCAAATTTTTGAAACCGGAATCTATGATGCTGTCGCTAAAGTAGATGCACATCCTTGCTATCTGTGCGCCAGAATGCGCAGAGGTTATTTATATAAAACCGCTCAGGAACTTGGATGCAATAAAATTGCACTTGGTCATCATTTTGATGATGTAATTGAAACTATCTTGATGGGAATGCTCTATGGTTCGCAGATTCAAACCATGATGCCGAAAATTCACAGTGAAAACTATCAGGGAATGCAGCTTATTCGGCCGCTGTATCTTGTCCATGAAGCTGAAATTATTCACTGGAAGCAGTACAATGATTTACAGTTTATCCAGTGTGCCTGCCGGTTTACGGAAAACTGCACCATGTGCGACAATGGCGGAGGTGGTTCTAAACGTCAGGAAATCAAGATGCTACTGAAAGAACTTCGTGCTGTCAATCCGGCTGTTGATATGAATATTTTCCGCAGTGTGGAGAATGTCAATCTGCAAACGCTGATTTCGTATCATATTGGAAAAGAATATCATCATTTTCTAGAAAATTTTCAGGGGGAAGAACATGAAGCAGATTTATCTTGATTATTGTGCCGATACGCCGCCCGATTCTAGTGTATTGCAGATTTATGCAGATACTGCCGTTTCTTGTTTTGCAAATCCGAATTCTGTACATCCGGCAGGAGAACAGGCAAAGCAAATTATACAGGCATCGCTCGAAACGATTGCAGATCTTCTGCATATTTATCCAGAAGAAATGATTTTTACCAGCAGTGCCAGCGAAGCGAATAATCTCGCCATAAAAGGGCTTTCTTTTTCCTCACGCAGACGGGGAAAACATATTGTCACGACTTTTCTGGAACATTCTTCCGTAAGCGGTGCATTGACGTTCTTACAAGAGCAGGGCTGGGAGATTGATATGATTCATCTGGATGAACAGGGCAGAACAGACCTGAATCATCTGAAAAAGATCCTTCGGAAAGATACGGTTCTTTGTTCTGTCTGTGCAGTGGATAGTGAACTTGGGATCATTCAACCTGTTGCAGAAATCGCAGAGCTTTTAAAATAATATCCGAACTGCTGTTTTCATGTGGATGCCACACAGGCAGCGGGGAAGATTCCGCTTGATATCATCATGCAGGCGGATTTAGTCAGTCTTGCACCACATAAATTTTATGGCCTGAAAGGATGCGGAATTCTGGTAAAAAAACAGGACATCATTCTTGAACCGCTGATTCATGGCGGAGCAAGCACTACACTTTACCGGAGCGGCACACCGGATGCACCTGCTGTTGCTGCATGTGCGCATGCTCTGAAACTGGCTATGCAAAAACTTCCAGAAAGAATGGAACATGTCAGAAAATTAAATCAGTTTCTGCGTGAAAATTTATTGCAGAATTCCAGATTCAGAATCAACAGTCCAGAACATGCTGTTCCCCATATTCTGAATGTTTCAGTGAATGGCATCAAAGGGGAAGAAATGCGCCGTCGTCTCAGCAGTCAGAATGTTTGCATTTCTGTGAAATCAGCATGTGCTGTGCTAAATACGCCTTCACGGGCTGTCATGGCTTTGACACATGATAGAAAAAATGCGCTCAGTTCATGGAGAATCAGCCTTTCTCATCTGACAACGCTGGAAGAGCTTGAAGAATTTTTATTCCTTCTGAAACAGGAAATCCAAATATCATAAAAATTGATAATAGATTATTGTTTCAATCCACGCCAAAGCACAATTCTGTCATTCACGAGCTTCGACGACTTCTGTCAAAGTTCGCATGTAACGGACACTAAAAATTTTACGTGCTGAATGATTTGTCAGCACAACCTGCTATTTTTACTCTTATCAAGATGCGAACTATCTATAGTATAGCGTAACAATGGAAAAATGTCAAGTGAATTGATTTCATGTCAGTGGGAGACACCAATTCTTTCCACTCCCACTGCCATTTGATTATGTCCACCGCTTAAAGAATTGGGAGATTCAATATTTGGTTGAAAATAATAATTTGACATGCACGTGAAAACATGATATAATAAATGCATACAAACAGATTTACAAAGATTCCGTTCTATGCTTCTGAGCCGTGTGCGTGGAATAAATGATGTTGCTGTTAACAATTTATTATAATACCTATTGGAAGTCTCTTAAATCATGATTACAGCTCTCTCATCTAAGGGAGATGTTGCCATGCAGAAAACAAGAAAGAAGGTTATCATATGCCAATTCGTTTACAGGAAAATATGCCTGTTTTGGAAAAGCTGGAACAGGAAAATATCTTTGTCATGTCTGAACAGCAGGCTTTGCATCAGGATATTCGGCAGATGAAAATTGTAATCGTCAATATTATGCCGCAGAAACAGCAGACAGAACTGCATTTACTCCGATTGTTATCAAATACGCCTTTGCAGACAGAAGTGATATTTTTGCGTCTTGTGACACATCAGTATAAAAATGTCACAAATGAGTATCTTGAAAAATATTATAGAACGTTTGATGAAATCAGAAATCAAAAATTCGATGGATTGATCATAACAGGCGCACCAGTTGAAAATCTGGAGTATGAACAGGTGGATTACTGGGAAGAATTATCCCAAATTATGGAGTGGAGCAAATTACATGTGACTTCAACTTTATATCTTTGCTGGGCGGCACAGGCTGGATTATATTATCATTACAAGATTCAGAAATATCCGCTTCCGGAAAAGCTTTCTGGAATTTATCAGCATTATTTGACAGCGGCTCATGCAAATCTGACACGGGGTTTTGATGATGTATTCTATGCACCACATTCCAGATATACCGGAATTCGGTCAGAAGATATTTATCTAACAGAGGAAATTGATATTTTAGCAGAATCCCGTCAAGCTGGTGCTTATCTGATTGCTTCCAAAGATGGAAAACAGGTTTTTGTTAATGGGCATCCTGAATATGAAGCCGTAACACTCGCAAGCGAATACTGGCGAGATGTTAAGAAAAATCTGCATCCCAATATTCCAGCAAATTACTTTCCTGAGAATAATCCGGAACTTGCGCCTGTGATGACATGGAAAGCACACTCTAATCTGCTATTTTCCAACTGGTTGAATTACTGTGTTTATCAGGTGATGCCTTATGAACTGTAAGAAATATTCAAAAAAGCACCGCCGAGATTTCGGCGGTGTAAAAATTTTAGAGAGTTCATAAAGATAGAAATAATTTATGAATCCGCAAATCATCTGTTAATTCCGGGTGAAAGGCAGTTCCAATTTGATTTTTATAGTTCACAGCAGTGATATGTTGATCTGTCAGATTCAGAATCTGCACATCTGGATGCAGAATTTTTTCAATATATGGTGCACGGATGAAGCGCATTGGAAAGTCTGAAATTTCTCCTACTGTGCCTTTTGTGGAAAAACTGCCCAACTGACGACCATAGGCATTTCTGCGGACAAGAACAGGAAGACTTTGAAAGCCGTCTGTAGATTCTTCAGCAATCTGTTCAGCAAGCAGAATTAATCCCACACATGTGCCCAATACTGGCATATCCTCAAGAATTTTATTTTTGAGTATAGAAAACAAATCCAGTTCATGGAGCAATTTCCTCTGTACAGTGCTCTCACCACCAGGGAGAATCAGACGTTCAAGATTCTGCGGAATATCAGATTTTTTTCTTAATAATACATAGTCCTGTGAAAGCTGTTCCAGACAGTGTGCATGTTCGATAAATGCACCCTGTACAGCCAGAATCCCGATTGACATTATTTTCCCCTTTCTGCCATCAGCAAAGCAATTTCCTGTTCATTGATACCTACCATAGCTTCGCCGAGATTTTCCGAGAGTTTCGCTAATAAATCCGGCTGATTATAATTTGTAACGGCTTTGACAATCGCAGAAGCCCGTTTTTCAGGATTGCCAGATTTGAAAATACCTGATCCAACAAAAACACCTTCTGCACCGAGCTGCATCATCAAAGCAGCATCAGCAGGTGTAGCGACACCTCCGGCGGCGAAATTTACAACAGGCAGTTTCTTATTTGCATGTACGAATCTGACAAGATCAACAGGAACCTGCAATTGCTTGGCAGCTTCAAAAAGTTCATCTTCACGACGGGCGGCAAGATTAGAAATTTCGCTCTGAATCTTCCGCATGTGACGGACAGCCTGAATAATATCGCCTGTACCGGGTTCGCCTTTGGTGCGAATCATGGAAGCACCTTCTGCAATTCTCCGCAGAGCTTCGCCTAAATCCTTTGCACCGCAGACAAACGGCACTTTGAATTTTGTCTTGTCAATATGATAAACATCATCCGCCGGACTGAGGACTTCACTTTCATCAATATAATCAATCTGGATTGCTTCAAGAATCTGCGCTTCGGCAAAATGCCCGATTCTGCATTTTGCCATGACCGGAATGCTGACTGCTTTCTGAATTTCCTGAATCATAGCCGGGTCACTCATACGGGAAACACCTCCGGCGGCACGGATATCAGCCGGAATGCGTTCCAATGCCATCACCGCACAAGCTCCCGCAGCTTCTGCAATTTTCGCTTGTTCCGGAGTAGTAACATCCATAATGACACCGCCTTTGAGCATCTGGGCAAGTTCTTTATTTAACTGATAACGTTCTTCACTCATGATAAAAAATTCCTTTCTGTAATTGGATTGACAATTGCTGATAAATACAGTATACTATAACTGTGGCATGATTACAATAGCCAAATCAAATATATTTCATCATGCCAGAAAGGAGTTATTTTATGCTGACTTATGAACTGGAATATTCCAGAACTGAACCGTTATATCTCCAGATTTATGAATACATCCGGAAAGATATGGAATCTGAACGCATCAAAGCAGGGGAAAAACTGCCATCTAAAAGAGGACTAGCCTCACAGCTTGGTGTAATAGAAAATGCCTATCATCAGCTGGAAGCAGAGGGATATATCAAAGCAGTTCAAAAAAAAGGTTGGTTTGCGGAAAAAATCAGCATTTCCCAGAAAGAAAGGGAAATGCCAAAACAGGAATTCAGAGAAACAGAAGAAGTAAAAAATCCGCCGGAACATATGTTGTTCCCGTTCAGTGTATGGGCGAAAATCATGCGTGAGATACTGGCATCAGACCAGACCAGATTAATGACCAGAATGCCCTGTGAAGGTGCTTATGAGTTACGTTCAGCAATTGCGGAACATCTCTGGAATTTCCGGAATATGCAAGTAAAACCGGAACAGATTATCATCGGTGCAGGAACGGAATATTTATATATGCTGCTGCATCTTCTGCTCGGAGAGTCTGTATTTGGCGTAGAAGAACCCGGCTATTCCAAAATATCAGATATTTATACCGGGCTTGGATTGCAGTGCATCCGGATTCCCATGCAAATGGACGGCATCAATCTGAATGTATTACACAATAGTGAAACTGAAATTATGCATATTTCGCCTTCGCATCATTTCCCGACAGGAACGGTGACTTCTATCGGAAAGCGTTATGCATTGCTCGGATGGGCTTCTGAACAGGATAACAGATATATTATTGAAGATGATTATGACAGTGAATTCCGTCTTTCCGGCAAGCCAATTCCTTCGCTATTCAGTTTGGATGTCATGGATAAAGTGATTTATATCAATACATTTAGTAAAACATTGACTCCGACAATTCGCATTAGTTATATGATACTGCCGTTTTCGCTTCTGGATAAATTTCATCAGAAATTGAGCCGTTATGCCTGTACGGTTTCGAATTTTGAACAGTATGCCCTTGTCAAATTTATCAAAAAAGGCTATTTTGAGAAACATCTTCACAGAATGCGGAAATATTATAAAGATCGCCGGAATCAGCTATTTTCAGATATGAAATTATATAAAATTTTCGATGGCTCTGTCATCATGAATGAAAATGCTGGATTACATTGTCTTGTAAAATTCCAGACAGAACTTTCTGATAAAGCTCTTTTGAAAGAAGTCAGAAAATCAGGCTTTCAGGCAGCGGCATTATATGAGTATTATCATGAAAAGCCGGAACAGGATTTGCATATTTTATTATTTTATTACTATTGATTGGCATCTTTCTCATCTTCACTAAAAATTTATGCACTGAATCATGTATCAAGATTCAGCCCTCACTTCTAAAGTGAGGGCTTTCTTGCTAATCTTCAATAAAATTTTCTATTCTTATACCTTTTTTCTCAAGTTCCTCTTTAATATTATCAGGCAGGATAGTGCCCTCCAAATACAAATAGTTTAACGAAGGCAGAGCGAGAAAAATAGAATAATCAGAGCATTTTACATTCTTCAAAACTATGTTTCGGAGTTCGGGTTTATTGCGCAATCCGGAAATATCTGTTATTTCTTTGTTATAGGATACTACTGTAACATCATATAGCTTTTGTGAATCAACTAAAAAATCAAGATTATTTACATCAGCAAATAGATATACATAGCCTAAAGAAAGAGCGTTTTTCAATGAAGGTATATCTGTAATAACATAGGCAGGATCATTTGAACTGCTTACCACACTGAATGATTCCAATTCAGTAAAACCAGTTATGAAACTCAGATCTGTAAGCTGTGTATCCATAGCTGCAAAGTGCTTTAACCTGCGCATATATGCAATTTCAGAAATATTATCATTATTTATATGATCATTTTCATTTACTCTGAATTCCTTGCTGAAACATGATGTATAAACATCACCTATATGCAATAGAATATGACAGCTTCTTAATAATATAAATATTGCTAAGATGCTCAACAAAGAAATCATGAGTGCCTTTTTTGAGGCTTTACCCGTCATTTATGTTACTCCTAAGTCACCTAATGAAATGTGTCGGTTGCCATGCTTCTTTTTCGGGCAGACCATACTTTTCCTTGCCAAGATCGATGGACTTCATAAGAAAGCTTATATTTCTTGCAAGTATCCGCATGGTCTGCAAACCTTCTGCATCCTGAACAGCTTCGCCTTTTTCTCTGCCATGAACGCTGTTCCAGTACTGACTGGATGCAACAGGCATTCCGCTGATAGTGAAAAATTTATTCAGCTCATCAAATGTTGCGGAGCATCCGCCACGTCTTGCAACAGTCACAGCTGCACCAACTTTCATAGTTTTATCAAAATGTGTGCTATAAAACAATCTGTCAAGGCAAGCTATCAAAGTTGCATTAGCAGAGGCATAATAAACTGGTGATGCCACAATCAGCCCATGAGCCGCTTCAAATTTCGGCGCAAGTTCATTCACAATATCATCAAATACGCACTTTCCTTTTGTAAAGCAGCTTCCGCAGGCAATGCATCCTCGAATATCCTTATTTCCAATCTGACAGACTTCCGTTTCTATGCCTTCTGTCTGAAACGTCTTTACAAGTTCATTGATCGCAATGCTGGTATTTCCGTCCTTTCTCGGACTTCCGTTAATGATCAGTACTTTCATTTTCATTCAGCTCCTGTTTTATGATGCAATTTTTCTTTGGGTAATATTTCCAAATTCAGAGGTTTACCGAAAAGAATATATTATTATTATACACGATGTAGAAACAGATTGCAAGAACTTATTTCAAAATTTTCAAAAAAATACGCCGTTTTAATTGCACAAAACAATGATTTTGTGTAATTAAAAATTAGAAAATAAAACATCTCTGGAATAGATCCAGAGATGTCCTGCATCAGGAAAGCAATAATTTTTGAAAAACGATATCCAGATTTTCCCAGCTTTTTCTTTCTGATTTTATAGTTGTTATTGCCTGCTTCAAAGCTGCCAGCTGATCAGAAATATAAAGATCAATATTTTTGATATGTTGACCTGTACCAATTTCAGGCATAGACTTTTTCTGTTCCAGAAGATCCTGAATTTCTGGCATCAATTCTGATGGCAGTTCTTCCTGTACGAGTTCAGAAAACAGCATTGGAGAGGGTGTATTTTTATGCAGTACCCAGTTTGCGGCCAGAATCGGGCGGAGGACATAAAAATATTTTTTGAGCTGGATCTGTTCCCTTTCAAGATACGCTTTTTTATTATGATATGCCATACTCAAATAATGATGCAAAATAGCTTTCTGATCGAAATATTCCGGAAGAATCTCTATGATCTTATTCCAGTCCGGATTTGTTTGGTAGACGATTGGAGAAGAAGCCCATTCAAAAACAGTGGGATTTGATTTATATAATAATCGCAGGAGTTTTTGCACATCCCAGCCATTAATATCATAGATATCATCAAGCTGAAATTCGATCACATCACGGACAGGATTCAACCGGAGATAATCTTTTGTCTGACGGATGTAAATAAATCTGACATCATAATCACTATCGGGAGAAGCAAAGCCCCATGATCTGCTTCCGGATTCTACACAATGCAGAATTCTGACATGTTCTGTCTTTTCGATCTGATGCAGTTTTTCCTGAATATTGATTTCAATCTGATTCATGTTATATCCTCCAGACAAAAAATATTCTGATACTCCGCCATGCTTGTGAAATGCTGATAATATAGCCGATTGGGTGATAGAAGTATATCAATAGAATTTTGATTTAGATTCTGCACAATTTCTGCCAATTTCCGGCCTGCATCTGCGGAAAAGCCTTGTCTGCTGTAATAGCCTAGCGTGATATGAGGTGTCAACGGATATGATAATTTTATGACCTGATTCAGCAAATTATATAATTGCATAAGTTTGGCATATTCTTCCGCATCTGCCGGATATAAGCCAATGACCAGAGCGATATGCTTCATATCAAAGACTGCATTATATTTCATATGGATGTTTGAGAATGCAGGTTTTTCCTGTCTGATCAAAGCACGGAGTTTTTGTGCATTCTGTGCCATATCCTGACAAATATCAGAAAGATCCGGCGCATTGCTTAGATCATGCAGTGTCATATGAAAAGTATTTGCATGAATTCTCTGTGAAAAGCATTCTGGTGCTTCTGCATAAAGCTGATCTGTATAAGATTGAAAGAAAGCTTGTTCCTGTTCAGAAAGACGAAAAACAACAGTATCCCCATAGAATGGGAGAAATTTGTTTTCCGGACTGACTTTTTTCATCATAGATGGATGAGGCATAAAATTCTCTCTGCCCAGATCAAAGCTTTTTTCAAAGCTGTTGATCCGGTTTAAAAATTCCTGATAGGTTTCCAAAATACTCACCTCTGATTTATTTATGTGTCTTATGATAATCACTGACGGTCTGAAAAGTAGAAGAACAGGCTAATAAATCCTGATGATCGCTGTCAAATTCAATTGCTAAATAATAACAGCTGTCTTCATGATCTGGATCTTTGATGATCCAGACAGTCAAAAACATGTTATTATCTGTAAAATGACAATACAGCTGTCTGGCATCATAGCCGGAAACAGTCACAATCGCACCGCCAAGACCTTCAATATTCTCCTGTTCTGCGAAATAATAGCGGAGATTCTCTGCGGCGGCTTCATAAGAGACCCCGTCATAATAATCAAGTGTGAAAAGATTTTTTCCGGAGACATCAGAATATTGTGTCAATCCTTCCACACCTTCCTCTTGAAAAGGAACATAGCCAAGCGGTATTTGCATATAGCCATTTTCATCATCACCAGCGGGCTGCAATTTTCCTTGATAAATAAATTCTCCGGATGCATCTGCAATTGCACCTTCTGGAATTTCCGGTTTTGTAGTATCCTGCACGGATGCATCAATGCTCTGTCCTCCTGAGAGGATAGAAACATTTTCTTTCTTTTCGGCACTGCATCCGGTCAGCAGTGCCATTATTGCAATCATTAATAATAATTTAGCTTTCATGTTTGATTTCTCCCAATATGCTTGTTAATTGCAATATCATTTCACTGAAATATCTGGGATTGATATGCTCCAGTTTCAAAGGGGTGCGCCTATCTGATAAACTCCAGAATGTAATATCTTCAATCGTGACATTTTCAGATTTTACATAGCTTGAAATATCCATACCGCTGAATTCCAATTTTGCATAATAGCCAATAAATTGTATTTTATCTCCATGCTTTTCCTGATGTTCAATATCTGTGCGGCAATATTCTGTAAACCAGCCGGCATTTCCGGGGATACCCTTCTCCCATCCGAATTTTGTCATTTTTCCGAGCAATGATAAATTATTAATGCTCATGCCTGTAAATCTATGCAATGCTGTTTTTCCTTTTTCTTCAGGATGAATCTGGTATACAGAACGTTCGATCTGCGGAAATGGCTGATGAATTTCATAATCTGAAAGCTGTTCTTTCCATGCTGTAAGCGTTTCTTCCTCTAATTCGATCGGATGGACTAAGCCAATCTGCATGTTATCAGGCAGTTCATATTCTTCTTCCTCGGCCGTATTGAAAGAACCATCTTCCATATATCGAAATGTCTGAATCAGCTGGTTGTTTTCATATACGCCCCAGATCAGACCAATAGCAAAGCAATGCATGACAGGCTTTTGAATAAATAATGCTTTCCAGCCTTCACAAGTCCATTTTCTATCACATAAAAATACATATTCTAATCTTGATTTCTGACTTTGCACAACAGTTTTTAGCTGTTTTTTCATTTCTTTAAAGGCTTTAGAAGAAGCCTCTGCTTTTTCCGGATCATCATTTTTTCCGGGCTTTGGAAGATTTTTCAATTTTTTATCTTCTTCAAAGATTTCTAATTCCAGAGCAGAAGTCAGATAAACTTTGAATTGTCTTGATCCGAAATCAAAAATCCTGCAAAGTGATTCATCAAATCCAAGATCTGGAACAATTTTATCAGCAAGCTCTTCCTTTGTGAGCTGTAAGGCATCAGCGGCACTCTGCAATGCAGAAACGGCAGTATTTCTCACTTGGCGATTCTTGAATTTTCTGGCCATATCATCAACAGCCATCAATGCGGCGGAGCTTCCATTTAATGCTAACGCTTGCACAGCATCAGAAGCAATTGCCCCCCGATGATTTTCAGACCATTCTTTGATATAATGCTGTAAAATCGTTATTCCCTCTAATCCGCCATGAATGCCGATGAAATAAATTACCCATTTTTGTTTTACTTCTGCGCCTTTATCAACAAAACGGCTGAATACTTCCTGTGTAAAATGCTCCAGATCTAGGGAGTTTAGATTTTCAGCCAGCTGATCCGCAACAGGATTCCGTTTGATTTCTATGGAAGCTGCATAACAATTCATCAGTGCTCTTAGATATTTTTCTGAAACTTCATTTCCCTGCTGATCATGAACAGGTGTAAAGGGCGTATCAAACAACCATGATGTTTTTCTGAATTTATTGCCTTTTATCAGATCTTCAATTATGGATTCTATCGTGGATTGCTGTGTTTCAGCAGAAGCATCAGCATGTAATAATGAAGCGAATCTTGTGCGGAGCTTATCATTTTTTTCAATGGCAAGAGCATTCTGAACAGCATCATGATAAACAGCCGGGAAATTTTTTTCTAATAATATCGCTGCAAATTCTCGTTTTGCAATTTTTTTGGCAGTCAGCAAAGCAAGCAGCTCAGCATTCAGATTTTCATCAGGTGGGGGGAGATATTCAGTCGCAAGCTGGCGAACTTTTTTACTGCTATCATCAGCGGCGGCGAACAAATAGGATTGATATTTTTCAGGATTGACTTTTGCTCTTTTTCCTAATACCTGAACTCGCATGCATCTGGCCTCGACACAGAGCGGTTTCAGATCTATATCAATGATTTCTTCCGGCATAGTCAGGAATTTTTTGAGAACTGCTTTTTTTGGATCTTCTACAAAATAATCAGCCGCCAATATAGAAGCCGCATTCAGAATATAGATCATGGGAATGTGATATTCCAGCAAAATATTGATTAATTCCGTTTCATGAGACTTAAAACGATAACCGGGGATACCTCCTATTACACCTGGGCATTCATAGGAAGTAACTGCCCAATAACAGATACAACGTTTTGCAAAATCATCCAGCCCATAAACGCCAATATAATTTATACCATTTCCGCCCCAATACCAATTATCTAAGGCTTTCAGTTTAGGAGCGATTAATAAAAATTCTTCTATATCTGATTTTCCGAACAGATATTTTTCAATCTCATATTTATACTGCGGATTCTCTTTTGTCAGGATATTGGCACATTTCTGTTTTGCCTGATTTTTTAATATCTCTCCTGCCTGATAAGATTTATCTATAGCAATCAGAATTTTTTCCATATGGTCAGCGGCTTCAATATCAGATTCAGCAAGCATCTGCTGATGATATTCTTTCGGGAATCGCAGAGCTAAATGTTTCAGATGATTGTCACGATCCGGCAGATAATCCCTGTTTAATATATATTCTGTTTTTTTATTTTTGGTATTGGCAATACAGGAAATATATTTCAGATCAATGCTGTCAAGCTGATCCATCACATCAAAAATTCTGTCTTTATCAAGTCCAGAATTCATGACAAGATCCGCAATCTGAGACTGTCGGCCATTGATAGAATTCTGAAACATGCTGAAATATTTTCGATCGAATGGGCTCGCCAATGCAAGCGCAATGATACAATGATGCAATGTTTCTGAATGAGCTGGCTGTTCAGAAAGAAGATCATCAAAGATAGAAAGCATTTTTTTGTAAAAGGCATCTTTTGGCTGAAACAGAGCTTTCAGGCCTTTTGCTTTTTCAGGAGGTGTGACCTGATTCAATGCATGAATCATCAATATTAATTTAGCGGCATAATGATTCGTGAAAGAAATCGCTTTCAGACAGGTTTCCGCAGATTCTTCATGTTTATCAATTCTGAAATTGCTGATCATGCTTATTTTACATGCATGTGTTAATGAAATTGCCAATAAAACAGCATCAGCGTCTTTTCCGAAACGGGACTGAAAGGCTGTTTTTAATAAATTATTTCTTTTTTCCCTGTGATGGAAATCGAATGCATAAATGCCAAGTTCTCCGGCATATGCCCCAACTGCCGCATGTGCCGCCAAACAATACCGTTCAGGAAGTTCCGCCTGAATACTTTCAATTTCTTTTCGGATGGCTTTTAAAATATTCTGCCAGCAGCTGCCTGATAAGGGTGAAACAAGATCTATTGTTTGAATCTGATCCAGAAGGCTGTTATCTCTGGGCTGAGACAGATCAAGATAATTTTCTACAATGGCAATTGTTTCCGGACTGATCCCGGCATCCTGCCACGCCTGCATTAAGAGCGGAAATGTCATGCCTCCGCTTAGAGCCTTATTTTCATAAATCATGCGTTTTTTCTCCTTTTCATCATGATTCTATTTTATCACATGTGTTCATGTTTGTCAATGCACAAAAGACATCAAGCTTTTCCAGACCGATTTTCAGATAATTAGTCAGTGTGATATAATTCTGCATCACAGCGGTCAGATCTTCCTGCATAGAATGCCGGACATGTTCAGCCGATTCTGCAAAGGCATTCAGGAGATCTGATAAGCCCTGCATTCCAGAGAATTTTGCTTGCTGACATAAATTTTGACTGTTTTTTTGATCATAAGACTGCAAACCGCTTTGCAGGATCTCACAGAGATAATTTTCAATTTCTTTCAATAATTGCAGGATTTTTTCCGCATGTGCCGGATTTTGCCGGGTATATTCCGCAGGAAGAAAGAAATCTGTCTGCTGTGGAATTTCGATTGAATCATAGATTCCCAACGGAAACAGAACCAGTTTACCATCATCAAAATAAGCGGAACAGAACCAGGTATATATTTTTTCAGGATGTTTCAGCATGGTATCACCAATATGTTCCATAAATTGAATAAATTCTTTTGTTTCTGCTTGATAGCGGATCTGTATTCGGATCTGATTCCCTGAATGATCAGCAATCTGCATTTGATATTTCTGAGAATGCGTATCAAACGTACTGCTGATACATGCCGATGGATGTACAAAATATAATCTTTCATTTTCGGTGTGCCTTTTGGCCAGATCAATCGCTAATTTCCGGAAATCTGTATAGATCAGATTACAGATTTCTTTACAGTTGAGATTGACAGGGGTTGTCATCAAGATTTCTGTTTCCTGCGATCCGGATAATTTGCCATCACTGATTTTGGCGTTTCTGAGAATCATTTTAGATTGCATCAGTGATTCTATAGGCGCACCGGCATTCCATGGAATAACAGATTCTTTTCTATGAAAATGATTTGTATGATAAAATACAGGCCGAATGTCTGAAAATGTCAGAAAGCTGGCATCTTCCGGATTTAAAAAATAATAAATATCGCCCTGATATTCATGGCTATTGACTTTTCTATGTCCGACAGGAATAATTGTCAGATCCTGATTGATCTTTTCATAATTCCGGCGAAATTCACCAAGCATTTCCTCTGAAAGCGTTTCATTCTGCAATGTATATAAATATTCTGCACAGGTGCATAATTTCATCAAAAAATCATCCGTATGAAAGACAGCACGGCGTTCCCGGCAATCGGATAATCTTCCGCTGAGTTCCCTGAGCATTTTTTCCGCATCAGCCATGCGAAGAGCATGACTCTGTACAGCGGCGGCTTCCAGATGTTCTGCCATATTTTCAGGCATACGCACAAATCCCCATTTTAATATATCACATAATAATGTATAGCTTCTCTGTGCAGATGCCTGAATTGCATGACTTTCTTGATCAGAAAGTGCTTTTGTTTGTAAATCGAAATCAGATAACTGAGTGATACCTTCTTTGATCTGCCATGCAAGAATAACAGCTGCTTTGTGAACACATAAATCTTTTTTATGGCATGAGCATGTTGCATTCTGTAATGGATACAGAATTCTAACCGCTGTCCCATCCGGGAGTGTCCCGGAAAGAATACTGCTTTCTTCTAATTGAATTTCTGATATATATGGCAATATAGCCTTCATCTGACTGCCGATTGATTTCCGGATCTGTATAGATGTTACAGCAGAAAGCTCCTGTTTCAGTAGATCCGGAAGCTGTTGGGGAGATTCTTCAAAAAATTCAGGTTCTTCTTCCTCTTCTTCTGAATGGATATGATTTTTCAGCCAAAGCATAGCAGAAATCAGATGTCTGCAAACGCTTCTTGATGGGCAGGAACAGGAACTTTCCCATAATGGATTTTTAATGATACAGGTTTCTCCGCTGATCTGAATTTCAGCAGTATCTTCCTGATTCTTCACAGAAACATCAGCATTTTCCAAATCTTTGCAGGCACGTTTATAAATACCTTTATTGGAAATACCAATAAAATAATTTTCATCTGCTTCGGCAAGAGCCTGTTGTAATGGATTCATATAAACACCTCGCTTATAATTTCAACTGATCCGGATCAAATGCAAAATGCTGGGATTTATAATGCATCAGCATGATCTGAATTTCAAATTCCTGTGCTTTCAGTGCCTGATCAATCAGCAAATCAATATTATCTTTTGTGATCAGCGTCCCGGAATTCAAGATACTCTGTACACAGGGAATTTTGATTTCTGGATTGCAGAATTTACAAAGATAGGAAAGGCCTTCAAAAAAATGATAACAACTGAATTCTGATCCTGATAACTGTGTAAAGTCATTCCAGATTTCCAGCATCTGCATTTCCGGAGCGAATATAGTAGAATGGCCATAACCATGCGTGAGTATCACATGCCATAGATCAGCATAATCATTCCCAAGTAATGCAGAAATGATTTCCGTCTGAAATGCAATGAAATCTGCACAGCCGGAATTTTCATATCCATCAAGTATATTATCCCCTGTAGAAATTTCATAAATGCTATCAAATTCTGTGATAGTTACTTTTTTCATGTCAATGCATTTTTGGAATAATGTCATAGTTTCCAAGGATCTGCATTGATACAGGATATGTTGCCCAATATTTCCGATCGCACTCAAAGGAATCACGATATGTTTCAGATTTCTGCATTCTGCAAATGCATAGTCTCCGATATAAGTCACACCTTCCGGAATACAGATACTTTCCAGATTTTCACATGCATAGAAAGCCTTTGCTTCGATGCGATTTCCTTCAATCATCACACTTTTAGGATTCATAAAACACCTCTTATTATATCATATCAGATATTCAGAAAATGCATAACTGACATGATTTTCAGATCTTTTTATTTCTATTATACTGTTTTTTTGATCTGCTGTCAATGTGTATTAAAATTTTTTCTGAAATCTGTCACAATCTGTACAGGATTCCAGAATGTAATAATTGAAAGCCATGCATGATGCTTTTTAATAAAGGAGGTGGAGAGATGATTTCAGAACAGGAACTCCGCATGTTATTCAAAATATCCCCCGAAAAAGCACACAGGATGATTTTCAATCAATATAGTAATTATGTCTATGCGATTGTATTCAGCAAATTGAGAAGCTGTGCCAGCCGGGAAGATATAGATGAATGTGTCAGCGATATTTTTGCAGAAATTTTTATTCATTATGATCCCGATCATACAGGAAGTTTGCAGGGCTATATTGGAACGATTGCCCGGCGGACTGCGATCAGTGCATTTTATCAGTTTTCAGGGAAATCCAAATCCGGGCAGATGGTTTCTTTTGACAGTGAGGAAATTCCAGATCTGCCTTCTGATGCTGATATTGAACAGGATTATGAAAAAAAAGCACTCCGGAAACTCCTTCTTGATAAAATTGCAGAACTGGGAGAACCAGATGCTACAATTATCATACAGAAATATTTTTATCATGAGAAATCAGAGGATATTGCTAGACTGGTATCTCTCACGCCGGCCAATGTCAGAAAACGCAGTGAAAGAGCACTACGGAAACTGAAATCACTACTTACAAAGGAGGATTTGCTATGAAAAATGAAGATTTATTCCATATGCTTGAAAATGCAGATGATGAAACATTGAAACGCATTGCTGAAGAATTTCCGATCAATCCGGATCAGATGGAAACAGTTTTTCTGAAAAGTGAACAGAAATATAAACAAAAAACAGATTCTGAACCTCCGGCAGAACAAGAAACATATCCCGTCCATGTTGTAAAGGCATATGGTTGGTATAAAGCTGTACTTGCGGCGGCGGCCTGTATGCTGATTTGTATGGCAGGTATCAAGGGCATTGCCGGAATGAAGCATACAGATGTTTCAAGTATGCAGCAGAAATCAGAAGTTTCCACACAGACGCATACAGAAACGATCAGTACCCATTTGCAGACAGAGCCTGAAACACAGAAATATACCATCAAAAACATCATTCCGGTTATAGAAACAGACAAGCCGGAAACAGAAACTATCACCGAAACTATGACGGCAGTTATGACAGATGCATCAGAAATAATCCATACAACTTTTACAACGGAAATAACTTCTGCCATAGAAACAGAAACATCTGTCAGCATTATGACAAGTACCATGATACCAGAAACATCACAGGAAGAAATAATAGAAATCATCTATACAGAAGCACAAAATAGCAATGATCTGCTTCCTGTAACAACAATCATGAATGATATGATTACGGAAATCAGTACCACAACAACGGAATCTGTCACAACAGAAGAGACTACAGACACTACAGAAACAACAGCCCCATTTATGAGAACGGCAAACCCCGGCTTTTATACGCTGATCAGTAATGATACACAGATAAATTTCTTTGATGCGCTTTATCTGGATCAGAATGGAGAAAGTTATTTATTCACTGACTTTGGAACGGCACATCTTGCAACATGGGATTCTTTTGGAATCTATGCCCCGGAAGTTTATTATTATGATTTCGATCATGAGCAGGAAACTTTACAGTTGAGCTGTGGTGTTATCTATGAATATGTCAGTGATGCTATGCCATCATATTACAGTCAGCTTGCGGAAAAAGAAGTAAATGCTAGATATTATGCCCCTGATCTTCCTGAAATCCCTGGTTTTTCTGTCAGCTATGATTATTATGAAAATACATTCCGGGAAATTGTATATATGATTCATCTGCATCCTGATTTTCCTGATTATGCACCAGATCATATTGAACAGAATTATATGCTGACTGATCCGGCTCTTTCTGAAATGACAACACATGTTTTTTATTATGATGAAGATGAAACACGATCTTATTATGAAAATTCTCAAGTATGGATTTCTTTGAAACAATATTCTAAAAAATCATTTGCTTATCCATCTGGCTATCCTTATGGACATTTTGAGACAAGTCCTATCAAAGTCGGAGAGCATGACGGCTATTTCCTCAGTATGAACGCATCCGGCCGGAGAGGAAACAGTGATATGCTGATCTGGACAGATGAAAATTATATTTATGAATTATATGGCATTGGAAAAACTTCTGTTCACTATGCTATTGATCATCAATATGATGATTATAATTCTGATTATTTCATGAAAAATATTCAATATCCAGATAGTCATCCCACAAATGCGGATTTACTGCAATTAGCAGAATCTCTCAGCCCTGTTGATGCCGATCAATTAGAGCCATTCCCGGAAGATCCTAATTATTATTAATATAAAAATAGGGCTGTTGCATCATTCATTTCTGTGCAACAGCCTTTTTCAGTGAGGATTCTAATTAATACCAACCGCCTAAGTTTCCATTAGATCCTATTTGTTGATTAGACAAGGAAACTTTATAGGATTCTCCAAAGGAAGTATTTCCTACATCTGTATAAATCGTACTCCATACATTTGTGCCGACAAAATGCGCATCTTGATTTGTATTAGCAATATATTCACCATTGATATATGTTACTAATATATCTTTCCGGTAAATTTGCAACATACGGACTGTAAAATCTTTATTATACACAACAATCAGCCCAAAATTGGTATTTTCAGCTTTCAAATAATCAGAGCAAGTGCCTTTACTTCCATAACCCAACGGATTCGCACCGCTTTTGCCTGCTTTCCATTCTTCAGAAACGGTTTCATCCAATCCAGCAGCAATGACTGTATCAATTATCTGAGATGGGCCATTACTATTTATCTTCTTTTTATAATTATACCAGCTTTTATTAGTAAAAGCACCTACTATTTCTGTTTCTCTGTCTTTGAATTTCTTATCCGTTCTTTGATCGAGATAGAGTACTTTGTTAAAAGCACCTGATATATTATCACCACTTTTATTAATCACAAATCGTGACATTAGGGAAGATTCTATTGCTGTTTTAATCGTTTTTGCATCTGCAATTGCAACAGCCACCTTTGCCCTTTTGGTGTAGCCTATCAGGGATGGCACAAGCACGCCAGATAAAATGCCGATAATGGTAATAACGACAATCATCTCTATTAGCGTAAAGCCCTTTATCTTTCTTTTCATGTCATATCATCCGCTTTCTATGCTGAACCAATCTGTTTATTTTTTGCCACCTAATCTATCTTTAACAGCATTAATTGCTGCATTGATCTGTTCATCTGGAAGATCTACCCCGGTAATTTCCTCCACAGCTTTGACAGGATTTTCTTTCAATTTTTGTTTAAAATCCGGATCATTTTTAGCACGAGAAACACTTTCAGAAGCTTTTGCCTTGACATCGCCGACAAGCTTATGAATCTGTTCATCCGGAAGATCTACTCCAGTGATTTCCTCCACGGCTTTGACCGGATTTTCTGTGAATTTTTTAGAAAAATCCGGATCATTCTTGACTTTGCTGATAATTTCATCTGCTTTTGCTTTGAGATCCATTGTTAAATACCTCCATTTGATGATTCTGCACAAAGTGCAGTCATGGCCAAGGCCATCATTTCCGCATCCAGCATAAGATGCTCTAATTTAATAAATTCATCTGCGCCATGCATATGAACATCTGTGCCGGGGAATGTTGCTCCAAAAGCAACACCGCCCTCGATATGATGCACATATGTTCCTCCACCGATTGCCAGGCATTCGCCTTTTAATCCGGTGACATGTTCATAAATATGCAGAAGTGTTTGCACAAATTCAGAATTTTCATCTGTATGATGAGGTTCATCACACATGATACTTTCACATGTCAGCGGCGCAAGTACCTGCTTCATATTTTGGATAATATCCGAACCGGTACAGCAGACTGGAAAACGGATATCATTCCATACTGTTACATGTTCTGTTGTCATATCAATCACACTGCAAACCAATGTCAGACTGCCAGACAGTGCATCATTCGCAGCAATTCCGCAAGATTGGCCATTTGTTTCCCCATAGGGATATAATTTTGAAAGCTTGTGAATGATTTCACCCTGTTGTCCTTTGCAATGCAAGGCATCCAGAATTTTTAATAAAAATGTCAGTGCATTTTTCCCTTTTTCCGGAGTAGATGCATGAGCGGATTCGCCTTTGACGGAAATTGTTACAATGCCATTATCCAGATCAATTTGTGTCTGAGGAATTTCAATATAGCATTTCTGTAAATCTTGTACAGCCGTTTTCACATCTTGTAATTTAACATTCATCAAGATAGCATCTGCATAAGCGGGAACAGCATTAATCACATCACCAGCTTTGAGCTTGATAATATAGGATTGATGATCATTAAAATCAGCGGACAATTTCAGGCGGCACATTCCCTTTTCAAGATTAATAACAGGATAATCTCCATCGGGTGTGAAGACCATGGGGGGAAGCGTTTTCTTTTTCATGTAATATTCCAGATCAGCAGAGCCATTTTCTTCATTTGTTCCGAAAATCAGCCGGACACCATGTTTCATGGGAATATGCAGATCTTTGATTGCTTTCATGGCAAATAATGCCGCTGTAGCAGGGCCTTTATCATCAGAAGTTCCCCGGCCATAAAGCTTATCTGTTTCGGGTTCATAAGTCAGCTGATAGGGATCATATGTCCAGCCGTCTCCTTCAGGAACAACATCCAGATGAGCCAGAATGCCAAGCTTTGGAGGAAGTGCATTCAAGTCTGCACTTCCTGCATAAAAATCAATATTTTCTGTCTGAAAGCCTTCACAGGCATCCAGCATGATCCGCAAAGCATTTGCAGGTTCAGAACCGAATGGCGCATTTTCAGCAGGATCACCCTGCACACTTCTGACAGCTATCAGCTTTGCCAGCAAATCAAGCATTTCCTGCTGATGCAATTCCAGATACTCATGTATTTCTTTCTGATATTTCATGTTAACTGATGCCCCTTTTTGGAATAATTATTATAAATAAACATGCCCACTGCGGCAAGAATAATAATACCATAGCCCAAGAAACTCCATCCGTCAGGGATCTCATGGAAAAATAAAAAGCCTAATGTTGTTGCAAAAATGATTTGTGAATAATCATAGACAGATATTTCCTTTGCTGGTGCATAACAATATGCTGCTGTGATAGAAAACTGACCTCCGGCGGCGGCTGTACCTGCGCCGATCAAAATCAGGATCTGTTGCCATGTCATGGGATGAAAAGCCAAAATCAGAAACGGGAGTGTCACCAAACAGGAAAATCCTGAGAAAAATAATACAATGAAATTTTTATTAACACCTTTCTGGCCTAATATTCTGACAATGGCATAAGCTGCGCCGGCACAGATTCCTCCTGTCAGGCCGATCGCTGACGCTTTGAAATCTGAAAAATCCAATGTTGGCTTGATAATCAGCAGACTGCCTAGAAATGCTGTCAATACTGCCGCCCCCTGTGCCGGACGGAGTTTTTCTTTCAGAAGAATCCAAGAAAACAGAATGGTAAAAAATGGAGACATTTTATTCAGCATAGAGGCATCAGACAGCACTAGATGATCAATTGCATAGAAATTGCACAAGATCCCGATTGTTCCGAATCCTGCCCGGAGAAACAGCCAGCCAAGCCCCTGTTTCGGAATCTGAAGGCTTCCTTTCTCTCGGAAACATGCCGCCCCTGCAATGAGCAGGGCGACAAAATTCCGGAAAAAACTTTTCTGTACAGAAGGCAGATCCCCAGACAATCTGACAAATGCATTCATGAATGCAAAACAGAATGCAGAACAGATGATCAGTAAAATGCCTTTATATTTCTGTTTCATGCTTCAAAATGATCAATCAGCTTGATGATATATTTCATAATGGCAAGAGAATCATTGGCATCTGGTGCATCGCTCTGATTCACATCAGCATTTTTCTGACCTTGTTCGGAGATGCTGGCTTTGCCATAGATGACTTTATTGATCATGATAATATCCATAATATTGACTTTTCCATCACAATTGACATCCCCAGGGAGTGCACTTTCTTCGCCTTCCAAACGGAGCAGACCCAAACCGGAAACATCTGTATAACCCATTCCGGACAGATCAAACCAGTTTGCAATAGAAGTGCGTTTCCCGTCTCCTGTGCCATCATCATTGATTTGTGCATCAAAGCCGACAACTTGTTTTGCCTTGAAACCGCCCAATGTAGAAGGAATTGCAAATTCCACAAGATAGCCGTCAGCCGTCTTTGCTGTAGCTGATGTAAATCTGTCTGTAGATAAGCCATCAGTTACCGTTTTTTCATTATCGAAATTTGTTCTTGCCTGAATATCATCAGATTCATAAGCTGTAGACTTATGATTATTTTCATCTAAAAAGATTTCAACAGTATCCTGTTCATAGCTGTTATTGCTTGCCTTGCTCAGAACAGGATCTTTGACTTCGGCCAGTACATAGATATTATCCTGATCCCAGAGAAGTTTTGCCGTTCCGGATGCGCCATTTCCGAGGGAATAATTATCAATATTGATAGTATTGGCTGTTTTCCAAATATCATCAATTTTTCCGTCAATGACAGGTGTACCCTGTGTTGCTGTGGCAATGGCCGGGATAGATGCAATCAAGAGTTTTCCGCTTGTGGATTCTGATAAATCGCCTAAAGAATTCCAGTTTTCGCCATTCAGAGAAATATCAAATCGGACAGTATCGCCGGCTTTTAATCCCTTGATTCCTTTTGAATATTTATTTTCTCCAGCTTTTATATCTATTGTTTCAGATTCGCCATTGATCATGATTACAGCTGTTCCGGCTTTTTTCGCATTGATCTGTAATATAATACTTTCAGATGGGAAAACAGACGAAGTAGGATCTGTAGAATAAGCCGCTTTGAATGTTCCTGCATTACCAATCTGATTTTCTGCCTGTGCTTCAAATCCTTCTTCTTGAGCTGTCAAGTAAGTTCTTGCTGTCTTGATGGTCTGTACAGGTGCGGTTGTATCTGCAACAGCATAATAAGCCGCTTTTGCCTGATAATCTTTATCAAATAACAGCGGATAGCCGCCGATCCAACTAGTAGAATCTGTAATGCCCCATAATACAACAGCGGACAGATTGACCCCATCAGCCTTAACTCTCTTATACATATCAAAGCACTGACGATATCTTTCAGCCAATGCAAGCAGATCTTCATCAGAATTAGATCTCAATGCAATATCAAGTTCTGTGACCTGAATTTCAAGCCCCATATCTGCATAGCTTCTCAAAGCGGCCTCATACTGTGCAATAGAAGGCGAGCTCATGCCAATATGTGACTGCATTCCCATGCCATCAATCAGTTTGGCATCTACGAGATCTTTCAGGATATCCGACTGGATATATTTTAATTTATTCTCACTATATTCGTTATAATCATTATAGAATAATTTGCATCCTTCGGGAGCGTATTTCCTGGCATAGGTGAATGCCTTCTTGATATAGCTCTGATCTCCGTATACACTCACCCAGCCAGATGAGCCATCCCCTTGAGAATATGCGCCTGCATTTCTCATTGTACCGGAATCCGAAGCGGCTTCATTCACAACATCCCAGGAATATACATGCAGATCGGGATATTCTGTCTTGATTGCATTCATGACATTCTTGATATAATTTTCCATACGCTGATCCATAATTTCAGGGGAAACGAAATCAGCAGAAGCATCATAATTTTCTTTAAAGAACCAGTCAGGTGTCTGGCTATGCCATACTAAAACATGTCCTCTCAGATCGAGATGATTTTCCTCACAAAATTTGAGCATGGCGGCGGCTTGTTTTAATGATACTTGCGGATTTGTTTGATCTCCGCCGTTAGCATTCATATAGGCAAGTGTTGCCGTTTGATCAAGAACTGCTTCCGGCTTCAGCTCATTACCAATGGTGACGCTATTATAATGTTTCAGAATCATATCTTTTGTTGCGCCCTGTGTGAATTCTGCACTTGCGACTGCACAGCCAATCTTGAAATCATCCGCATAAATATCTTTCAGGGATGCAATATCCTCCTGAATGGCAGGATCAGGCAGGCGAGTTCCGGTAATATCATCCAGATAGAAGCCCATGAGATCCTGTGCTGTTACGCTTGCTTCTGGTTTATAGGCTGTCTGCACATAAACATAGACATTGGCCGCACCTTCCGGAATGGTGCATTCTGTGCCGACATATGTCCATTCGCCTTTATTGGCTGTTTCAGTATAGATTGTATAATAATTTTCCTTTCCATTCAGATCATATTGTAGATTAATGGAAAATTTCTGTGTATCAGTATAATCATCACCATCATAGAGCACCCAGCAGCCGAAATTATAATAGCCGCCTGCTTCGAGAACCAAGGCTTTATTGCAGGTTGCGCCATTCCATAACTGCTGACGGCCGTCTGTATAGAGAGAATACTCACCGCTATGAGCGTATTTTTTGGATACTTCCAGCTTTGTCTGCGAGCCTCTGCCCTGCCAATCCATGACAGTACCATCATCAAAATTATCTTCAAAGCCATCATTTCCGGCTACTTTTTCGATTTTTTCGCCATTGACGGTAAAATCATCCATATAGAAATCACTTAGGGTGGCGGCTTCTACATAGACGACAATATTTTTGGCATCAGCCGGAACAGTATAATTTGCTTTGATCACACCCCATTGATTTACCTGTGTGTTAACACTGCCGATATAAGAATATCTTTCTTTTCCTTCTGAATCAGTATATAGGCATTGCAGATTAAATTGCTGAGACTGTCCGCCAATCTGCTCATCATCATAAAAAACAGCGACACTCAAAGCATATTGTTTTCCGGCGTACATTGTGCCTATCATGGATGCACCTGCGCCATTCCATGAAACTGTCCTGTCTTTGACATAAAGCGACTGATTCCCGGAATGTGCATATTTATCCGACAGACTTAATTCTGTGCTTCCAGAAGTTCTAGCTTTCCATGTGCCAAAGCCTTCTTCAAACGTATCATTGACTAATTCAACATCAGCAGCCTGAACAGATATTCCCGGCAATGCAGACAAAAGCATTGCAGCGGTCATAATTCCGGCGGCAAACCTTCTTTTTTTCATGATAAATCACCTCAAAATAATTTATTACTTTTATTCTTTTGTATCATGCAATCTAATTTCAGTATAACAGATTTTTCTGCATTTGTCAAGAAAAAAATAAAAAGCCTGTCTCCGGAAGGAAACAAGCTTTTTGATGCATGTTATTTTGTAACATATACACGCTTCATAATCTGCGCTTTCAGCGGTTTATCATTTGCATTAGTAGGTACTTCGGCGATTTCATCCACAACATCCATTCCGGAAACGACTTTGCCAAATGCGGCATACTGGCCATCCAGATAGGGAGCATCTTTATGCATGATAAAAAACTGAGAACCAGCAGAATTAGGATTCTGTGCCCGTGCCATAGACAGAACACCTCTAGTATGTTTCAGGGAATTAGGAACACCATTTGCCAGAAATTCGCCCTTGATATGCCAGCCGGGGCCGCCTGTTCCTGTACCGAGCGGACAACCTCCCTGAATCATGAAACCGGGAATCACTCTGTGAAATGTCAAACCATCATAGAAGCCTTCTTTGACCAGCTTTTCAAAATTTTCACAGGAAATAGGAGCAATATCAGGATACAGCTCGATTTCAATTTTCTTTCCGTTTTCCATTTCAATAGTAATCATGTAATATCCTCCGTATGAAAATAATGCTCAATATTTTAGTGACGTCCTCCCCCACCTAAAGAGGCGGGGGCTT
>DJXD01000117.1 GCA_002449585.1 Ruminococcus sp. UBA7013
GGATTTCCGTATTTTCTGGGATAACGCCTACTGCATTCATCATCTGTGCGACAATCCGAAAGTAATTCTGCCGATTCTGGAAGAAGCCAGAAAGAACGGCAATGAAAATATGGTTTATATTTTTGCATCTACTGCAAAAGTGACTTATGCCGGTGCAGGCGTATCTTTGCTTGCTGCCTCTGAAGCAAATCTGAAAGACCTGACAAAAGCACTGGGAGCATTTACTATCAGTTTTGATAAAATCAACCAGATGCGTCATGTCAAGTTCTTTGACGGCAAATTTGAGAACGTGCTTGCACACATGGAAAAACAGCGTGCGCTTCTTGAGCCGAAATTCAAGACAGTTCTGGATACACTGAATGCAGAAATCAAGCCTCTGGGCATTGGCGAATGGACAGAACCGAAGGGCGGTTATTTTGTATCTTTCAATGCACCGGAAGGCTGTGCAAAAAGAATTGTACAGCTTTGTAAAGAAGCCGGCGTTGTCCTGACCGGAGCTGGTGCAGCGTTCCCCTATGGAAAAGACCCGGAAGATAAAAATATCAGAATTGCGCCTTCCTACCCGTCTGTAGAAGAACTCCAGAAAGCAATGGATTTATTTGTACTTTGTGTCAAAATGGCAGCTGCCGAAAAATTGCTGAATGCATAATGTTCAAAAACCTGACCGCTTTTCCGGCGGTCAGGTTTTCTGACATGTTCAGGGAAAAAACAAAACATCCTCTGCCGAAACAGAGGGTGTTTTGCCATGATATAGGGATTATAGGGATTTTTATAATTAACGCTGGAGTACGTTAATTATTTCCTAAAAGGGGGAGAATATAGTTCTCTTTTGAGAACAATTATATTATAACATGCTTTTGTGATAATTATATGAAAACAATATGAAAGTTTTGCAGATAAATATGAAATCATGAAAAAACACAAAAATCCTCATAAAGAGGATTCTTGTGCATGATATAGGGATTATTGGGGATTTATAATAACGTTGGGGTAAAACGCTATTACCATAATAAATAACATTCAGAACTCACTGAACATGTGAATTATAGCACACGATTGTGAAAAGCATGTGATAGATTTGTGATAGCTATTTGATTTCAAACCAGAAAACTGAACCTTCCCCAAGTTTAGAACGGACACCATAGCCATAGTTATGGAGTTTCAGAATCGCTTTGACGATAGAAAGACCCAGACCAGTGCCAACGACTTCACGCTTATGATTTTCACTTCGATAATATTTATCAAAAATTTTTTTGATTTTATCTTCTTCAATACCTGCACCGGTATCACGGACTTCAATTCTGACACCAGTTTCGGTATTTATCTGACGGACGAAAACCTGTTTGTCATCACCTGTATAATTAATAGCATTATTGATAAGATTGCAGACAACTCTTTCCATTTTTCCAGCATCACAGGTGACTTCCTTCGGCTGGTCAGGTGTAAATGAAAGATGATAGCCCATCTGTTCCGAAACGCCTTTATAACGGGAACAAATTTCAGTCATCCATGCAGAAACATCAAATGTAGACGGTTCAAGTTTCTGACTGCCGTTTTCCAGTTTGGACAAATCCAGAATATCATTGACAAGCATAGTTAATCTGTCTGTTTCTTCAATAATCACCTGTAAATGTGCGTTTCTTTTGACAGGGTTATCACCGGAAAGGTCACGAATCATTTCAGCATAAGCTTTCAGCATGGTGAGCGGTGTCCTCAAATCATGAGAAACATTGGCGATTAAGTCTCTTTGCATAGTATCGACTTTGGAAATTTCATGTTCTGCATAAGTAAGAGTCTGTGCGAGTTCGTCAACTTCTTTATAGCCGCCGCCTTTGAATTCTGTATCATAGTTGCCATGTGCCATACGTTTGGCAGATTCTGTAATCTGCACAATAGGGACTGCCAGCCGGTTTGAGACGACAAGTGCAATCATAAAGCCGACAACTAGTAATAGCACTGCAATCATAAGAAGCAGACGTTTCAATAAATGTACAGTTGTGCCGACTGGTTCAAGAGCCGTGTTGAACAGCATATAGCCGTCAGGATTATTGCTGTCTCCAATCGTACTGCCAAGGACAAGGGTTTTCATATTAATTTGTTCGTCAAAGACATTCATGCAGATAGTGCCTGTTGCACTTTTTTTGACTTCCTGCTGAATTTCAAACAGATAATTATGCCATCCGTGCAAAAGGCATCTGTTCCCCATGACATCACTTTGATACAATACATAATTCCGGCTGTCAATGACAGAAATACAAATCTGATTGCTGAACGAAACATTTCTCATAGTTTCTTCAAATTCTTCTGTATCATAAGCATTGAGGAGTTCACTTGCAATATTTTTCGTTTCCTGAATTTTGAAATAATAATAAAATTTTTCAAGAAAGACAACTTCTATTAATAATAAACCAGAAGTAATGACTGTAAAAATCATAAATGCCATTGCAAGAAAAGTATGCAAAGAAAGGCGGCTTTTCTTTTTTTTAGGTTTTCGTTTTTTCTCAGCCGAATCTTGTTCGGCAAATTCTGTATTATTCTGCATTGGCATCAAATTTATAACCCATACCCCGGAGTGTGACGATAAATTTCCGGTATTTACCGAGACTGTTTCTCAGCATCTTGATATGCGTATCCACTGTTCTGTCATCACCAAAGAAGTCATAACCCCAGACAGATTCCAGAAGTTTGTCACGAGTCAGTGCAAGTCCCTTATTCCGGACAAGATAGAATAACAAATCATATTCTTTGGGAGTCATAGAAGTTTTTTTGCCGTCGACATAGACTTCACGTCCGGCAATATCAATTTCCAGTCCCTCAAAGACAAGTGTTTCTCTTTTTTCCTCTTTTGGTTCAGGAAGCTGTACAGAAGCCTTACTTCTCATAAGTACCGCCTTGACCCGTGCCATTAATTCTTTTGGTGAAAAAGGCTTGACAACATAATCATCTGCACCAATTTCAAAGCCGAATAATTTATCATATTCTTCTCCTCTTGCAGAAAGCATAATAATAGGGATATTTTTATGTTTTTTAATTTCTTTACTGGCAGAATAGCCGTCCAGTTTCGGCATCATGACATCCATAATAATAAGGTCATAATTATTTTTTTTACATTTTTCCACGGCTTCCATACCATTTTCTGCCTCATCAACTTCATATTCTTCAAATTCTGCATATTCTCTGACAACAGTTCTGATATTGACTTCATCATCAACGATTAATAATTTACTCATAGCTGAACAGCCCCTTTCATGATTTTACATATTTAAATCTATTATAGCATATTTTGAAAAAACAAGCAAGTCTTTTTTGTGAGAAAAATATTTTTTAAAATTTGATTAAAAATCTGTATATAATTTGACAAGTTTCCGGAACTATGCTATAATAGAGATAATTTCAAAAATTTGTCCGAGGAGGAATAAGTTAATGAATTTTTCCAATATTTTCCAGAAGAAAAATGAAATCTGGAAATATAATTATCGTTCTCATGACATTATGATTACTATGAAACGCTCCAGTGCAAAGGCATCGAAAGTGACATTATATATCAACGGAGAAAAGGTCAATGAAGGTCTGATGCGTCTCCATGCCAGTATGGAAGGTTCACTTCCCAGCGGTGAAACAGTCTTTGTCCGTATGGAAAGCGGTCTTGACAATATTGAATGCCATGTGATTGTCGGCAGAAAGCTTTCTCTAGAAAAACATGGAAAAGATATTTCCGATGATGAAGTTGCCACTTTTGCGGCAATGGGACTGCTTTCTACAGAATTCCGTCAGCTTCCGGAAAAATAATCTTTATTTTCTAAACTATGGGAAATTCTCTTGACAAGGTAATTTTTCTGTTATATAATAAAAGCATTATGCACGATAAATTAAATAAAAGGAAGGCTGATATTTGTGAATTCTCAAACCTTAACAGACAGGGTTGTCAAATCTCTGGGCGCACATCCTTATTTATGGATGTTTTTCCTGTGCATGTTTCAGAACCCGTTTTTTATGGGAGCTATGGAAAACATTCCCAATAACATGCTGTGGCTGGCAGAGCTTTTTGTTCTGGGCGGAACGGGCTGCATGATACTGCATTTTTACCGTTCCGGAAAACTGGACAGGAAAAAAGTATATCTTTACAGCATTTTGGCAGTGATTGCAGATTTTATCTTGCTGATACTGTATTCCAAGTCGAAAAATCCGGGAATCTGGCATTTTGTGGGCGGGTGCGCTCTGCTGTGTATATTTTACTGTATGGCAGACAAGCAGAAATTCCGGAGACAGCTGAATTCTCTGCTGATTCTCGGCACTGGTTTTTTTCTGAAATTATATTATATTCTGGGGACTTCTGTTTATACCCGTCAGCATGACATGGGAAAATTTGAAGGCGAATCCGGTCATGCTGCCTATATTGAATATCTTGTTACAAATCATCATCTTGCTGATTTTGATATCCGGGAGCGGAGACAATTTTATCATCCGCCTTTGCATCATGCATTAAGTGCAGTCTGGGTCTATATCAATGAAAATCTTCTGAACACTGGCAGAAATCCAGCCCGTGAAAGTATTCAGACATTAACACTGTTTTATGCAATGTGCATCATGATTACAGGCTATAAAATTCTGCGCCATTTCAAGCTTGACGGAAAAGCATTATATATTCCGCTGATTCTGATTAGTTTTCATCCGACATTTATTTTATTCGGGGGCTGTATCAACAATGATATTCTGTCAGTTGTATTTATCATGGGCGCACTGCTTTGTACTTTAAAATGGATAGATTCTCCGACTCTGAAAAATATCATGAAAATTTCTCTCTGCATTGGTCTGGGGATGATGACAAAACTTTCTTCTGCGCTGATTGCGCCGCCGGTAGCATTCGTATTTCTGATTGTTCTGATTCGGAATTTCAAGACCAAAGGCAAAGACTTATTCAGGCAGTTTGTACTGTTTGGCTGTTTATGCGCACCGCTGGGGTTATGGTATCAGCTGCGAAGCTATCTGAAATGGAAAGTACCGTTCACTTATGTACAGGAAATGAGTACCGGACTGGCACAATATTTAGGCGACCAGAAATTTATTGACAGAATCACAGATTTTTCGGGTTACCAGTTCAGTTCTGTTTATGAACAATGGTATTCTTCCGACATTCCGGGAAGCTATAACGAACATAATCCGATAATTGCCCTGATGAAAAATGCTATATTCGGCGAATACATCAATGAAAAGACATTCACAGCCTTTCCGTTTGTAGATAAAGTTTCTGTTGTGCTGTTCTGGCTGAATGTGCTGATTGCACTATGTGCGCTGATTTGTCTGATTCTGGTATGTTTCCGGAAAAACAACCTGATGAAGCCGATTGAAAAAGCGTTTCTGTTCAGTTTTTATGCCGTCATGATGGTGAGCATCTACAAGATGTCTGCGGATTACAAATTCACCTGCACAATGAATTTCCGGTACATTATGCCGACTGTCATTCTCGGTGCGCTCGGCATGGGTGCAGCTCTGAAACAAATTCAGGAAAAAGATGAGAAAAAAGGCGAACTTGCGATTAAAATTTCCGGCGGAGCTTCTCTGCTGTTTGCAGGCTGTACCATGATTATCTATTTAATGCTCTGCTATACAAAAGCATAATCCTAAAAGGGGATTTTCTTATGAAAAAAGAATTCCAATATATCAGCAACCTGAGCTATTTATTTTTTGTGCTTATGATAGCCTCGCTGCCTGCTGCTATCCTATCGTTAGTAGCACTCAAATACTACCCTGAACATACAGTATGGACAGTGATTTCCTGTCTGCTGTGCGGGATTTCTAT
Organism: Ruminococcus sp. UBA7013; assembly: GCA_002449585.1. Classification (GTDB taxonomy): domain Bacteria; phylum Bacillota; class Clostridia; order Oscillospirales; family Ruminococcaceae; genus UBA3855. The sequence continues at coordinate 5,801 of DJXD01000117.1, forward strand.
TGGACTTTATTTTTCATTCCGTTATCTGAAAGCAGAGTTTCAGGCAAATGACAAAAATCTTGATTTCAAATTCAGGTTTGAAAATCTGCATCTGGAATATAAAGATATTAAAAAATGCGAACTGCTGAATTATCCGGAACACAGCCGCTGGGGCAGTCTGATAGGATATAAAATTCATCTGCATATCATAGATAAGAATAAAAATGAATATACAATCCGGCAATATGTTTCCGCAGATTATAGTTTTATGGACTACCCGCAGGGACTTCCGGAAGAAGTCACTAATGCCGAACTCACTGAAATCGGAAATTTTATCAAATCAAAACTGCCTCCGGCAAAACCGGAAAAGAAAGAGATTCCCAAGCCTGAAACAGATGCTTCTGTCATGTACACAAATACAGCAAATACTCCCGAAATGCAGGAAATTCTGAATGCCATTCATGATAAGAAATATATTAAAAAAATTGAACATGAATTTACTTATGATTTTATCGAAGAAGTCTATCAGCAAAATCTGATTCTGACCCTCACAAACGACAATACTTATGATGAGAATGATGATTTGAAAATCCGGTTTGAAAATATTTCTGATTTGGAAA
>DJXD01000104.1 GCA_002449585.1 Ruminococcus sp. UBA7013
TGTGTGCAAAATTTGCAAATCTTTCAATATCGAAGATATTCAGTGCAGGATTAGCGAGTGTTTCACCGAAAACAAGTTTGGTATTTGGTTCAAGAGCCTCTTGAAGTTCTTCGTCTGTCGCTTCAGGGTCAACAAAAATGCACTTGATGCCGAATTTTTTAAGTGAAACAGCGAACAGATTGATAGTACCGCCATAGAGGGAGCTGACCGCCATAATGCTGTCACCAGCGTTGCAGAGGTTGAGAACAGAGAGGAGAGAAGCAGCCTGACCGCTGGTAGTACACATAGCAGCCGCACCGCCTTCAAGAGAAGCAATTTTCTTTTCGACAGCATCAACAGTAGGATTTGCAAAACGGGAATACATGCATTCTGTAGGCATATCAAATAAATCAGCGATATGCTGAGTAGAATCGAATACATAAGTTGTACTCTGTACGATAGGGAGTGCACCGGGGTCACCGTTTTTACGTTCATAGCCCTCATGGAGGCATTTCGTTTCAATTTTCATGAAAAACATTCCTTTCTGAAATAATAGATAATAGATTTATTATAGCATATTCTGGAACGAAATGCAAGCCCGTACAGAAAGAAATATAAATTAACATAAAATTAATGATTTGTTCATAATTTATTCTTAAAGATGTGATATAATGCAACTATTGAAAAGCTTTTCAGAAATTAAAAAGCAAATATCCGGAACAAAGTTGTCCCATAAGCAATATGTAAGTATTGCTGTGGGGCTTTTTTCTTTTTTGACAAAGGTGTCCCGAAAAGAAGAGATAAAATCCGGAAAAGCGACAATTCAGAGGAGTGTTTTTTATGAATACGGGAAATATCGGTTTTATGCTGATATGTTCGGCGTTAGTATTTTTCATGACACCGGGTTTATCATTATTTTACGGCGGACTGGTACGGCGAAAAAATGTCATTAATACCATGTTTGCAGCGACGTTCACAATTGGAACAGGAATTGTCATGTGGATGTTGTTCGGATATTCTTTGTCATTTGGTGAAGACCACGGCGGAGTTATCGGCAGTCTGGAATGGCTGGGATTAAACGGAGTTTCTCTGACAGAACCCTATACAGAAGGCGGCAGCATCCCGAACATGGTATTCTGTATTTTTCAGATGATGTTTGCAGTAATTACACCAGCATTAATTACAGGTGCAATCGCAGGAAGAATGAAATTTCGTTCGCTGTTTTTGTTTTTAATTTTCTGGACACTGATTGTATATTATCCGATGGCGCACATGGTATGGGGAACAGGAGGATTTCTGAAAGAAATTGGTTCTATTGATTTTGCCGGCGGAAATGTAGTACATATCACTTCCGGCATCAGCGCACTGTTGTTATGTATATTACTTGGCAAACGCTGTGACCTTGGCGAAGCTAATTACAGAATGCATAATATTCCAATGATAGCAACAGGTGCATTTATCCTGCTGTTTGGCTGGTTTGGATTTAATGCAGGTTCTGCACTGTCGGCAGATGGTTTAGCAGTCCATGCATTTATCACGACAGCAGTATCTTCAGCGGCTGGCATGTTATCATGGATGCTGTGCGACAAAATTGTAAATCACAAGCCAACATTTGTAGGTGCATGTACCGGACTGGTAGCCGGACTGGTAGGCATTACACCGGGCGCAGGTTATGTACCAGTATGGGCAGCCCTGCTCATTGGTTTGAGTACATCACCCATCTGTTTTGTCATGATTTCAGTAATAAAAGAAAAATTCGGCTATGATGATGCCTTGGATGCATTCGGCTGTCATGGCGTTGGTGGTATCTGGGGCGGTATCTGTACAGGAATTTTTGCACAGACCTCTATTAATCCGGATGCCCGTTGGAATGGACTTCTGTTTGGAGAAATCCAGCTTTTCGGAGTGCAGATTGCAAGCATTCTCATCAGCATTGCAGCAGCAGTTGTGGGAACTCTGATTTGCTGGGGACTGACTAAGCTAATCATTCGTGAACCTCGTGTGGAACAAAAAGAAGAACGGCTTGGACTGGACCGCACACAGCACGACGAAAGTGCATATCCGTCATTCAATGGTCTTGACTAAGAGAAAGGGGAAAGATTTGACATGATGATAAAAATAGAAGCCTATATTCGTGAAGAAAAAATGGATGATGTACTCGATGCACTGGCAAAAATAAATGTACACGGAATTACTTGTTATCAGGTAATGGGCTGCGGCGCACAGCATGGGATAAAAAAATATGTTCGTGGACACAGAAATCTGCCTGTCAACATGTTGCCTAAAATCAAGATTGAAGTCATTCTTGGTTCTGAACAGTGGGAAGAAAAAGTAATGCAGATTATCCGTGAACATGCATTTACCGGACATCATGGAGACGGAAAAATTTTCAGCAGTGAAATTCGCAGTGCAATGAGAATCCGCACAGGCGAAACAGGAGAAAATGCAGTTTTTTCTCATTCTTCACTGAATCCCGTTCCCGAAGAATAATGACAGATACCGCTGATTTCGGTCAGCGGTATTTTTGTTTCACGTGGAACAAATCAGCCGGCAGAAGGCAAGCATCAGTAACATGACACCGCCAAGCCATGAAAAATTTTTTTTATGATGACACATTTTTCCGCATTTTGCGCCGGAGAGTGTAAGAAGAAAACCAGCACAGAAAGTAAGCACAAGACAAACAGGGATATCTGTTTTTTGCACACCTGCTCCCAGACCGCTTGCAAGAGAATCCAGAGAAAACGCAGCAGCATAAACAGCCGCTTCACCAAGGCTTAAAGTTTTAGAATGGTCAGTATCTGCAAGAGTTTCATCAAAACAAATATCAATGACCAGACCGAGAGCCTTCCAGTTCCAGTGCGGACGATGCTTGCGGAACAGAATGGTAAGGAATTCTTTCATAAGCTGAGAACTGCCCAGCAGAAACAGGATAGCAAATCCAAAATATCTGAATACAAGTTCCGGCAAAAGATTTCCGAGAAGCTGTGCACCGGACAGAGAAACGGCAAGGAATGCAGTGCCAACAAGACTGATTAACAAAGCACATCTTTTTGGAATGAAAATGCCGTTCATACTGCAACCCATAGCAGCAAAAAAAGTATCCATACAGACAGCAAATGCAAGCAGGCAGGCTTGAAACGTAAAGCAATCCCCCTTTCACAAATACTTCTGCATTATATGAAGAAGAGAAAAAAATGTTCCACGTGGAACATGAATTTCAAAAAAGTGCTTGAAAAAGAGGAAAAAAAGTGATATAATAAAATAAAATACAAATATATGAAGGGGGCTTAAAATGATGAATATGAAAGAAAAAGTGCTGTCAGAACTAATACTTTCAGAAGGAAAATATTGTTCCGGAGGACAGCTGGCAGAAGATTTCAAAGTCAGCCGGACAGCCGTCTGGAAAGCGATTGAACAGCTAAAAGCACAGGGATGCCAGATAGACGCTGTAACGAACAAAGGCTATTTATTAAAAGAAATACCAGATATCTACAATCAGGCATATGTGGAATCACTGTTGAAAGGAACAGGATTTCAGGTACAGCATTATGCAGAGATTGATTCCACAAACAGCCAGGCAAAAATGCTGGCAGGACAGCACGCCCCGTCACGGACAGTCATCACCGCCGATATGCAGACAGCCGGGCGGGGACGCATGGGAAAAAGTTTTCATTCACCAACAGGCGGATTATATATGTCTGTAATCATAAGACCCGATTTGCCATTGACTGCAACAATGAGTATCACAGCATGTACAGCAGCAGCAGTACATGAAGCATTAAAAACATTCGGAATTGTGACACAGATTAAATGGGTGAATGATTTATTCCTGAACGGCAGAAAAATATGTGGCATTTTATCAGAAGGCAGTTTCAATGCAGAATTATTAAAAATGGATTATTTGGTAATCGGGATAGGTATCAATCTGCATCCTGACGAGCATCTGCCGGAAGAACTGAAACCGATAGTCACGGACATAGAAACAGAAACGGGAAAGAAGATAAACAAATGTCAGTTGTTAGCAGAAATATTGAAGCAGATGAAAAAATATTTTGATGAGATTTCTGAGCGGACATATTTAAAGATTTATACAGAAAATTCATGTACATTAGGTCATAGAGTGCGGACAGATACAGGAATCACCGGAACAGCAAAACGGTTTACAGAAGAAGCAGGACTGGTAATAAAACTGGATGATGACACAGAAATGATATTAAACACTGGTTCAGCAGAGATATTAAAATAGCAGAAGAAAAAGGACGGCTTCAGCTGTCCTTTTTTTGTAAAAAATGTTCCACGTGGAACATAGCCTCGTGGAACATTTTAGAAACATTAAAGAATCACATCATCAATGTAATAACCACCCATCAGGGATAAATATTCATACATAGAAGTATGATTTGCATCAGCATGGTCCTGATTCTGGAAAATATCCGCTGCATAACCTGCACCTACAAGATGCGCTGCACCGAGCAGACCAGATTTTGTGATAGTAATTCCTCTGACAGTTTCGCCGATATGGTCTTCCGCTCCTTTGCGTTTCAAAGTGCGCCAGTTGCGGAGCAGTAATTCCTGAATGGAATAATCCTGTGCCTCCGGACAGGCAAGAAAATCATCATCAGAATAGATTTGATATTTTTCATGTGCAAAAGCTGTCCAGTTGCCATTGGCATCTTTCAAGCCTACATCTTGCAAAGCCAGATTTCCCATCTGAAATCTGCCCATATAGCCATAAGAATTTTTGACGGAATAATTATTTCCGGATTCTCTTTTTCCGAGTACTGTCAGAAAATCCTGATAATCTCCTTTATATTCAGAAAGAACAGGAATTTCCGTCTGAACAGGAAGGATTTCAAAACAAATCTGAATAGTTTCCGGAAGCATTTCAGGTGCATCAATAATAGCAGAATCTGCAACAGGTTCAGAAGCCGGGAATTTAAAAACAGCAAATTCTGTCGTTTCTTCTGTTGCAGCCGGAATTTCCTGTAGTAATGTTTCTGTGGGTTCTGGTTTTGCTTCTGGTGCAGAAGAAATTTCAGCAGCAACATCTCCGGACAGACTATCCTGTTCAGAAATGTCAAGTGTTGCCTCAGAAGTTTCGGGAAGCGTTTCAGCAAAATCATTTTCAGTATAGAAAATAGTTTCGGTCAGAATTTCTTCAGCAATTTCCATAACTGTTTCTGGTTCTGTAACCTCTATGACAGTTTCTGGTTCTGTAACCTCTATGACAGTCTCTGACATTTCAGAAGGAATGTCAGAAATAGTTAAATTTTCGGGCATTTCCAAAGGTGCATCAGAAATCAGGAACATATCTTCTGAAATTTCCAAAGGCGCATCTGCAAAATCATCAGACAAAATCATCTGATAAGCGGGAATCTCAGCAGGGGCATCTGCAAAGCCATCAGAGAAAATATCATCTGCTCTTGCAGTGACGGAAAACGCCAGTACAGAGCAAAACGCCGCTGAAACAAAACTTATCAGCATTTTAGAAAATGTCTTCATTTCGTGTTTCTCACCTCCTGTTTTTGGAAATAAGATATAAATTAGCATTACGAATACTTTAAGAAAAGTATAGCATATTTTTGTACAAAATGCAATTGACATTTTTAACAAAAAGTGTCTATTTTTTTAACAAATGATGTATAAGCTTTTAACAAAAAAGAAACTGACTGTAAAAACAGCCAGCTTCAAAGTTTCAGATACAAAGATTATTTTTGCGGAACAGGGATAATTTCCATACCACCCATATAAGGACGAAGAATTTCAGGAATACGAACAGAACCGTCTTCATTCAGATTATTTTCAAGGAACGCAATTAACATACGGGGCGGCGCAACGACAGTATTATTGAGCGTATGTGCAAAGTATTTGCTGCCATCCTCTTTTCTGATACGGATACCAAGTCTTCTTGCCTGTGCATCGCCAAGGTTAGAGCAGCTTCCGACTTCAAAATATTTTTTCTGACGGGGAGACCATGCTTCCACATCAAGAGACTTGACTTTCAGGTCAGCAAGGTCACCGGAACAGCATTCGAGCGTTCTGACAGGAATATCAAGAGAACGGAAGTAATCAACGGTATTTTTCCAGAGAACATCATACCATTTCATGCTGTCTTCAGGATTGCAGACAACAATCATTTCTTGTTTCTCAAATTGATGAATACGATAAACGCCACGTTCTTCAATACCATGTGCGCCGACTTCTTTCCGGAAACAGGGAGAATAGCTGGTAAGTGTCTGCGGAAGTTCTTCTTCAGGGAGAATCGTATCAATAAATTTGCCAATCATAGAATGTTCAGAAGTGCCGATTAAATATAAATCTTCACCCTCAATTTTATACATCATGTTTTCCATTTCCGCAAAGCTCATAACACCAGTAACAACATTGGAACGAATCATAAAAGGAGGAATATAATAAGTAAAACCTCTGTTAATCATAAAATCTCTTGCATAGGAGAGAACAGCAGAATGCAGTCTTGCAATATCACCGCAAAGATAATAAAAGCCTGCACCTGTCGTTTTTCCGGCAGAAGTTTTATCAATGCCCTTGAGTTTTTTCATAATATCTTCATGATGAGGAATTTCAAAATCAGGAACAAAAGGTTCACCAAACCGTTCAATTTCGACATTTTCAGAATCGTCTTTTCCAATAGGAACAGAAGGGTCGATAATATTAGGAATAACCATCATTATTTTTTTGATTTCCTGATTGAGTTCCGCTTCTTTTACTTCGAGAGCATCAATTTCCTGATTGATAGGCGCAACTTCTGCCATAATTGCCTGAAAAGCAGGGTCTTCTTTAGCGGCTTTCTGCGCTTCTTCATCAGAGAGTCCCTGACCTTTTAGTTTTCCAATAATTGCACCAGTAGCCTTGCTCTTCTTTTTGACCTGCGCACGGAGCTGGTCACCTTTCTGTTTTGCCTCTCTGCATTCTTTATCAAGTTCGATAACTTTATCAACAAGAGGTAATTTGTCGTCTTGGAATTTCTTTTTAATATTTTCCTTGACAACATCGGGATTGGTTCTTAAAAATTTCATGTCTAACATAATAAAAAATCCTTTCTGACAAAATGTTCCACGTGGAACATTAAAAATTAATCATAATTTTCTTGATACTCATCTGAGAATTCATAAGCAGATTCAAATGCACCACTGATTTCATCATCATCAGGAGAGAGAAGCTCAGCGAGGAGTTTAAGGTCTTCTTCATCATAGAATTCAAGGCTGAGTGTACCTTTGTTTTTCTTGAACTGCACTTTGACTTTTCTGCCAAGTCTGGTATGCAAAGCATGTTCAATTTCACCGAAATAGGAAACACTTTTAGAAATAGGAATTTCATCAAGGTCTTTGCAGTTAGAATCAGCAGCCATTTTTTCAATTTGGCGGACATTGAGCAGCCCATCAGCAGCTTTTTGCGCAATCTGAATCATCAGTTTTGCATCAGTAAAACTCAGAAGTGCCTTAGCATGACTAGCAGAAATTTTGCCTTTAATAAGTAATTCCTGCACTTCTTCCGGAAGTTTAAGAAGTCGCATCGCATTTGTGACAGAACTGCGGGAACAGCCGACTTTTTTAGCAATATCCTCCTGTTTCATGCCAAAATCGTCCTGAAGTCTCTGGAAAGCTTTTGCCTCTTCAATAGGGTTGAGGTCTTCCCGCTGAAGATTTTCAATCAAAGCGATTTGAGCAGCTTCAATATCAGAAAGTTCCCGGACAATAACAGGTACTTCACTAAGCCCAAGCATTCTTGCAGCACGCCAGCGGCGTTCACCAGCGACAATCTGATAATTGCCAAGTGGAAGCGGACGGACAAGAATGGGCTGTAGTAAGCCATGTTCACGAATAGACTCAGCAAGCGCAGAAATTGCAGTTTCGTCAAAATTTTTTCTGGGCTGATTCCGGTTAGGTTCAATATCAGATAAACGAATTGTTTTTTTGCTTTGAATTTCAGCAGCATTGTCTTCAAAAAGAGAGCCAAGACCACCGCCAAGACCGCCTTTTGCCATAACATCACATCACTTTCTTTAAAAATTTAAAAATCATAAATTACTCTTTTGCAATATTCATTCTTAATTTCATGAAACTGCTGAGAGGTTCGCCCAGAACTTCTTTTCCAAGACATTCATAAGCAAGCGTGCCTTTAGAATGTTTATCATAGTACATAACCGGTTTTCCATAGCTGGGTGCTTCAGAGAGCCGGACATTTCTGGGAATTTTAGTCTGAAATACTTTAGCAGCAAAATACTGTTCCACTTCTTCAACAACCTGTCTGGAAACATTCAGGCGGTTATCGTACATAGTGAAGACAATACCAAGAATATCAAGTGACGGGTTATAATTAGCACGGACAAGTTTCATGGTATTAATCAGCTGCGTAAGACCCTCCAGAGCATAAAATTCAGCAAGCATGGGGATTAAGATTTCATCCGCAGCCGTCATGCCATTGAGTGTCAGCTGACCGAGAGCCGGCGGACAGTCAATAAAGATAAAATCATAATCTTCTTTGATAGTAAGTACCTGCATTTTGAGACGGTTGAACCGTTGTTCCATATTGACAAGTTCAATTTCTGCCCCGGCAAGGTCAGCAGTAGCAGGAACAACAGAAACATTTTGAAATTCTGTCTGAATGATAGCATTTTGAATTTTCGTTTTTCCGGTAAGAACTTCATAAGCAGAATACTGGAGTCCTTTTTTGTGGATACCAAAACCAGTAGTTAAATTTCCCTGAGCATCAATATCAATACATAATACTTTTTTATCTCTTGAGCCAAGGTAAGCAGCAAGGTTGACAGTAGTGGTAGATTTACCTACACCACCCTTTTGATTAGCGACAGCGATAATTTTACCCATAATCTGGGATAGCTCCTTTCTGAAATGGATTGTATTTTTATTATAGCATGTTTCAGGTAATTTGTAAAGATAATTTGAAAATTTTGCAGAAAAAAAGTTCCACGTGGAACATCGGAGGAAAAAATGTTTCACGTGGAACATAAAATTAATCTTTATGATTTAAAGGGATACGGATTCTGTATTCGATATAATCAGAGAACTGCATTTTCTGGGATTCAGCAGAAATGCCGGCAGCCTGCATGGTTTCAACAGCTTTCTGGATAGTATTGGTAAACAGACGCACATCACGAAAAAGAATACTTCGTTTGCGAAAGCTTTCCTGTTCTCTGGTATGATTAATTTTTTCTTCAATAAAGAGTTCTGTTTTTTCGACATTCAAACCAAGTTTTGTAATTTTTTGCAGAACATCCATACGTTCTTCAGGACTTGCCAGTTTCAGAAGCGCACGGGCATGACGCTCTGTAAGCTGATTTTCTAAGATATAATTACGTTCATTTTCAGTCAGACGAAGCAGTCGGAGTTTATTGGCAACTGTGCTTTGCGCACGTCCAAGCTGAACAGCCGCATCTTCCTGAGTCATACCGTAGTAAGTAATTAATTTTTCAAGCGCAGCAGCTTCTTCAAAATAATTAAGGTCTTGTCTCTGAATATTTTCAACAAGTGCAAGAATCGCAGAATTACGGTCATTAATTTCCATAACAATACAGGGGACAGAGCGCAGACCAGCAATTTTTGCAGCACGAAGGCGGCGTTCTCCGGCAATGAGTTCGTAAAAATCACCGCACTGCCGGACAGTAAGAGGCTGAAGAATGCCATTTTGCCGGATACTGTCAGATAATGCCCGCAGTTCATCAGACTGGAAAACAATCCTTGGCTGATGTGGATTTGGTCTGATATCCTCAATACGGATATGCAGCACTTTTTGTTCTGTGAAAGTTTGTCCTTTTGGGACGGTAAAAGCAGGTGACATGGGAAAAGTACTCCTTTCGGTTGTTCTGTAAAAAAAGTTTTGTTGTTCTCTCTATAATTTAATTATAACAGATATAGAAAATCATTGCCATAAAAAAAATCCGTTATTTCTTTTGAAAATAACGGATTTCCGAACAGATTCGTCTTTTTTTACAGTTGCTTTTGCTTAATCTGAGCAAATTTTCTGGGATATTTTGTCGGTGTGGGCGATATTTTTTTTATGATATAAATCGTTCTTTCATCGCCGTCAGGGAGCTGATAAGAGATAGTATTTTGGAGTTTACCACCAAGAAGTTTGACAGCATGAAGCGCAGGGTTCATATCTTCCTTGCCTTTCATCGCAATCCAGAAGCCGCCGGATTTGACATAAGGGAGAGAAAATTCAGCAAGTATAGGAAGCGCAGCAACTGCACGGGCGGTCACAACATCGAAAGCTTCTCTGTATTGAGAAGTTTTTGCAAGCTCTTCAGCTCTGCCGTGAATGGGAGTATAGCTGCACTGTAATTTTTCTCTGAGCAGTTCAAGAAAAGTAATTCTTTTATTTAAGCTGTCAAGAAGCGTAATTTGAAAATCTGGTTTGAGCAGTGCGAGAGGGACACCGGGAAAGCCTGCACCGCTGCCAATGTCAAGAATTTTAGCCGCATCAGGAAAACACGCTCCTGCATGAGCATAGAGCAGAAAGCTGTCAAGAAAATGTTTTGTCAGAACTTCTTTTCCGTCAGTAATAGCCGTCAGATTGACATGCTGATTATAGTCAACTAAAAAATCAGCATAAATTTCTAATTTTTCAAATGTTCCACGTGGAACATCAATATGATATTTCTGAAAAAGATTTTGAGCAGCTTCAAAATCGGGGAGAATAGACATAAAAATTCCTCCTGAATAAAAATTTGAAAAAATGTTCCACGTGGAACATGAAATTAATTTTGTGGAAGTTCCTCAAGACATTTTTCCCAGAGTGCGGAAATTGTATCCCAGTCTCTCGGAAATTCCGGATTTTGAGAAAGTGCATGTATTTTCTGCTGAAAATGTTCTTTTGTAGTTTGATGTTCTTTTATAAGCTGATTTTTATCAAGCTGAACTCTGCCCCAGTCTTTTCTGACAGCATCCTGAATCTGAATATCCATCTTCTGAAAAAATTCAGCAAAAAAATTTTGCACTTCTCTGACAAAATCAGCATATTTCATTTCATAAATGCCTTTTTGTGAAGTCCAGACAGGAATATGATTTTCAAGCATACGCCCGTCATTATCCCACCAGAATTTGATTTTATCCTGAAAGCGAAAACAGCCGATTTGATAACCACCCGTGAGATGACCAGAGTCAAAAGAATTTTGCTGATAAAACCACTCCGTCAAAGGACAGTACGCCTCATCAAAATACCATTTATCAAAAACATCATCCGGCAAATCTTCATGTATTAATTTCCATTTATCTGTAAATGCCATGAAATTTTCAATATTGTCATAAATTTGTTCCGGCACGGATTCGCAGATAAACGGAAATGTTCCGGAAAAATCTTGCAGAAATCTCGAAATCTGATAATTATTATACTGAATCTCTTCATTCCAGAAAGCTCTTGCTTCTTGAGAATATTCATAAATATTCTGATTTCCGGCAGTAATCCATAACAAGCCGTCAGTCAGTCCATACCAGTGCATTGACTGGTGAGTTTCGTCACCCCACGGAACAATTTTATCAAGTTCCTGCAATTGAAAATGAATTTTGAACATGTTTCACACCTCTTTGCAAAATGTTCCACGTGGAACATCTTAAAATTAATCCCATTCATTGAAGATAATATTTCCGACAGAAACCGGATTCCAATATAAAATCTGCTGTAATTCTGCTTTTGAAAGCTGATGATTCCGGAAATCGAAGGGACTGTTGAGGAATTCAGCCGGAAGAAATTCATATTCAAAAAATTCGGGAAAGCTGATAGTAATAAAAATTTTTTCAGCAGATAAAAC
>DJXD01000105.1 GCA_002449585.1 Ruminococcus sp. UBA7013
CCGCTGTTAACATCAGAAATGAGGGTATGCGGTTAGTTCTTGCATAACTCAGAAATAAAAGAACCGTGGGACGCACGGGGTTAGCCTGCACTACTACAGCATCTCTGCCAAATCACAGAGTGTCAGACTGGTTAAACAGGAAGCCCCCGCCTCTTTAGGTGGGGGAGGACGTCACCCTTGTTTCTTTTTTATGCACAAAAACAGGCAGAGCCGAAACTCTGCCTTGATAATTTCATATTCCGTTAAGATTGCCATTTTTATACAAAGCTTATAGAATGACTTGCGAATCATTTCAGGTCAGTAAAAAATCTAACAAGTTCAGATGCTGATACCCATCTTGGCTAAAATCCAACTCATCCATAGAAATTACATATTTTGGATAATTATCCTGTATTTCACGCAAAGAACGAAATTCCTTCTCTGTCGTCTCCTGAGATGCAAGCAAATAACATACTTGATAGTATTCTTTTCTTCCATCTTTTTCCCCTACAAAATCAACTTCCAATTCTTTCATTTTTCCAATTGTTACCTGATACCCTCTTCGCAACAGTTCCATATAAACAATGTTCTCCAAAATATGCTCAATATCTCTTTGATTGTTTCCATAAAGCGCTTCACGGATTCCATGATCTGTCAGATAGATTTTCTCCTGAAATTTCAGAAGATTCTTCCCTTGCAAGTCCATTCTTGAAACTAAATGCAGTAAGCAAGCTTTTTGACAGTAGTCAATATAATTGTACATCGTTTCATTACTGATATTCCGGAATTCACTTTTCATATATTTGCTGATATTTCCAGCCGAAAATGTATTTCCTGTATTCGCTATCAAGTAATAGAGTATTCTTTCAAATTGTTCTGTATCACGGATATGATTTCTTGTTACCACATCTTTCAGCATGATAGAATCATAAATATCTGACAGATATTGTCTTTTTGCAGTTTCATCCATCGGGTACTGATACAGAAACGGCATACCACCCCAACGCAAATATTCCTGAAATAATTTCTTCTTATCTGCATCAGGACTTGACAGCATGACTTCCTGAAATGAAAAAGGGTACATCTGTATTTGAATGTATCTCCCTGCTAAATAGGTGGCTAACTCCCCAGACAATAATTTTGCATTTGAGCCTGTTATATAAATATCACAATCGAAATCAATCATACAAGCGTTGACTAATTCTTCCCACTTGTCAAGCACCTGCACTTCATCCAGAAACAAGTAAATTTTACCGGAATGTCCTCTTGCAAATTCCTTAATATATGCATAGGTATCTTCTTGATGCTTTATGAAATCCAGTGCTTTTGATTCAAAATTGATACTGATAAACTGACTTTCTGAAATGCCTGTTTCTTTCAATTCCTCTTGAATCAGTTTCAGCATGACAGATTTTCCACATCTTCGAATACCTGCCAGAACTTTCACAATGCCCTTCCCAATAAATGGACGTACCTGCTTCATATAGAGTTCTCTTTTTATCATGTACAACACCTCATTTCTTTATTACTATTATACCAGAAATGATTTTAAAAATCAAGAGGAGTTTTCGATATAATGAAAAGCAGTTCAAATTTTCTTCCTTGGTCAAATCTTTATTTTCTTATACTTACTACACGTTATAACACAATTCAAAAAAAGTCAATCCAAAATAAAAAATGTTGCAAAAAGTATTGCAAAAAAGATGCTTCTGTGATATAATAAAATAAAGGAGCTGATACTGTGAAATTTCAGTGGGACGAAAATAAAGAAAAAATAAACATTACCAAACATGGTCTTGATTTCAAAACGGCAGCTCGTGTCTTTGAAGATGAAAATCGAATTGAAAGATATGATGAAGAACACAGTTTTGATGAAGACCCATATATCACCATTGGGCTGGTTAATGGGATAGCTGTTATCATTATGGTGGTATACACAGAAAGAGAAGATGCCATTAGAATCATATCCGCCAGAAAAGCAACTAAGCAAGAAAAGGAGGCTTATTTTTATGGTAGAGATGAATATTGATTTCAGTGAAAAATTAACAGAAGAACAAATCAAGATGCTTGAAGCATTGAAAGAGCGTCCCATTGTCCCTGATGAAGATTGTCCTGTCATGACAGAGGAACAATTGAGACAATTCAAAAGAATCTCGGAACGCAAAAGAGAAGAACGTAAAAAACAATCTGTTACTATCCGTTTGTCTCCTCAGGCATTAAAGACAGCTAAGTCACTGGGAAAAGGTTACACGTCTGTGCTTAGCAGAATCTTAGAAAGTGCATTAAGTGACAGTGACACAATCAAGCGTTATTTGTAAGAAAATTCTCCGGAAAAGTCCGGAAAATTTTTTTGTTCCCTTTTGGTACATCTATATGTATGGATGTATCAAAAGGGAATAGAGCTGAATCGGCTGATAAATTAATTGGATTTATACAATATGCTGTTGTAACCTGTTAAAAAAATTTCCCTCTCTGTGTAGAGAGGGATATAACACTTCTGAATTCAATTATCATTCAGCTTGATTTCAATTTTTCCGTCTGCATGAGGAATAATTTCACTGATGAGTGATTTCAATTCTGTATTAGTCATATTGGCAATAGAAGCATAATAAGCAAATTGATTTACTAATAATTGATACTGTTTTTTTATTTTTTCAGTAGTATCTGTTGTATTGTATTTTTCCAGTTCAAAGAGAATCTGTGAAATCTGCTTATCAATTGCAGAGGTTCTTTGTTTTAATTCAGGGAGAGAAATAATATCCATCTCGAACATTTCCATTTGTTTTTTTCTTTTGATTTGAAATAGTTTCAATTGTTCCCTGAGTGCCTGTCCTGAAACAAAAGACTGTTTTTTCTGATACTGTGCGATGAATGCAGAAATAAATTTTTCTTTGTGTATCATAAAAGATTGAAAATAATCATCAATATTTTCGATCAGTTCATTTTCAGGAATTGTCAATGTATTTTTACAAAATCCCGTTCCATAATGATTTCTTCCGCTACAAGCCCACCAGATTTTTAGACTTTTTTCATTCTTTCTGGTGAAGCGTCTGAATGAATAGCCACATTCTGGACATGTGATCAATGTACTGAATAAATGATGATTACTATGTTTTTTATGTAATGTAGAAGTCAATTCATGATTATGATCTTGATTTATCCGCTGTGCCTGTTCCCATAATTCTAATGATATGATACGCAATTCTGGTTTTTCTATTTCAATCCATTCTGAAGGTGCTTTTATCATTCGTGTTTTGTCAATAAAATCTTTGATTTCAGATTTTCCATTGATGATATATCCAGCATAGATTTTATTTTTTAACAATCTGCTGACTGCTGTTGTAGACCATGGCACACCCCTGGCACTGGTTAGGCCTAAATGATTTAGATATTTGGCAATTTTATGCACACCGCATCCCTGATTGACATACAGATCAAAAATCTTTCTGACAATTTCCGCTTCCTGTGGATGAATTTGCAAATGAAAATAGTCCCCATTTGTTTTGAGATAGCCAAAGCATTGATTAGGAACTCTGCCTTTCATCGCATTAACTTTCTTGCCGAATTTAACACGCTTAGACATATTGGAAGATTCTTCCTGTGCAATAGCGGCAAACATTGTTAAGACAAGTTCATCACATTCTCTGGTTTCCATATTTGCAGTAATGAATTTTACATTAATATCCAATGCTTTCATTCTGCGGATGCTTTGCAAAAAATCGACAGTATTTCGGGCTAATCTGGATATATCTTTCACCAGAACGCATTGAAATTCTTTTTTTTCGCTGTCGATCATCATCTGATTAAATGCGGTTCTGTTTTTTCTGGATGTGCCTGTAATGCCTTCATCTGCATAGATATGAATCAGATTTAAATTCTGCTGTTCTGCATATTTCTGAAAGAATTCCTGCTGTGCCATAAAAGAATTTATCTGATCTTCTTTGTTAGTGGATACACGACAATAAGCAACTACATTCATTTGTTTCTCCTTGTAGGCTGTTCCTGTAAAGGATCTGTTTTTTCTGGAGCAAAGCCGGATTTCTGCATGATAATCTGATTTTCCTGTAATTGTCTTATTAATAATGCAGATATCTGCTTTTCCAGATTTTTGGAAAATGAGTTCAGATTCTTCTGAGAATGAATAAATAAATATTTGTTTTTCATAATCAAATTCCTTTCTGTTTTCAACCAAACTTTGAATCCCTCGCTTCTTTAAGCGGTGGATATGATCAAACGGCAGTGGGGCGAAAAAAATTGGTATCTCTCACTGATATGAAGTCAATTCACTTGAAATTTTTCCATTGTTAATGACAGAATTATGCTTTGACGTGGATTGAAACAATATTATGAATCTGATTTCTGTAATATGACTAAATCTGACCCATCACTTGCAAATTTCTTTCCATTGTGTTATAATAAAAGCAACAGCTTTGATCATGAAAGGAAGAATCAGAATTGAAAAAAAGAAAACTATTGCTGTTGGCTATATGTTGTTGCCTGAGTTTTACAGCCTGTCAGAGATCTGCCAGTTCTAATAACATCAATGTGATGACAATTCCTGTAGAAGATTTTCCTGAACCTGAAACAGAACCACCTGTCACAGAACCAGTATCAGAGACGAAACCCGAAATTCCATTTGATTATACAATCTGTTTTACTGGAGATATTAGTATTGAAGATGGTGCTTGGACAACACAGAAATGGATTAACAGTGGGCGTGATACCTATGCTTGCTTTGATCAGACTATTGTTCAGCATATGAGAGAAGCAGATATTTGTCTAGCAGATAATGAATTTCCTTATACAACAAGGGGAATTCCTACAGAGGGAAAAGATTATATTTATCGTGCAAATCCTGAAAATATTTCTTTGATGGAAGATTTGGGAGTGGATATTCTTGCATTGGCAAATAATCATATGTATGATTATGGCGCACAGGGTTTGCTGGATACACTGGAAACAATTGATAATACCAATATGATGCGTGTCGGAGCTGGGAAAAATCTGGAAGAAGCTTCTGAAACAAGATTCGTAGAGCTTGATGGCTTGACAGTTGCTTTTATCTGCGGAACTCGTGTAGAATGGGTTGAGCTTACCAAAGGTGCAACCGAAACCGAGCCCGGTGTATTCCGTACAGTTGAACCGGAGTTGATGTATCAGCGTGTGCAGGAAGCACGAGAACAAGCAGATTTAGTAATTGTCTATATTCATTGGGGAATTGAAGGCGTGGAATATCTTGAAGATTATCAGGAAACTGTTGGGAAAGAATTGATCCGACAGGGAGCAGATGCAGTAATTGGAAATCATACCCATTGTTTGCAAGGGATTGAATTCTATGAAGGAAAGCCTATTGTATACTCATTAGGGAATTTTTGGTTTAATTCTCGCACACAGGATAGTGTACTAGCAGAATTGCATGTCACCGGCACTCGATCTGATTATCAATTGCAGCTTCAATATGTTCCAGCGTTACAATCAGATTGCACGATTTCTTATATTTCTGATCCTGATCTGCAATATGAGTATTACAGACATCTTGAAAGAATTTCCAGAAACGTGTCTTTTGATGAAAATGGCGTATGCACAGAAATTGAAACAGATTAATTTCATAAAAATTCAATAGGAGAAAATCATGACTTTAAAAGATTTAAAAATTGGTCAGTCCGCAAAAATTGACATTGTTGGCGGACAAGGTGCGCTTCGTCAACATTTCTTAGATATGGGAGTCATTCCGGGCGCAGAGGTTACGCTTGTCAAGCTTGCTCCGATGGGTGATCCCCTAGAAATCCGGATTCATGGATATGAATTGACACTCCGCATTGCAGATGCAGAAAAAATACAGATTACCCCTGTAAATAAAACAAAGATATTTCAGCAAGATCCGGCAATCATGAAAGAAATTGCACATCCCGGACTTGGGGAAGAAGGAAAATATCATCCTAAAGGAAGCGGCAACCCTCTCCCGGATGATACATTATTAAGCTTTGCATTGGTAGGAAATCAAAATTGCGGCAAGACAACTTTATTTAATCAGCTCACAGGCGCAAATCAGCATGTCGGAAATTTCCCCGGTGTGACGGTAGATCGGAAAGATGGTGCAATCAAAGGGCAGAATCATACATCTATTACAGATCTTCCCGGTATTTATTCCATGTCTCCGTATTCGAGCGAGGAGCTTGTGAGCCGTAATTTTGTTTTGCATGACAAACCTAAAGCAATGATTAATATTATAGATGCGACAAATATCGAAAGAAATTTATATCTGACAATGCAGTTATTAGAGATGAATATTCCTGTTGTGATTGCATTGAATATGATGGATGAACTTCGGGGCAATGGCGGAACAGTGGATATCAACAGAATGGAAAATATGCTTGGTGTTCCTGTTGTGCCGATCTCTGCCGCCAAGAATGAGGGAATTGATGAGCTTGTCCATCATGCTCTGCATATTGCACATTATCAGGAACGCCCTCAAAGATTGGATTTCTGTGATGTAAATGATCACGGCGGCGCAGTGCATCGCTGTTTACATGCTGTTATTCATCTGATTGAAGATCATGCCCAGCTTGTGGGGCTTCCTGTCCGATTTGCGGCAAGCAAAGTGATCGAAGGCGATGAGCTGATATTAAATCAATTAATGCTGGATCAGAATGAAAAAGAAACATTGGAGCATATTGCACAGCAGATGGAAAAAGAACGTGGTCTTGACCGAAGCGCAGCGATTGCAGATATGCGTTTTAGATTTATTGAAAAAATTTGTCATGAATGCGTTGTAAAACCGCATGAAAGCAAGGAACATATTCGCAGTCAGAAAATAGATAAGATTCTGACGGGGAAATATACAGCCATTCCGGTATTTGTCATAGTGATGGCGGCTGTTTTCTTTTTGACATTTAATGTAATTGGTGCATTTTTTCAAGATCTGCTTGCCAGCGGAATAGAAGCACTGACAGGATTTGTAGATACCGCTTTGACAAATGCAGATGTCAATGAAGGAATTCATAGTCTTATTGTAGATGGTATTTTTGAAGGTGTGGGCAGTGTACTGAGCTTTTTGCCTATTATTGTGACAATGTTTTTCTTTCTTTCTCTGCTGGAAGACAGCGGCTATATTGCAAGAGTGGCATTTTTCATGGATAAATTGCTTCGGAAAATCGGCCTTTCAGGAAGGAGCATCGTTCCTTTGCTCATTGGGTTTGGGTGTACTGTTCCGGCGGTCATGTCTACTCGTACGCTTCCGAGTGAGCGTGACAGACGCATGACAATATTATTAACGCCTTTTATGAGCTGTACGGCAAAACTGCCGATTTATTCATTTTTTGTTGCAGCATTTTTCCCGGAAAATGGCTGGCTTATGATTACAGGATTATATTTTCTGGGGATTCTGCTGGGGATCATTGCGGCTTTGATTTATAAGAAAACACTGTTTACAGGCGAAGCTGTTCCCTTTGTCATGGAATTGCCAAATTATCGTATGCCAAGCGCAAAAAGTGTGATTCAGCTTTTATGGGAAAAGGCAAAAGATTTTTTACAGAAAGCATTTTCTGTGATTCTGATCGCTACAGTGGTTGTCTGGTTTCTGCAAAGTTTTGATTTTCATTTCAATCTGGTGGAAGATGCAAAAAATAGCATTCTTGCGATGATTTCAGGCATTCTTGTTCCTATTTTCAAGCCGGTAGGGCTGGGAGACTGGAGAATTTGTACCTCATTGATTTCTGGATTTATGGCAAAGGAAAGTGTTGTTTCTGTCTTAGAAGTACTTTTTAATAATGATGGGGGAGTCAATGCGGCATTGTCAACGCTTTCGGCTGTCTGTCTGCTTGTATTTTCGTTGTTATATACTCCCTGTGTTGCGGCAGTGGCTTCTATCAAGCGTGAAATGGGTGGAAAATGGGCTGTTTGTATCGTATTATGGCAATGTTTTGTTGCATGGCTTGCGGCGTTTCTGATATATCAAATAGGCATGCTGGCCGGCGTGATGTAAGGGGGATTTAGCATGAAAATGATAGATATGATATTAATTATTATAATTGCTTTGATGTTGATTCTGGCAATACGAAGAATTATTTTAAATAAAGTGCAAAAAAAAGACTGTTCCGGATGTTGTTCAGGGTGTACCGGATGCAGTCATAAGAGGTAAATCATGGATCTTATTTTGATCATAATATTAATTAGTATTATACTTTCTGCTTTATTATTTACAATCAAGAAGTTCAGAAAAGGCGGAGGATGCTGCGGAGAACATGAAACAATCCATCAAAATCGGCCTATAGATCGCCATTCTGCAAATTATCATTACTGCATTTCTTTGGATATTGGTGGCATGACCTGTGAAAATTGTGCTATCCGGCTGGCTAATGCATTGAATCAATCAGAAGGCATCTTTGCCAGAGTTTTCTATGAAACTAAGAAAGCCGAAGTATATTCTGAATCTGTTCTTGATGAAATGGAGATCCGGAAAGCAGTAAATGATGCAGGATATGTTGTCATGGCCTGTTCTGTAAAGAAAAATAGATAGAATCTGTTCTCTTTTATTACATCCATATGTACAGTACTTTTGGAAATGCCATATTGTTTTGCTGTCGCACGGACAGTTGCCTGATGTTCTAAAATATACGTTCCGAGCATAACTGCTCTGTCGCTGGTCTGATGCTGCATAAATTCACCCCTTGTGATGCTTTTCTTTTTAGAATATATGCAGAATTTTCTGATTTTAGCAGACTTTTCCGGAAAAAAATCTGTTCATAATTCTGACATGAAAAATGATTGATTTTCTTGTGTTTCTTTGGTATACTAAAAACAGTCAGCCAAAGGTAACTCATAAAGTTAACCATGGAAACGATAGACAAAAAGATATTATTCCTGATTTTGATCACAAAATGGTGAAATTTCTGGCTGTTTTTTACGAATGTTAAAAAAATCACATACTCTGGATTGACAAAACCTTGACAAAGTTTTGAAAAAGTAGTATGATTAGATAGTAAAGAAATATATACAAGCATTGATTGGAAAGGAAGATGTCATTTATGTTCAAAAACTTTGCGCCGGAATGGGAAGGCTTTGAGCCTGGCAGATGGAGCAATACTTCCGTGAACGTGCGGGATTTTATCCACAAGAATTATACTCCCTATGATGGAGATGAAAGATTTCTCGAAGGCCCTACAGAAGCAACAAAACAGCTTTGGGCTCAGGTAATGGATCTTTCCCGTCAGGAACGTGAAGCCGGCGGTGTGCTGGATATGGATACTAAAATTGTTTCTACAATTACTTCTCATGGCCCTGGCTACCTGAATCAGAATCTTGAAAAAATCGTGGGCTTTCAGACGGATAAGCCTTTTAAGCGTTCTCTTCAGCCGTTCGGCGGTATTCGTATGGCACAGCAGGCTTGCAAAGAATATGGCTATGAAGTAGATCCCAGTGTTGTTGAGATTTTTACAAAATATAGAAAAACTCACAATCAGGGCGTTTTTGATGCCTATACACCTGAAATGAAGCTTGCAAGGCATGCCGCTATTCTGACAGGTCTGCCGGATGCTTATGGCAGAGGCCGTATTATTGGAGATTATAGAAGAGTTGCTCTCTATGGTATTGATATGCTGATTGAAGATAAAGAACATCAGAAAGCAACACATTTTGTTAGAATGACTTCTAAAAATATTCGTCTCCGTGAGGAACTGTCTGAGCAGATCAATGCGCTGAAAGATCTCAAGAAGCTCGGTGAAATTTATGGCTTTGATATTTCTAGACCTGCAAAGAATGCACAGGAAGCTGTACAATGGCTGTATTTTGGTTATCTGGCTGCTGTTAAGGAACAGAATGGTGCAGCAATGTCCCTCGGTCGTACTTCCACATTCCTGGATATTTATATCCAGCGTGATCTTGAAAAAGGATTGATCACAGAAGCAGAAGCACAGGAATTAATTGATCATTTTATTATGAAACTGCGTCTTGTCAAGTTCGCAAGAACACCAGAATATAATTCTCTGTTCTCTGGTGATCCTACTTGGGTAACGGAATCTATTGGCGGTGTTTCTGTAGATGGTCAGCATATGGTAACTAAAAATTCTTTCCGGTATCTGAATACACTGAATAATCTCGGAACAGCTCCTGAACCGAATATGACAATTCTATGGTCAACCAGATTGCCGATTAATTTCAAGCGATTCTGTGCTAAAATGTCCATTCGTTCCAGCTCTATCCAGTATGAAAACGATGACATGATGAGAGTCATACATGGTGATGATTATGCAATTGCCTGCTGTGTTTCTTCTATGAGAGTAGGCAAAGAAATGCAGTTCTTCGGTGCAAGGGCAAATCTTGCCAAGTGCCTGCTGTATGCAATCAATGGCGGCGTTGATGAAAGACTGGGAGTTCAGGTAGGCCCTAAATACAGACCTGTAGAAGGGGATTATCTGGATTATGATGATGTGATGCAGAAATATGATGATATGATGGAATGGCTTGCCGGTCTGTATGTCAATACGCTGAATGTAATTCATTTTATGCATGATAAATATAGTTATGAGCGTATTCAGATGGCTTTGCATGATCGTGATGTGAAGAGATATTTTGCAACTGGTATTGCTGGCCTGTCTGTTGTTGCTGACTCCCTGAGTGCAATTAAATATGCAAAAGTAAAATGCATCCGCAAAGATATTGAAATCAAAGATAAAGCTGGCAATGTGATTGATGTGGCTAAAAATGTTGTTGTGGATTATGAAGTAGAAGGCGATTTCCCGAAATATGGAAATGATGATGATAGAGTAGATCAGATTGCTGTCAATATTGTAAGGGCTTTCATGGATAAGATCAGAAAGCATCATACCTATAGAGATGGCGTTCCAACAATGTCAATTCTTACAATTACGTCCAATGTCGTATATGGCAAGAAGACCGGTAACACACCGGACGGCAGAAAACAGGGCGTTCCGCTTGCTCCCGGTGCAAATCCGATGCATGGCAGAGACAGCCACGGCGCAATTGCTTCCCTGAGTTCTGTTGCAAAGCTTCCATTCCGTCATGCTCAGGATGGTATTTCTAACACATTCTCTATCATTCCGGATGCCCTCGGCAAAAATACCAGAATCTTTGCTGGTGATCTCGATATTGACAGACTGGAGCAGGAGGCTCTGAATGAGGCCAATGAAGATTAATCCTCAGGCTGATGAAAATCAGCAGGCTGATGAACTGGCTGCACTGTTGGATGCCCTTGTTGCATCCGGCAGCCAGCATATCAATCTTGATATTGGTGATGAAACCAAAGTCCGGACAATCAATAGTACTGACTGCTCCGGGAAACTTGGTGCATGCGCCATTCCCAATTTTGATGAAGAAGACCCCGATTTTCAGAAAGATGAAGAATCAGAAGAGTCTGATGACGGGGAACTTTGAAAAATTTTATAAGGAGGTTTTTTCATGCCTGAAGTACAGAATGATCAGCAGGTTGACAATCTTGTAGAAATGCTTGACGGCTATGTAAAAAAAGGCGGCCATCATCTGAATGTGAATGTATTCACAAGAGAAACTCTGCTTGATGCACAGAAGCACCCGGAAAATTATCCACAGCTCACGATCCGGGTTTCCGGCTATGCTGTGAACTTTATCAAGCTGACAAAAGAACAGCAGGATGATGTTATTTCAAGAACATTTCATGACAAAATCTGAATGATCCTTATGACACACAGAACGCCCGGCTATGGCCGGGCTGTTTTGCTATTAATAACGAGGTGATTTTATGCAAGGTTATATTCATTCAACGGATTCTTTCGGAACAGTAGACGGCCCAGGGGTGCGATTTGTTATTTTTTTTCAAGGCTGTCCGATGCGCTGTCTTTATTGTCATAATCCAGATACTTGGGAAGCAGGGAAAAATATGCTTATGACACCGGAAGAATTGATTTATCATTATGAGCGAAATAAAGATTTCTATACCAATGGCGGTATTACTGCCACCGGAGGAGAGCCAATGCTCCAGATGGATTTTTTGACAGAATTATTTACACTCGCAAAACAAAAAAAAATTCATACTTGTCTGGATACTTCCGGAATTTGCTATACACCAGAATGTCCTGAAAAAACAGATAGATTACTGGATGTGACAGATCTTGTCATGCTGGATATTAAGCATATTGATGATGAACAGCATAAATTGCTGACAGGGCATTCAAATCGAAATATTTTAGCTTTTGCAGAACATATCAGTGAAAGAAAAATTCCGATCTGGATCAGACATGTCATTGTTCCGGGATGGACAGATCATGAAGAAGAACAATTTAAACTTGGCTATTTCATAGGCGGATTAAAGACAATCAAAGCTGTGGATGTGCTTCCCTATCATGATATGGGCAAGCGCAAATATGAAGAATTAGGCATTCCCTACCCATTGGCAGATATCAAGCCGGTTGATAAGGAAACCGCCATCAAGGCACGGGAGCAAATTTTGAAAGGGCTGAAAAAGCGTCTTCTGGATCAGCATAAGAAATAATATGATTTCCTCGCCTGTAGGGGCGAGGTTTTTTTTAATGCAAGTATTCCTGTAAAAAAAGTACTATAATTATCATGAAACTGCTATATTTTTTTGTAAAATCATGCTATGATAATAACAATAAAGCAAGGAGTGATTGTTATGCTGAATCTGAAACAAAAGGGTTTTTATAAAGGCATTAATCTCGGAGGCTGGTTTTCTCAGTGTGATTACAGTCCCGAAAGAATGGATTATTTCATCACAGAAGAAGATATTTCTAAAATTGCTGCATGGGGTGCGGATCATGTTAGAATCCCGATAGATTATAATGTTCTGGAACAGTCTACCGGTTTCGATCGGATTGATAAAGCAATTTCCACTTGCCGGAAGTATGGCTTGAATATTATTCTTGATCTGCATAAAACAGCCGGGTTTTCTTTTGATACTTATGGTGAACATGAATATGGCTTTTTTGAAAGTGAAATTTATCAGGAAAAATTTTATCAGTTATGGGAACGCTTTGCCAAGTCGTATGGACAGAATGAACATATTGCTTTTGAATTACTAAATGAAGTGACAGATAAATCTTATCTTCCAGCCTGGAATAGAATTGCACATACATGCATTCAAAGAATTCGCAGAATTGCTCCCGATACACTGATTTTTGTGGGGAGCTGGGATAATAACAGCCCTAAGACAGTTAAAGATCTCAATGCCCCTTATGATGATAAAGTGATTTATAATATGCATTGCTATGAACCGTTGAAATTTACCCATCAGGGCGCATATTGGACAGCAGCAATCAATCCTGAAGAGCATTTCAGCTTTGCGGAAAGCAATATCACAGAACATTTTTTTGAACAATTATTTGCTTCTGCGATCGAAAAAGCAAAAAAACATCATACTGTTTTATATTGCGGCGAATATGGCGTGATTGACAGAGTACCTCCAGAAGATGCTATAAAATGGTTCTGCATGATTCATAGTGTATTTGAAAAACATGGGATTGGCCGCTGTGCATGGAATTACAAAGAAATGGATTTTGGCCTTTCTGATATCAGATTGAGTGGCTTCCGGGAAAAATTGATTAGAAATTTATGAAATATGACGGAGAAATAATAAATATTGTCTTTTCTTTGTGCAGACTGCTGAAATCAATGCTTTCCCAAAATATTTATCATTAAAACGCTTGATTTCTTTCCTAGTTTCATATATAATATACTTAAATTATTTCACACATGGGAGGAATTTTTATGAATTTCAGGAAATCACTGGCAGCAGTACTTTCAAGTGCAATGCTCTGCTCCATGCTTCCGGTTGTTCCTGTGAATGTCTCCGCCGCAGATGTCTGTAATATAGATATTACAAAAACTTATCAGACAATTAAGGGCTTCGGCGGAATGAATCATCCGGAATGGACTGGCGCAGATCTTTCAGATGCACAGAGAAAGACCGCTTTCGGCAATGATGAGAATGATCTGGGATTGTCAATTGTTCGGGTTTATGTCAATGATGATAAAAATCAGTGGTATAAAGCTCTGGAAACAGCAAAATATGTTCAGGAACATGGCGGAATTGTCTTTGCTACACCATGGAATCCGCCCGCTTCTATGACGGAAAAATTTACACGGACATATACCACCTGGGATGGCAAAACCATGACACAGGAAAATCAACAGCGTCTGCGACATGATAAATATGCAGAATATGCCCAGCATCTGAATGATTTTGTGCATTATATGCGAGATAATGGTGTCGAACTGTATTCTATTTCCATCCAGAATGAACCGGATTATGGAGAAGATTGGACTTGGATGACAGAAGAAGAATGTGTTGATTTTCTGGCTAATTATGCTGATAAAATTGACTGCCCTGTGATGTCACCAGAAAGCTTTTCTTATAATAAAAGCTATTACAACGCTATTTTGAATAATGCAAAAGCAAATGCCAATACTGCTATTTTTGGAACACATTTTTATGGTACAAGCCGGAATAATATGGATTTCCCCGTGCTGGAAAATGATCCCAGAGAATTGTTTATGACAGAGGTCTATGTTCCAAATAGCTCTTCTGATGCTGATACTTGGCCGGAAGCAGTTGAAGTTGCTGAAAATATTCATAATGGCCTTGTTGTCGGAAATATGAATGCTTATGTGTGGTGGTATATCCGCCGCAGTTATGGGCCTATGAAGGAAAGTGGTGCAATTTCAAAGCGTGGTTACTGCATGGCACAATATTCTAAATTTGTCCGCCCCGGAGATGTCCGCATTGATGCAACAGAACAACCAGCGCAGGATGTGTATATTTCTGCCTATAAACATAGTGATTCACAGATCGAAATTGTAGCCGTCAATAAAAGTACAGAAGGCTATGCCCAGCAGTTTGCCATTGATGCACAGATCACAGATGTTGATCGTTATCGGACAGCAGAAAATGAAAATCTTGCCTATACGGCAGATCTGGAAGCTTCTGAAAATAGTTTCTGGGCTCAGCTCCCCGCAAAAAGTGTTTCGACGTTTATCGTTACTCTGGAGGGCGATGTGATCCCTACAGAGCCAAAAGAACCCACAACAGATGAAAATGGTTATTTCTTTCATGATGCTTTTGAAGATGGTGCTGATGGATGGACAGCTCACGGCACAGCAGAGTTGACCCTCAGCGGCAGAACCCCTTATCAGGGAATCAATGCCCTGTTGGTGCAGAATCGGGAAAAAGCTTGGAATGGCGCACAGAAAACACTGGATGCTTCTGTATTCCAGCCCGGAAAAAATTATGCATTCAGCATAGATGCAATCTATCTTGATGGCGCACCCCGGCAGATGATGAAACTTTCCCTTCAGTATACAGATGCAGAAGGAAATACAAAATATGCAAATATTGCATCTGGTGAAGCCATCAGAGGGAATTATATCCAGCTATCAAATCCAAGTTTTACAATTCCTGAAAATGCAGAGAATCTTGTATTATATATAGAAACCGCAGAAGGTTCAGGAAATTTCTATATTGATGAAGCCATTGGCGCAAAAGAAGGCATTCTCCCGGATGCACCTCCTGCTGTGACATGGCGGAAAGCAGATGTCACCGCAGATGGAAAAATTAATATTTATGATCTGATCACTGCAAAGCAGGGTTTACTGAATGAATTTTCCTCCGCAAAGGCGGAACTTGCCGCAGATGTGAATGAAGATAAGGCCGTAACAGTCGCCGATCTGATATTAATTCAAAAATTCCTGCTCGGACAGATAACAGAGTTCCCTACAGCATAAGCTGATCAATAACAGCAGACAGTTTTTCCTGTCTGCTGTTGCTTTTTCATCTGGGATATGTTATAATAATAGCAAAGAGGTGATCCGCATGTTTCGAATATTAGTCGTTGAGGATGATAAAGAATTAAATAAAACGGTATGTGCCTATCTGTCTCAGAATGGTTATCATGCAGAAGGATGTTTAAATGCAAATGATGCTTATAACAGTATGTATCATAATCTATTTGATTTGATTATTTCTGATATTATGATGCCCGGAATTGATGGATTTGAATTTGCACAGACTGTGCGGGAATTAAATCAGGAAATTCCTATTTTATTCATGACCGCAAGAGATGATTTTAATGCAAAAAAGAAAGGCTATCAGATCGGCATTGATGATTATCTTGTCAAGCCTGTAGATCTGGAAGAATTGGTTTTAAAAATCGGCGCACTGCTCCGGCGTTCTAAGATTTCACGGGATAAAAGATTAACAATCGGCGGTCTGGTGCTTGATTTTGATGAACGAACGGCTTTGCTCAATGGGGAAGAAATTCCGCTTACGGCAAGAGAATTTAATTTATTATTCAAGCTATTATCTTATCCGAAAAAGACATTTACACGTTCACAGCTGATGGATGAATTCTGGAACATGGAAAGCAATTCCAGCCTTCGGGCAGTAGATGTTTATATTACCAAGCTGAGAGATAAATTTTCTGCTTGTGAAGATTTTGAAATTGTTACCGTGCATGGGCTGGGATATAAGGCGGTGCTGAAATGAACAGTGATGTGATTGATAAAAAAGAAAGAAAAGCTTGGAATTTCAAGCGATATATTATTTTTTTCCTGCTGGTATCTTTTACGGTGACTTGTTCTTTTATTCTGCTTCTGAGTACCATGCATTTTGATATTGATGAAATCAAACATAACTGGTATTATATTCTTGGAAATACTTTTTTTCTGACATTTCTGTTCTGGATACTTGACGGATTCCGCCGGAAAATCACTGTTCAAAAGCCAGTTGATCAGATTACAGAAAGTCTTGACAGAATTACAAAAGGAGATTTTTCAGTCAGAATCCCGGAGATTCATACATTGACAGGCTATAATGAATTTAATCCGATTATTCGGCATATTAATTTGATGACACAGGAATTGTCTGGCGTGGAAACGCTAAGAACCGATTTTATTTCTAATGTTTCACATGAAATCAAAACGCCTTTGAGTGTGATCCGGAATTATAGCACCATGCTGCAAAATTCAGATCTGACAGAACAAGAGAAAATAGAATATATCACAGCGATCAATCAAGCCTCTGGAAGGCTATCAGAACTTGTGACGAATATTCTTAAATTAAATAAGCTGGAAAATCAAAAAATTTATCCAGAAATAAAAAATTATAATCTGAGTGAACAGCTTTGTGAATGTCTGCTTGTGTTTGAAGATTTATGGGAAAAGAAAAACATCCGCCTTGAAATTGATTTTGATGATGAAATCAATATTCAAGCGGATGCTGAATTATTAAATTTAGTATGGAATAATTTATATTCTAATGCACTGAAATTCACAGAATCTGGGGGGACAGTATCTGTCAGACTGTACCGGGAAGCATCGCAGGCAGTCGTGGAAATTAAAGATACTGGCTGTGGAATGGATGATGAAACACAGAAGCATATTTTTGATAAATTTTATCAGGGAGATACATCCCATGCGATGCAGGGGAACGGCCTGGGGCTGGCACTTGTCCGGCGGATTATTGCCATCACAGGCGGAGAGATTCATGTCAGAAGTCAGCTCGGAAAAGGCAGTGTTTTCATGATCAGATTTCCCTGCATTCAGAGATAAAATTTATTCCGGATAATTTCCGCTGTGGTCTGTGCGCTGATATGCTTGGCTTTATAATCCATCAGAAGAATCTGAATTTCATAATGCTTTTGTTCAATGGCTGTCTGAATCAGACGATCAATATTATCTGCCGTGACAAAGCTTTCTTCTTTCAAGAGTTGTTCCAGCATACTGATATTATTTTCTTCCATTAGATATTGAAATGATTCTATGAAATATTGGCGGATATAGCCTTTCAATTCCGGATCTTCCTGATGATGACAGAACAGCCGCCAGATCAGATATCCATCATCTGCACGATAAGGAGGAAGATAGACATATTTCCCATCATAACAACCCTGAGAAATAAAATTTCGTTCTTCCATGACTCTAAAAATGCGAGAAGGCCGCATATCACGGATTCTATTCCAAGAAAGGCGGATGCCATAAAGTGAAATGGTTTCTGGTTGATTGCTGGCATTGGAAAACAATGTTCCCGAATGCAGGACACCATCCGGAAATGCAACACTTCGGAGATTTTTGCAGTCTTCAAATGCACCATCGGCAATATATTCTACTTCATCCGGGATGATCACATCCCCCTCCGCACGGCAGGCAATCAGGATTCTATTAAAGATCACAAATTCATGATGCTTCATTTGTGTTTCAAGCCAAGGTGTATGAAGAAAAGCAGAATCTCCGATCCGTACCAAACCAGAAGGCAACCGGATTTCTGACAGTTTTTCACAGCCGCTGAAGGCATAGGCAGAAATTACAGTCACATGTTTTGGCAGCAAAATCTGTTTTAGATTGCGGCAGTCTGCAAAGGCTTTATATCCAATCCGTTCCAATTTTCTGGAGAACATGATATATTTTAGATTTTTGCATCCTGCAAAGGCTTGTTCCCGAATCTCTTTGATTGTATCAGGGAGGAGGATAGATTTTAAATTTGTATGATTCTGAAAGGCATTTTTCCCGATAATTTTGACTGACGGAGGGAGACAAACAAAAGAAGGATCACGCCTGCATGATTTCAGAACACCATTTTCAATTTCAAGGGACATGATTAAGAAAATTCCTGTTTTAGCGTGTCTGCTTTGGAATATAATGCATCATAAATTCCCGTGCAGATCACTATAAGCTTCTTATTTTTTATTTTCATTTTTGCGCCGCCCCCTGCCAGTAATACATTGTTATCGGTTTAGTTTTCGTATGATAACAAGTATATTATAACACATTTATCTGCTTTTGTCAATACTTTTTATTATTTTACTATATTTTTATAAATATGCAAAGCAATTTTTAGTAAATATGTCTGCCTGATCTGTATCAGATTTGAAAGCATGTGAATGTTTTATATTATTTTCATAATTTGATTGACTTTTTTGTTAATTTGTGATATAATATAAACAAGTCATCCAGAAAGGGGCATTATGTTTATGAATAC
This sequence comes from Ruminococcus sp. UBA7013, assembly GCA_002449585.1. Lineage (GTDB taxonomy): Bacteria > Bacillota > Clostridia > Oscillospirales > Ruminococcaceae > UBA3855. The sequence continues at coordinate 18,959 of DJXD01000105.1, forward strand.
TGAAAATCACTATCATCCTATTGAAGAAATCTTTGGTTTTCCCGTCAGGCCTGGCTTGTATGATCTGAAAGGCGCAAATCCCCTCGGTCAGGCTGTCAATTTTACAATTCATTCTTCTGGAGCAAAAGCATGTTCTGTTGTATTATTCCGCCGGAAGCAAGATATTCCTTATGCGGTAATTCCTATTCCTGATTCTTACAGAATCGGAGATACTTGGTCTATTATGATTTTTGGCATTGATATTTATGAAACAGAATACTGTTACCGCCTTGATGGGGATTATAATCCTCAAAAGGGGCTTTTATTTGATAAAGAAAAAAATCTGCTTGATCCTTATGCAAGGGCTGTTACAGGTCAAAGCATCTGGGGGCAGCGAGTCGGAAAAGATTATCATGGCCGGATCTGTGCGGATAAATTTGACTGGGGCAGTTTTCAGCAGCCGGAAATCCCTTTTCAGGATTTAATTATTTATGAATTGCATGTCCGGGGATTTACAAAATCCAGTTCATCTGGTGTCAAGTATCCGGGTACATTTGCCGGTGTGATCGAAAAAATTCCCTATCTGAAAAAATTGGGAATCAATGCGATAGAATTAATGCCAGTATTTGAATTTGATGAAACAGATGGCATGAGAGAAATCAATGGTGAAAAGCTTTTGAATTATTGGGGATACAGCACAACCTGCTTTTTCGCACCAAATACAAGCTATGCATCTGTGTCAGAATATAATCATGAAGGCGATGAACTCCGGACATTGATCAAAACATGCAATGAAAATAATATTCAAGTCTTTCTGGATGTAGTATTTAATCATACATCAGAGGGCGATGAAAACGGGAAAATTTTCTCATTCAAGGGCATTGATAATAAAATATTTTATATGCTGACACCTGACGGACATTATTTTAATTTCAGTGGCTGTGGTAATACGGTAAACTGCAATCATCCTGTAGTACAGGAATTTATTTTAGATTGTCTGCGTTATTGGGTGATCTCTTATAGAGTAGATGGCTTTCGGTTTGATCTGGCTTCTATTCTGGGACGAAATGAAGACGGTACGCCTATGAATGATCCGCCGCTCCTGAAAAATCTTGCTTATGATCCAATTTTGAGCAAAGTCAAACTCATTGCTGAGGCATGGGATGCAGGGGGGCTTTATCAGGTCGGGAGTTTCCCCTCATGGCAGAGATGGGCGGAATGGAATGGAAAATACCGGGATGATCTGCGCTGTTTCCTGAAAGGCGACAGCGGAAAGGCATGGAGTGCCGCACAAAGAATTATGGGCTCAGCGGATTTATATCCCCCTGCTGTTCGTGGGCAGAATGCTTCTGTTAATTTCATGACCTGTCATGATGGGTTTACACTCTATGATTTATATAGCTATAATCAGAAACATAATGAAAAAAATGGATGGGATAATACAGATGGCGAAAATTATAATAATTCCTGGAATTGCGGCGAAGAAGGAGAGACAGAAAAAACAGAAATCCGAAATCTAAGAATCCGCATGATCAAGAATGCATTTGCTGTGCTATTTTGCAGCCGGGGCGCACTGATGTTCCCGGCCGGGGATGAATTCTGTAATACCCAGTTTGGAAATAATAATCCTTATTGTCAGGATAATATAACTTCTTGGCTGGATTGGTCAAGAATGGAACAGTTTGGTGAAGTCACGGAATTTGTTTCGGCCTTGGCAGCATTCCGGCATGAGCATCCTATCATCCGGCATGATACAGCCCCCTGTTCTATGAATTTTCCATGCATGAGCATTCATAATTCCAAAGCCTGGAATCAGAATTTTCAGGATGATACTAGAGTAATTGGCATCATGTTTTCCGGAAAAAATCAAAAACAGGAAGATGATATTGTTTTTCTGGGCATAAATGCACATTGGGAACAGCAATCTGTACAGCTTCCGGATCTTCCGGCTGGCTGGGATTGGTCAGTTGCATTTTATACAGATATTCCCTATCAGAAAAATCAGGATTGCAATCAGATGATCGGACGGCAGCAGAATACATTCTCATTAGCACCTAGAAGCGTAGTGATTATAATACTATCACGAAAATAAAGCAATGGCGGCATTTAACTGAGGATCTGTACCATCTCCGGTATCTTCTATAATCAAATCCGGGGTCAGGCCTATACCGTGATAGCATTCTGATACGGAGGTTTGATAAGTAGCAACGGTTAATGTCAATCCGCCTCCGTCAGGCATTCTTGTCGTCACCTGCATGACACCTTTCCCAAAAGTCTGCGTTCCGACAAGCTTGGCCTGACGGAAATCCCGCAATGATGCTGAAAATAATTCCGCTGCGCTGGCAGAATTTCCATTTACCAGAACGGCCATCGGCATCACTAATTCATTAGAATCAGAAGTCATGATAGTTTCTGTTACTCCTCCATGATAGGCAGCTGTTGCAATTTCTCCTTCCGGAAGCAGCGGATCAAGCATTTTTTCAAGTGCTGACAGCAAGCCGCCGCCATTATCTCTAACATCAAAAATCAAGGCATCCGCCCCCTGATTCAAAAGCGCATTGAGCTTTTTATCAAACTGATCAGCTGTATTTTCCCGAAAACTAGTGATTTTTAAATAGCCAATATGATTTTCCAGCATTTCGCTCTGCACGGTGACAAGATCAAACGTTCGACGAATGATTGTAAAATCCTGTTCGGAATCATCCTGCCGTTTGATCCGTAGATTGACGGAAGTTCCCTCTTCACCACGAATTTTATTAATTGCTTCGAGATAGCCAATATCAGAAACATTCTGCGCATCTGCGGCAATAATAATATCACCATTTGCAAGGCCGGCTTCTTCTGCCGGTGAATTTTCCTGTACTTCCATGATTTCCGGGAATCCTGCTTCATTCTGGAATACTGTCACGCCGATCCCAACAGATCGGCCTGATTCTTTTGTCATGAGTGCGTCATATTCTTCCGCCGTCAGATACTGGGAATAACGATCATTCAGCCCTTCAACATAGCCTTTCAGCATACTATCCATCAAGGCAGTTTCATCCGGATAAGTATAGAAATTTTTCTGAATATAATTATCAAGATCCTGCAAACGCTGAAATTTTGATTCTGTTTTCCGAAATTGATGCTGCATAAAAAAAACTGTACCTGTAAATGTAACGGCACAGAGCAGTGCCGTAATCCCTGCGGATGTCAGCAAATTGATTTTCTTCACAAAATCATAGCTCCTTTCTGAAATAATAAGGGACAGACAAACGCCTGTCCTTAATTGACATTAATAATTCAGGTAATTGCTTGGATTAACAGCTGTCCCATTTTTCCGGATTTCAAAATGCAGATGATAACCTGTAGACCAGCCTGTTGTGCCGACATAGCCAACAGTCTGGCCTTTTTCAACATAATCCCCGACAGAGACAAGTACCGTCTGCAAATGGGCATACATTGTGGAATAAGTACCATCTTCATGATCAATCAGAACATAGTTTCCATAACCATTGCCGCAGCAGTTTTTACTTTTTCCATAATTATGTGTACAGGAAGTATTGATTTTGATCACTTTTCCTGCACGGGAAGCAACTGCATCTGCGCCAGCATTTTGAGCGATGTCAATGCCTTTATGGGTAGTCCCCCAGCGTGTGCCGAAGCCGCTGGAGATATAATAATAGCCAGGGCAAGGCCATCCGAAAGCAGAAGCATCATAATCATCTGTAACTTGAGGAATTTCTGTCGGTGGCTGTGTAGCAGGCATTTCCGGAGCAGTTTCCGGGGGGGCTGGTTCTGTTGTTGTGGTAGTAGTGGTTGTTGTGGTTATAAGGCTTGTGATCGCATCTGTGGGTATCGTTTCCGGCGCAGTGGACAGATCTGGCTGTGTTTCGGCCGTTGTTTGTGAAGAAATTTCTGATGCAGTGGTGATTTTGGACGTATATGTAGTTTCTGCTGATGTAACAGCTGCTTTTGTGGTGACAGTGGTGCTGATGGTTGTTTTCACAGTCGTGACAGTAGTTTCTTTTTTCCGTGCTTCTTCTGCACGGCGGATTTGTTCACGGATTTCTGCCTCTGCCTGATCCGCAAGCTGATTATCTGCTTTCAACTGATTGATATTTTTATCAGCGGCATCTTGTTCAGCGGCAAGCCGTTCCTGTTCTGCTTGAGAATCTGCATAAGCAAAACGAAGATCATTCATAGAATCTTTCATTTCTTTCTGCAAAGCCTGTTTTTCTGCCTGTGCCTGTTCCTGTTCCTGCTTCTGCATTTCAAGCGTATCCAGATTAGCATGATAAGCTTCCAGCTCTGTTTTTAAATTTGTCACAAGCGCATCATCATGCCGGGCGATGCAGGAGATTAATTCATATTTAGATAGCAGATCATAGAAATCTGTTGCGCCCACAAGCGCAGAAATCAGGCTGTCATTGCCATTGATATACATGGCTCTCAGACGAAGCTTAAAATCTTCTAGTCCTTTTTCAATTCTGATTTCCTGATCAGAAATTTCAAGCTCCAGATTGGTAATATCCAGATTCAGAAGATAAATATTTTTTTTAAGATTTTCTAATTCTGTATCCATGATCTGCATATTATTCTGAAGAGTATCAATTTTATTTTGCAAAGTTGCTTGATAAGCAGCAGCTTGTTTTTGATTTTCGGCAAAGCCTTTCAGCTGGTTTTCATATTCCTGAATTTTGCGGTTATTTTCCTGTTTTCTGGCTTCCAGATCTGCAATTGTTGCAGTAGATTCTATTGCTTTTGTCATATCATGAGACTGAACAGCAATTGTCAATGTCAGGATTGCCAGACTGATTGCGAGAGCTTTTTTTAATATAAACTGATGCATCATATATCATCTGCAATATGCAGAATTTCACGCTCCTTATGATTAAAATAATTCATGCGTCAATATATTTTTCCGTACTGAATGCACTGCCGGCCGCACCGATCAGCGCACCCCCAAAAAGATAAGAAAGTGTCATGGGAAGATAAATCTGCTGAAACGTCACTAGACTCCCAACACCGATAATATTCAACAAAGTGGCTTGATTCTCTAAAATATTCATGACTGTATCATAAACAAGCCATGTAATCAGAAGCGCACCACATCCGGCAAAAAAGCCTGTAATCATGCCTTCTATGAAGAAGGGCACTCGAATAAAGGCATTTGTTGCGCCGACATATTTCATAATCCGGATTTCTTCCCGGCGGGAATAAACACTTGTTTTTGTCGTATTGGAAATAATAACGGCTGATACAATCAGCATTGCGAAAATTAAAGCAGTCATCACCCATGTCAAAACCGTTCTTAACTGTGTCAGAAAGCTGACAAATTCATAAGGCGCACTGATATTCATAATGCCGTCAATAGATTCCATTTGTGAAATAGTTTTGCTCATCTGTGAAATATCTTCAATCTGAATCCGGAAAGAATCAACAAGAGGATTATCATCCCCCAGAGATTCAAATAAAACATCATAGTCAGACATGCGATTTTTTAATGCAAGATAAGCTTCTTCTTTTGAATAAAAATCCAGAGAAGCAATATTTGGAAGATTCCGGAGAATCCCCTCGATCCGATTCAGATTTTCCTGATCTGTATTATCATTCAGATAAACAATAACTTCATTTTTAGATTCTACATTTCCTATCATAGAGCTAACATTCTGCCATGCTAATATTGAAATTCCCACAAGCACCAGTGAAACCAGAAGCACACAGAAAGAAGCGAATGACATCATGCGATTTTTCCATATGTTCTCAACACCCTGTTCTGTCAGATACCGGATACTGCTAAATTTCATTGTCCGTTCCCTCCATGATTTCATCAAAAGCAATCTGACCAGCTGTAATATTAATAATTCTGCCGCCGAACCGCCTTACCAGTTCATGCTCATGTGTTACCATCATGACAGTTGTTCCCTGCATATTAATGCTTTTTAAAAGCTCTACAATTTCATAGGACAGTTCCGGGTCAATATTGCCTGTTGGTTCATCGGCAATCAGCAATTGCGGATCATTGACAAGTGCCCGTGCAATGGCCACTCTTTGCATTTCTCCCCCTGAAAGCTCATCGGGATACGATTTTGCTTTTTCTTGAAGCCCCACCAGATTCATCACATAAGGCACACGCTTTTTAATATGCGGAACGGGCGCATCTGTCACACGGAGTACAAATGCAATATTATCATAAACTGTCATAGAAGAAATCAGCCGAAAATCCTGAAATACAATTCCGATTGTACGGCGAAGAGCCGGGATTTCCTTTTTTTTCAGTGTATTCAGCTGATAGCCGTTGACTATGATTTTTCCGCTGGTAGCATCAATTTCCTTGAGTAATAATTTAATCAACGTGCTTTTTCCTGCACCAGATGCCCCCACAACAAAAGCAAAATCACCATCATTGATTTTCAGGCTGACATGATCCAATGCATCCACGCCATTGGAATATTTTACAGAGACATCTTTTAATTCTACCATAGAACCGGAACACACCCTTTCTTTCTGGCTCTGCGGGCAAAGTTTTTGCCTGATCCCGGCATTCCCCCGGACATCAGGCAAAGAAACGCATTTTCGGGTAAAATCAGAATTTTGTCGGGTTGGCCTGAAGATATTTCTTGACCATCAGCGCAATCTTGAAAATAATTGCATGATCAAACTCTCTCAGGTCGAGCCCTGTCAGTTTCTTGATTTTTTCCAGTCTGTAGACAAGTGTGTTGCGGTGTACAAATAATTTTCTGGAAGTTTCAGAAACGTTCAAATTATTTTCAAAAAATCTTTGAATCGTAAACAGTGTTTCATGATCCAGAGATTCAATACTTCCACGTTTGAAAACTTCATGCAGGAAAGTTTCACACAGAGTTGTCGGCAGATGATAGATCAAACGGGCGATCCCCAGATTATCATAGCTGACAATGATCTTGTCTGTATCAAATACTTTTCCTACTTCCAGAGCGGTCTGTGCTTCTTTGAATGATTTGGCAAGATCTTTCACGCTGGTAACAGCCGTTCCGATTCCAACATTGACCCTTGTATAAAATTCACTGCTGAGGGTATCTGCAATAGAACGAGCCAGCTTTTCCAGATCTTTCGAATCAACACCGTTTTTGATTTCTTTGACAAGAACAATATCTGATTCTGTAATATTAAACACAAAATCTTTATTTTTATCAGGAAATAGATTTTGAATAACATCATAAGCGGAAATATCATTAGAAGACACAATACGAATCAGAAGCACAACCCGGCTGATTTCTGCGTTAAAATGGAGTTCTCTTGCCTTAATAACAATATCACCAGGAAGGACATTATCCAGAACGACGTTTTTAATAAAATTATTCCGGTCATATTTTTCGTCATAATACTGTTTAATATTAGAAAGCGTGATTGACAGGATGCTTGCATATTTAGAAGCAGTATCATCTGTGCCCTCAACGAACACAGCATAATCGGGTTTGGTTCGTGAGCCAAACGGCTTGTAAGTATAGCCATCCCGGATAAAAATATCATGCGAGTCGCTTAAATCAAGAGAAACAAATTCATTTGTTGTTCCTACTTTTGCCAGGTCACTACAGGCAATAATGGTTGCATTTTCGTCAACTACGCCAATAGTGGCATCCATAGTATCACGCATCTGATGAACAAGTCCCTGAAATAATCTGTTGGACATAGGCTGATTTCCTTTCTGTTTTGAATATTTTTTTCATCTTGATGTGATTTTGATTTTCATATTACAGATTGTATCATAAAAATATGAACATGATATGAACAAAGTATTAAATTTTTATTTATTTTAGTGAAAACATCAAAAATTTTTCCATGCATTTGTATATTCGTCACAAAAATTTATTTTTATTTGTAACCGTTCCGTAATTTTTCAAAAGAAATCAGGCATCCTGTTTATCACTGCGGGTCATGCTTTCCGGACAGCTTACTTTTAAAATCTGCATCGCATTTTTCAGCACTTGGCTGACCGCTCTGCAAAGATCTGTTCTGAATTCCCGAAGTTCCGGCGTTTCGGCATTTTTGACACTGCATGTATCATAAAATTTATGATACAAAGTAGCCAGTTCTACAGCATATTTTGTGATTCTTGACGGGTCATAAATCTTGGCAGCAGCTGAAATTTCAGACGGAAAAGCCGCCAGATAACGGATTAATTCAATTTCTGCCAGTGTTTCCGGAACAGGAAGATCTTTCAAAGGCGTTCCTTCCAGATAAAGATTTTCTTCTTTTAGCGTTCTGATAATACTGCAAATTCTGGCATTTGCATACTGCACATAATAAACTGGATTATCAGAAGACTGTTTTACAGCAAGATCCAGATCAAATTCAAAATGAGAATTTGCCTCCCGCATATTAAAGAAAAATCTTGCCGCATCCAGCGGAATATCTTCCAGCAGTGTGACTAATCCAATTGCTTTCCCACTTCTTTTAGACTGTTTAGCCGGCTTGCCGTCACGCATCAGCTTAACCATCTGCATCAGGACAACATCAAGCTTTGCTGTATCTACATCAAGTGCTTTGAGGGCAGCTTTCAGCCGGGGAACATAGCCATGATGATCCGCACCAAGAACATTAATTGCTTTATCAAAATTTCTAGTGACAAGTTTATCACAATGATATGCAATATCCGGAACGATATAAGTCGGAATGCCATTTGCACGGACTAATACAAAATCTTTATCTGCGCCGAATTGTTCTGCTTTGAACCATACTGCGCCATCCTGTTCATAAGTATAACCCTTATCTGTAAGCTGTTTGACCACTTCCATAACAGCACCATTTTTATGTAGTGTGCTTTCACTGAACCATGTGTCATATTCTACTCGATAGCTTTTCAGATCTCTTTCCAGCCCGGCAATATTTTTCGGCAATGCATAGGCGACAAGCGCATCCCGACGGGATTGACTATCTGCATTCACATACTTGTCCTGATATTCTGCATAGAAATTTTCTGCATGGGCAGTAATATCTGCCCCCTGATAAGCATCTTCCGGAAGCGCAATATCCTGACCACATTTTTGTAAATAACGTACTTCCAGAGATGTAGCAAATTTTTCAATCTGATTGCCGGCATCATTGATATAAAATTCCCGTTCTGTGTGCCAGCCTGTCCATTCCAGAAGAGAGGCAATTCCATCTCCCAAAGCCGCACCTCTTGCATTTCCCACATGCATAGGCCCAGTAGGATTGGCTGATACAAATTCAACAAGAGCACGTTTTCCTTTTGCATCATCAGATTTGCCATAATTCTCCTGTTCATTCAGAATTGCCCCGATTGTATCAGAAAACCAGCTTTTGCAAAGGAAGAAATTCATAAATCCAGGCCCTGCAATTTCAGAACGTTCAAAATAAGATCCGCTGAAATCTAATGCATCTGTGAGCAGTTCTGCAATTTTTCGGGGAGACATGTGCAGTGCTTTGGCGGATGACATTGCAATATTAGAAGCAAAATCTCCATAAGATTTATCAGCAGGCACTTCAATCCGAAAAGCCGGAATAGGTTCAGCCGGAATTTTCTTTTCAGCCGTCAGGCGGCCGAGTGCTTGCATCAGCATTTCACGCAGCTGATTCTGTGCTGTTTCCATCATATTAGTCATAAAAAATCATCTCCAGTTTAGGGTTTCATTTTTTTCACATGAATCAAAATTTCATTGTCTGATAAAAGTGTCGAATTAGAATCAACAGTATATCGAAGTTCCAAACTGCCGCCATCTTCTGTGAGCGCATCATGTACAAATTTAGCAGAAATTCCAACAGTAAAATCACCAAAAGGGGTTTCATAATGGCAAAAATGTTTTTTTCCTGCCTGAACAACAAGATGAGTCTGATAATTTCCTGTTCGGATAATAGAAACCATATGTTCCGGGGAAATTCTAAGTTGCATGTTAGAACCTTCCATTCCTGTAGTTTCAGATTCTTCATAAGAAATCACATGTTCACCATTCTGATCTGTATAATATAAAATTTCTGTATTCAGCGTAGATTCTACAATTTCTTCTTCATACTGAATACTTTTCAGGGTCATGACCCATTTTTCTTTTTTTTTCAAAAAAAACAGCTCCTTCTGTTCTAAACCTAGGGCAAGACCGTCTGCACCTGCCAATCAGATCCGGCTGCTGAATACCTGCCCATGTGCAGCATCTTGAAGGAAATTTTTCGCATTTTCACGAAAACTGGAAACGCTGTCACTGACATAATAAATATTATGACCCGGTTCTGTGCGATCCGTCAGAAGATCCTGTTTTTCAAGACAGGATTTGGCATATTTAGCGGCTTCTTCTCCAGCAGAAAGCAATGTCACATTATCCCCCATAATATCCGCAATGATTTCTTTAATAATCGGATAATGGGTACAGCCCATAATCAGCGTATCAACACCAGCATTCCGGATAGGTGTAAGATATTCTTCAGCCGCCAGCCGAGTAATTTTATTATCTCTGGAAGTATAGCCATATTCTACAAGATGTACCAGCAGAGGGCAGGACATTGCAGTAACATCAATATTTTTATTGATCGTATGCAGTGCATTTTCATAGCTGCTGCTCTGAATCGTAGCAGGTGTACCAATCACACCGATCTTTCCATTTTCAGTGACTTCGCTGGCTTTCTGTGCCGCAGGCCATACAACACCCGTAAAAGGAATATCCTCTACAGGGGAATTTGTTCCCAGCATGGAGCTGACTGTGCCACAGGCCGCAATGATCATTTTGACAGGATGCCGTCTCAGAAACGCAATATCTTCCCGTGTATATCTCAAAATTGTCTGACGGCTTCTTGTGCCATAAGGAACACGGGCAGTATCACCAAAAAAGATAATATTTTCATTCGGAAGAATTTCATTCAAAGCTTTGACTGCTGTTAAACCGCCAAGACCAGAATCAAATACCCCAATAGCATCATGATTCATAAAAAAACCTCCTGTCAGCAGGTCTTATTATCAGAAATTGCCTGCTCAATCAGTTTATCTACCAGATATTGCTGTGACATGCCCATATATTCCATCAGTTTCGGATACATGCTGATAGAAGTAAAACCAGGCATTGTATTGATTTCATTCAGAATAATTTCCCCATCAGGCTTGAGGAAGAAATCCACACGGGAAAGCCCTTTGCATTCAATTGCAAGATAAGCTTTGACAGCAATTTCCTGAATTTCCCGGATTTTTTCATCCGGAATTTCTGCCGGAATGGTTAATTTAGAATCATTCTGAATATATTTTGCATTGAAATCATAAAATACATTCCCGGCAACAATTTCTCCTACTGTTGAGGCAAAAGGAGCATCATATCCAAATACTGCCGTTTCCAGTTCCCGGCCAGTGATGCATTCCTCAATGATGACTTTATCATCATGAATAAATGCAAGCTTTACGCCTTCAATTAGCTGAGATTCATTCTCTGCACGGCTTACGCCGATCGAAGAACCTGCATTTGCTGGCTTGATAAACAGAGGATAGCCTAATTCTTCTGCGATTTTATGGCATTTTTCCTCAAGATGATTGATTTCCCTCTGAAAAACAGGCTTCCATTTTGCCATATGAACGCCATTATATTCCAGAATAGTATGAGCGGCAGCTTTATCCATACATGCGGCAGATGCCAGCAGGCCACACCCTACATAAGGAATTTTAGCCATATCAAGTAGCCCCTGCACTGTTCCATCTTCACCATTCTTGCCATGAAGTACAGGAAATACAACATCAATTTTTTTAAAAGAAGCTTTTCCACTGTCGATTGTGATCAATCCTCTGTGAATGGGATCGGGTGACAGTACCGCAGAAGTACAATCTGGATCTTTTTCCCATGCGCCGGAAGCAATGGCCGAGACATCCCCCGGATAATACAGCCATCTGCCTTTTTTAGTAATTCCGACACAGATCACATCATATTTGTCTCTAGGAATGTTCTGAATAATATGTGTGGCAGATTTCAATGAAATATCATGTTCACTGGAAGCACCGCCAAATAATACGGCAACTCTGATTTTTCCCATAATAAAAAAACAACTCCTTCTGCATACAGCAATACTTTCATTATTGTACTATATTTTTGAAAAAAATGCAAGTGTTTTTCAGAAAAAATATAAATATCTTCTGGATTTTGTCAAATTTCTGCATTTTTTTAATTCTATGCTGAAAAATCTGTATAAAGAACTGGATAAAATAAAAAATGCCTGATTTTCATGTCAGGCATTTTCTTTCACGGCGTGTAATTTCCCCATGTGATTGTATCATGATCAGATTGCAATTTTGGATATTGGCTGATATTCGCATCATCGGCAGATGCTCTCCATTGTACAAAGATTTGCGTTTCTCCGCCGATCTCAGCAGAAGAAATGAAAACTTCCCCCGGCGGATTTACAGATTTCATAGCATCTATCAGCATTTCTCCGAGTCCGGGAGAAACTTCTCCAGAACCATCTGCACAATCAATGATCTGTTCCGGAAGCAGATCAAGATCATTTTGAAGTGCGTAAGCCATAACAGCACCATAAGCCAGCCGGATAGAAGTTTCATCTGTTTCCGGATCTTCATCAGGATAAATATCTGTTATGGAAGTAATAGAGCCATCATCAGAGCTAACAATAGAGAAATCAACAAAGATAGAAGTATCTTTTATTTTGCATGTATAATTATGCTGAATCACAGTATCAGTATCATCATCAAAGAGAGTTTCATCATTAATCAAATGCATATCCATAAGGCAGTTTTCCGAAACCGTGAAATCCGGACAAGTGGAAATAGCATTATTTGCATAATCAAATAATTCCTGAATAGAAATTTCAGCATCATTCATGGTATAATTTTCATCAGGATTGGTAATCTGCGCAAGCTTAACAAAAAGATTCATATCAAATGTTGACATAAAAGCCTGTTCATCCTGATTCTGAATTGCTATCAGTTGCTTTTCGATCGCAGAAAATAAATCCTGTTGTTGTGGTGGGTCAGATAATACAGGCTCTTCTTGTTGATCAGAAAAAATATCTGTAATAAACATAACATAACTGTTATCATAGTTATAAATTCCAAAATCAACTAGAAAATCAGTATCTTTGATTCTGGCTGTATAATCAGATTCTGTAGCAACATCAAGATAAATATCTGATAATGTAATATCTGTAAGACAGCCTTTTGAAACGCTGAAATCTGGAAAGTGGGAAATAGTATCTATACCCTCATCGAATAAATCCTTTATCATTTTTTCTATTTCTTCCATGCTAATGTCTTCATGACCATCCGCACAAACAGCCCTGAAAATCAAATCCATATCAAACAGCGATATGAAAGCCTGTTCATCCTGATTCTGCATTGCAATCAATTGCTGTTCAACTGTTGTAATCATTTCCAGATTTAATGCTTGTGGTTCAGAATATGCCGGCTCATCAAAATCATATACATCTGCTTCATCAAGCTCAGAAACACACACAGCATATTCTTCTCCGCAGGAAATCATTGAAATTTTAACTGCATAGGGTGTATCTTTAATTCTGGCAATATATTCTGTCTCTGTCACATAATCAACATCAATATCATACGGACGAATCTCTGTCAGACAGCCATCAAAAACATCAATCTGCTGTAAGATTTCGACATGGTTATCAATCATGAATTCAAAAGCAGAAGACCAGTATTTTGAAAAAAATCTCTGTATTTCAGATTCTATTTCTTCCGGGGTTTCTTCATACTCCATCAGTTTAGAAATCAGATCTACATCAAATGTAGCCCGGAATGCTTCATAATCCTGATTTTTAATCGCTTGCAACTGGGTTTCAATTGTAGAGATCATATCATCATTGAAAGCAATATAACCTGTCACAGATCCATCTGAAACCGGAACAGATTGATGATTTGGGGGAATCTCTTCTGAAACACCTGCATTTATATTATCTGCAATCATATTTCTTTCCTGCGAAGTATCAGCAATTGTGGCTTCTTCTGTGCTATCTTGAGCAGAAAGGCTTTCTGTAGCTGCTCCGCAGGCTGTGACGCTCACCATCATGGAGAGCGCACACAGCAAAGCAATGATCTTCTTCATAGATTCAATCCTTTCTCATTTCAGATTCAAATCTTCCAGAGTAATGTCGGGATCTGCCGGAAAAGTTCTTTTAGCAGGCTTTACAACATTTTCTTTTTTCATTTCCTGTTTAGATTCTACATCAGCAGGGATGACTTCGGGTGTTTCTTCCATGATTTCAGAGGGTTCTTCTGCAATTACTTCTGATTCAGATGCATCGGGAATTTCTTTGCCTAATAAATCCGGCAGTTCCATGCCAGCCTGTTTGAATAATTCATTCAATGGCGGAACAGATTTCATCATACCAGAAATAAAATCTGCTGTAGAAGTTTTTCCATCTGCACCCTGTCCAGAATCCCAGACAGTAATTTTATCAATCTTGATATTCTTGATCGCTTCCACTTGAATAGATACCAGATCTTCAATTTTTTCAGCGATCAGGAGTTTAACAGCGGCATTGGCATCACCGCCGGCGGCTTCGACAATTTTCCGCATACCTTCGGCCTGACGGGTTAAAATTTCCTGCTGACCTTTTGCCTCTGCTTCCATTCTTGAAAAAATAGCATCGGCTTCACCACGGGCTTTTCTTCTGATTACTTCGGCCTCTGCTTCGGCGGCGATTTCGGCCTGTTCTTTCGCAATTTCGGCCTTGACAATGACATCTGCTTTCTGAGTTGCCTTTTCCAATTCAGCACGGGTTAATTCTGCTTCCTGTTGAGCAGTATAGGCTTCCTGTTTTGCCTTAGCGGCCTGAACAGCTTCGGCGGCGGTTGCCTGTCTGAGGGCTTCGGCTTCACGCTCACGGCGGAGAGCTTCTGATTGTGCTACAGCAACTTTTGCTTTATTTTCGCCCTCAATTGCAGCGGCATTGGCAGCAGATACTTTTACACGCTGATCTTGTTGCGCATTTGCCTGACCAATTTCACCATCTCTATTTTGTTCAGCGACACTTTTCTTTGCATCATTGACAGCTTTGGCGGCGGCTTCCTTGCCTAATGCATCTAAGTAACCAGATTCATCTGTAATATCTGTAACATTGACATTGATCAGGCGCAGGCCGATTTTTTTCAGCTCGATTTCGACATTTTTAGAAATAGCGATCAAGAATTTATCTCTGTCGGCGTTGATCTCTTCAATATCCATAGTAGCAATGATCAAACGAAGCTGACCAAAAATAATATCTTTTGCGAGTTCCTGAATTTCAACCATTTTCAAACCAAGCAGACGTTCAGCGGCATTCTGCATAACACCGGGTTCTGTGGAGATGCCGACAGTAAATCTTGATGGCACATTGATTCTGATATTCTGTTTTGAAAGAGCATTTTTCAGATCAACATTCATAGAAATAGGGGTCAGATCAAGATACTGATATGCTTGAATGACAGGCATGATAAATGCCGCACCCCCATGAATACATTTAGCACTCCGGGGCTGACCATTTTCATCCGTGCCGACTTTACCATAGATAACAAGAATCTTGTCAGAAGGGCATTTCCTGTAGCGTGAAAGAATCGCAATCAATGAAGCTAACAGGATTATCACAAGAATGCAGACCGCAACCAATACACCAAGGCTCATAATAAAAACAACTCCTTTAGATTAATAAAATAAATTATGTTTCAGACGGTTTCCCGTCAAGAAGCAGAACAGTGATGCCCTCCCCGGTGAGGTACACTGTCTGACTTTCTTTTTCTGGATGATCCATCTGTGAAAAGGTGACTTTCCAATATGATGGATAAAGAATACCCTGACGGCAGAATGTGACAAGAGAATAAGGAATGGAAATTTCATTTCTTGCCCGGAAATATACATCTTCCAGAGAAGTCAGTATTTCACAAGGTTCAGTATTGATAAAATGATCCGTGTGGGCATGATGATAAGCATCAGGAGTAAAATAAAAATCTCCTACATGATCTTCCAGAAAGACAGTTCTGTTTTCATATAAAATATAATCATAAGAAAAATCCTCTCCCTGTGGATCAAAAATTGAAAGCCTTTCAGTGTGATCATAGTGACTTGTATAGATAATATGAAGCTTTCCGTTTGGCTGTTCCTGAACTTCCGGCAGTGTATCACTAAATTCATTCTGCGCTTCTTCATGATCTACATCAAATGCAATATAATAATACCATGGAACATGATGAAAACTGCAATCATAAACTTCAACATAAGGAGAATTTGTTTTCATTTTTGATACAGCATGAAAATCAAGTTTCAGATTGTTTGAAATTTCAGGAATATCTGGGAAACCTTCTTCCATGTCTCCGCCGTCCGGAGGAAAATCATAACATCTGTAATATCTGTTAAAATAATCTTTCTTTTCATTCAGACCAAGCATTTCCGGATCTGTCGTAGTAAGCAGAAGCTTGACATGATCATCTTTTTCCCAGATATACGGCTTCCACATAGTAATATCAGAATCTCTGACAGAGCCATCAGGATTGAAAACACACCATTGATAGAAAATTTTTCCCTGAAATATCGTCATGCAGACAGCACCATATTTTGTATCTGATCCCGTTCGGAATCCGGCAATATTTCTTAATATCAGAAACAAAAGAATCAGCAAAAGTGGGATGAATAATGATAATACTTTCACAGCTGGATGTGTTTTTTTCTTTTTCATGTCAGCATTCCTCTACAACGAGGACATCTCCCACAACATCAGAAACAAGAACCTGCGCCCCTGTAGGAAAAGGAATTTCACCAGCATTGGCAGCTTCCAGCTCACAGAAACGCCCCTGAATTTGCAGGGTGACTTTGCCTGTACCCTGATTTTTGGGAGGAATCGGCAAATAAACCGTTGCTGTTTCGCCGATGGCATTTTTTAAATTCAATGTTCCGTTTTCTGCTAATTTTGCAGTTGCCTGCACCATCTTGGCAACTAAAACCATCATGACAAGCCCACACACTGCACCGATCGAAATGCCAATCTTATTCGGTAACCCTGAACTGATGCAGATAATTGCCACCCATCCGAAAACCGCCAGAAATGTCACTACTGTTTGCAGTGTCAAAAGCCGAAATGCTGAAAAATCTGCCGGATTACTTCCATCAGCAACAGGAATATCATCCGCAGTAATATTATCTGGAATGCCATCACCATCCAGATCTAAATCAAGATCATCAATTCCCGATGTATCTGAAAATTCCATTCCGGCATCATGATGACCGCCAGCCATAGCTAAAATCATCTGTAAAATCAGAATCAAGCTCGAAGGCACAGCAATGCAATATAAAATTTTCAGAGTTTCGCTTAAACCCTCCCACCATGCCTGCATAAATATCCCTTCTTTCATGTAAATTTTATTTACTGAAATTATCATATCACAGTTTTATCATTTTGTCAAGTATTTTTTAAGAAAATTTTTTAAAAAACACTTGCATTTTAATCTGATTTATGCTATGATATAAAAAACACCGTAAACATGATTTACTTGAAAGGAATGATTTCATGGACAGTGCAGAACTTGGAAGAAGATTAAAATCAGCAAGATTAGCTAAAAAAATGACACAAAGTGATGTGGCCGGAACTTTCATTACCCGGAATATGTTAAGTCTGATTGAAAGCGGCAATGCTACGCCGTCTGTGAAAACACTGGAATATCTTTCCAGTGTGCTGGAAATCCCTATGGAAAAACTGCTTTCTGAATCCGGGGAAGATCATCTTTTGGAGCAAAGTCATTTGCAAACACTCCAGAATGCAAAAAATTTCCTGTCAATGCAACAGTATCATGAACTGCTTCAATGCACGGACAAGCCGGAAGGATTATTTGCAGATGAATTCCATGCTATGCGCAGTATTGCCTATCTGGAACTTGCTTATGAACTGGCACGATCTTCTCAGACGGAAATCCTTCAGAATGCCGTTACCTATGCCCGTTCTGCTGCACAAGAGGCTACGATTGGAATCTATGCGAATCCAGCCCGTGCGGCTCAGGCAAATCAGCTGATCGCAAATCTTGCAAAATATCTCAGTGATTATTATTCTAGCCTTGCTCAAAATTCACAATAAGTGAAGCAAAAAATATGCATTTTATAAAATTTTAAAAAATTTCCGGAAAACCCTTGACAAATCCATCGGAGTATGCTAAAATAAAGATACCTCTTTTGCAGGGGTATTTTTTATACGCTTTTTTTAAACCTGTCAGATGAGGGAGGCCAAAACCCGAAAAATCCGGCTTTCCCCGGAATTTCAGGAATTTTATCAGGAGGTGCCGACATGAGAGTAAAAGTAACTCTGGCTTGTACAGAATGCAAGCGTCGTAATTATGTAACTAAGAAAAATAAGAAAAACGACCCCGATCGTCTTGTCATGAACAAACATTGCAAGTTCTGCCGCAAACATACAGAGCACAAGGAAACTAAGTAATGGAGGTTTCTGCGCATGGCAAAAGAAAAAAAAGACGCTTCTGTTGAAGTGTCTGCCGAATCAGAAAAAAAAGCAAAAAAAGAAAAGGCCGATAACTCCGGCAAAAAGGACAAGAATGAGAAAAAATCCGGCGGTGTTGCGAAATGGTTCAAAGATCTTAAAATTGAATTCAAGAATGTCACATGGCCGACATGGAACACCGTTCTTGTCAATTCCGGTATTGTACTCGGAACGATTGTTATTTCCAGCCTTTTTGTCGGACTTCTTGACGGCGGTCTGCTGGCTTTGATGAAATATCTGCTCGGCCTGGCTCAGAATGCATGAAAGGATGATCTGTAATGTCTCAGACTGCTAAATGGTATGTCATTCATACTTATTCCGGTTATGAAAATAAAGTTGTCCAGAATATTGAAAAAGTGGTTGAAAACCGCAGACTGCATGAACAGATTCAGGAAGTTCAGGTTCCGACAGAACGGGTCACGGAAATCGTTGAAGGCAAAAAGAAAGAGTATGACCGCAAAATTTACCCCGGCTATGTGCTGGTCAAGATGATTTATACAGATGATTCCTGGGCTGCTGTCCGGAATATCAGAGGTGTGACAGGTTTCGTAGGCCCTGGATCAAAACCCACACCCCTTTCTGAAAAAGAAGTGGCTTCTATGGGAATTACCCAAACTCCGACAATTGAAGTAGATTATCATGTTGGTGATACAGTTCGTCTGACCGGTAATAATATGGATGGTTTTACAGGTGTCGTCAAGAGTATCAATCTGGAACAGGAAGAAGTGGAAGTTCTCGTTAGCATGTTCGGACGTGAAACACCAACAACTGTTCCGCTTCATCAGGCTGTGAAACTTGATGACTGAACAAAGTGGGAGGGAGTTATCCCGCCTGCACCACAAATTTGGAGGTTAATTTAACATGGCACAGAAAGTAACAGGCTATATCAAGCTGCAAATTCCCGCAGGCAAAGCAACACCTGCACCCCCGGTAGGCCCTGCACTGGGTCAGCACGGTGTCAATATTATGGCATTTACAAAAGAATTTAACGAAAGAACTAAGAATGATATCGGCATGATCATTCCGGTTGTGATCACAGTATATGCAGACCGTTCTTTCTCTTTTATTACAAAAACACCGCCCGCTGCTGTATTGATTAAAAAAGCATGTGGCATTGAAAGCGGCTCAGGTGTGCCGAATAAAACAAAAGTCGCAACAATCACAAAAGAACAGGTTCAGGAAATCGCTGAAAAGAAAATGCCTGATCTGAATGCTGGTTCTCTGGAAGCTGCTATAAGCATGATCGCCGGAACAGCTCGCTCTATGGGTGTTGTTGTAAAAGATTAAGTAAGTTTCATAAACTAAGTGGGAGGAAATTATCTTTCCGCTAGCCGGGCTGCGTGTGAGCAGTCCGGTATTACCACGAATCAGGAGGAATTTTTATATTATGAAGCATGGAAAGAAATATGTCGACAGCTGCAAAGCAATCGAAAAAGATAAGTTCTATGAATCAACAGAAGCATTAGATCTGGTGTGCAAGCTTGCAAAAGCAAAGTTTGATGAAACCGTAGAAGTACACATTCGTCTCGGTGTTGACTCCAGACATGCCGATCAGCAGGTAAGAGGCGCAGTTGTCCTCCCGAATGGTACTGGCAAGAATGTAAGAGTTTGTGTATTCTGCAAAGAAGATAAATATGAAGCCGCAAAAGCTGCCGGTGCGGATTATGTCGGCGGTCAGGATCTCGTAGACAGAATTACAAAAGAAAACTGGATGGATTTTGATGTCGTTGTTGCATCTCCGGATATGATGGGTCTGGTTGGCCGTCTTGGTCGTATCCTTGGCCCTCGTGGTTTGATGCCAAACCCGAAGGCTGGAACAGTTACCCCTGATATTGCCAAAGCTGTAACAGATGCAAAAGCTGGTAAAATTGAATATCGTCTTGATAAGACAAATATTATTCACTGCCCGATCGGAAAAGCTTCTTTTGGCGCAGAAAAGCTGGATGAAAACCTGAGTACTCTGCTGGAAGCTGTTGTAAAAGCAAAACCTGCTGCTGCAAAGGGCACTTATCTGAAATCCTGCACAGTGACATCTACTATGGGGCCGGGCGTTCCGGTAGCCACTGCAAAATATGGTGTCTGATCTGAAATAAAACCACCGTCCGGAATCCTCCGGACGGCTTTTCTGTTCAGGCTGTCCATGCCTGTTTTAATTTTTCAGTCAATTCAATGGGGAATACTCCCATTTCTGCCAAATGTAGCATATCTTTCCGGACTTCAGAAGACATTGCTTGAAGTTCTTCTACAGAACAGCCGGAAATTTCATGAATAATAGCTTGTATCTGTTCATCAGGGTCAGAATGATCCTGCATCATTTCCGCTTTTAGTTCATCCAGAAGAGCAGATTGCTGGATATATTCTATAGAAATATGACAGCTGTCACAAAAATGGCTGAGAAGCTGATGAGTGCGCTCATCCCGAACGGCGATTATTTCAGGAAGTTTACCATATGCAAGCAGTTCCTGCATAAAATTTTTTAAAATATCATCTGCCTGCTTGTGATAACTGCGAAATAGATTTAATGAAAGAAAATGTTTTGTCTGTACATCAGCGGCGATCAGAAAACAGGGATAACAGGGAGCTTCTTCCGGCTTTTCCTGCGCAGGGGAAGAATAATAAACAAGTTCACATTCTAATCTGCTCTGTGTTGGCAGTTGATTTAATTCATGAATCATAGTTTCATCCGGAAAAGGTGATGGAAAGATTTCAGGCTGTTCTTCGGGCAGCTGGCAGACACTCCATGAAAATCTATCCTGCTGATGGATCAAAAGCGGAATTTCAGGCATTTCATGTATATGCTGTTTTCTATTCACAGCCATTTCCTGACACGCAAGCAATGCTAGATATAACAGATCATAATCTTGTGAATTTGTAATTACCCAAGGGGCACAATCCGGCTGATCTCGGAAAAAAAGCGGAAAACTGTTTGCCCCTCTCAGGCGGATCTGATTTTTTTTACCATAATGCTGTACAGAACGAACAACAGCCTCCGGAATATCTGCTTTATTATGAAAACTGCACATGATGCAATCCTGTGCAATGATAGCATCCATATTCAGCTCATCTTGACAAGAAGCAAGCCGACAAAAATTTTGAAATGCCTGCGCATTAGGATATAGATATAAAGCATATTCTGTTATATTGCAATAAACAAGTTTTTCTTCTGATTGCAATGCAAAAATCTGGCCATTTATCTTTTTCCACAGCTTTCCATTCCGGAATGCAAAGGCAGCATCATACAGCTGATCGGGAACAGGAACAGGAAGCTCTAGCAATTCTTCAATAAAATCCGGGGCATCATAATCTGCATACTGTTCTGGAGCTTCTCCTTCTTCATAGATCAGCAGAGGATCAGGCGTAGGCTCTTCGAGAATATCCAAAATTTCACATGCAAATGTCCAAGCATCTCCAAAATCAAATAGATACAGGAATTTCTTGCCTTTTTCCAGATGCAGCTGCTGTAATTGATAATTATTTGTAGTGCGGCCTGTTTCGTCACCAGTCTGGCTATAATAACTGTCAGCATCACTCCAGGCCTGATTATCCATGAAAAAGGCATGTAAATGATGATCTTCAAAATCAAATGCCTGAAGGATATAATCTGACAGATCTGAAAGTGTGTCTTCTCCGGAAAGACGAATATGACGAATCACGTCTGTTCCGAGAGAGATACGGATGATATATGACAGTGTACTGTCTATATTTTTCATGTGACATCCTTCCTATCTAACATAAATTTTTTATATTATAACATATTTCAGACAGGAATGCAATAATAATTTGTAAATATTTCATGTATTTGCTTTGAGATAAGCATGTTTCAAAAGATTCAGTTTACACATGAAACTTTCGCATATAGTTTCTTCATCTGTTTTTGTCATCAGCAGGCGGACACATTCTCGTGTTACAGTTGCCATACAGATCTGAATTAATATTCTTAAATCTTCTTCATTATGAATAAAATTAAGCTTCTGGCGATTGATCAAAAATAATGTTTCATGGAGTGCAGGATGTTTTTCAGCAGAAAATTCGTCATCTTTCCAAATTTTTTCGTAAAATTTGACATGACAGAATAAATGTTGACGATAGTCTGTATTATCTTTATAACAGAACATGCGCACACCACACCGGAAACCTTCTTCCAACGCAATAAAAAAATCACCATCATGCGTTTTTAGAGAATTGCGGACACAGTCAATGATCGTATTATTATATTCAGACATCAGGTAAATAAAAACATCATCTTTGCTATAGAAATACTGATAAAAGCTCCCTCTTGAAATATCACAATGCTGGACAACATTATAAATTGAAAATTCTTCATAGGGTGCACGTGTGATTTCCATTTTAACCGCATTGATAATAGATTGTTGCTTGATTTCTGACAGACGATAGAAATTTTCAGTTGGCATAATGACACAGCCTTTCTTGATTTTACATTATCCTCTGGAATTGTGTCAAGAACAAAGGACAGTTCTGAAATACTACATTTTATTATCGCACATTTTTCAAGATTTGTCAAGTATTGCGGCAAGAGGAAAAGTTATTGTCTTGACAGCAACGTGAAATTATGCTATACTAAAATTATAAAAAAAACGGAGGAATTCATCATGATGCCGGAAATTCCTATGAAAATCCAAAGCGCAAGCACCAGTATGAATATTCTAGATCAATACCAGAAAATTCAGCTGCCTGTTCAGAAAGATTCATTCATGCATCCTACAGCTGCTCCCGTATCACCGCCATCAAGGCAAAATCCTGCTGTTCCTGTTGTCCCGCCCGGCGGAACAATCCTTCGTCGAGGTGAGAAATTTGCTATTGCAGAGGCCGATCATCTCCGGCTGATATTTCGCTGGAATGTGTGTGATAGCCGCTGTGATCTGGATGCTTCTGCTTTCCTGCTCGGCCAGCAGGGAAAAGTGATCGAAGAAAGTTGGTTTGTTTTCTATGGCCAGACTTCTAGTCCTGATCATAGTACCATTTACTCCGGAAATACCGGTTCTGGCGCAGAATTACAGATTCATCTGACACGTGTCAGCCCTCAGATTCAAAAAATTGCGCTCGCAGTTACTATCTATGAAGCACTCGCTCAAAAATTGCATTTCGGGATGGTGCAAAATTTAAGTGTCAGCCTTGTGAATGCCAATACTGGAAAATCATTGGCCACATTTGCATTAGATGATTGCAGCAGTGCAGTGACAGCCATGGTTGTCGGTGAATTGTATCGCTATAAAGACACATGGAAATTCAATGCTGTCGGGTCAGGTGTCGCCAGAGATCTGGCTGGATTCTGTGCCATGTATGGCATTGAAACCGGATAATTCAGAAAGGATAGAAAAATCATGATTAAATTTGAAACACTGAATGAATTATGTCTGAAAATTACATGTCAGGGTAATGGCTATATCTTTGCAAAGATGGGCGCATTTATTGCCGGTGAATGCCGTGGACAGAAAAATTATAAATTTACCAAAGTCATTCTTGGCCCTGAACAGAATTTTGGACAAGCAATTCTGAATCAGGTTGCCAGAAGATTCACCGGTGAAAATCTTCCGCTCATGAAAGTGGAATTTGAAGGTGACAGCGTGACCTATTACGCCAATGATCAGCAACATGTGTTGATTTATCAGCTCCAGAACGGAGAAACGATTTCCGTCGAAAGTGAAAATATTCTTGCGTTCACAAAAGATTGCAAATATAATGTCCGTTTTCTGGCACAAGGTGTGATTTCTCAGAAAGGCCTTGCCACTTCTACGCTGACCGGACAGGGGGCGGAAGCATATGTTGCCATTCTGATAGATGGAAATCCGCTTGTCATCAGCAATATGAGAGACCGCAAAACACTGGAAGTTGATCCTGATGCCGTTGTCTGCTGGATCGGAGGAGATCCGGAACTCCGGACAGATCTTTCCTGGCGGAATCTGATCGGACAGGCCTCCGGTGAATCTTATATGTTTGAATGGAAAGAAAACAATCCGGCAATTGTTATTATTCAGCCGTCTGAACGTACATCTGGCGTAGATGTTTCTATGGACGGAAGAAGAAGCGGAAGCCGTCCCTCTTCACAAAGTACGGTCAATAACATGAATAATCTGAATCATATTCTAAATAATCTTCGTTAATAAAAAAAAATAACAGGGGGAATTTTTATGAAACATTATTTTGCATCAATTATAGCATGTTCTATGCTTTTACTGACATCATCCAGCTGTTCCCAACAGAAAGAAATTGAAAACGTACATCTGACACTTGCAAATGATATTGCACCTACAGAAATCCTCAATGAACAGATTACAAAATTTAAACAGCAGTATTCCAGTGAAGTCAATCTCACTTATACAATTATTGATCAGGCCGAAAATGATATTTTGAAAGCCCCACGCAGTGCTTCAGATATTTTTAATATCGCAAATGATCAGGTAGATGAATTATATAAAATCGGCGCACTGCTCGAAATTACAGAAAATACAGAATCTATCATCAATGCGGCAGGCGGTGCAAATTCAGCCGCCGCAGATGTTGTAACACGTGACGGAAAAATTTACGGCTATCCGCTTTCATCCGGCAACGGCTATTTTCTGTATTATAATAACGCATATCTGACAGAGAGTGATGTGCAATCATTAGATCAGATTCTTGCTGTCTGTGCGAAAAATGGCAAAAAATTCACAATGGATTTTAGCTCTGGCTGGTATCTGTTCTCTTTCTTCAGGGGTGCAGGGCTGAATCTGGAATATAATGAAGCCAAAGCCGCCAATCTGTGCAACTGGAATGCAACAGATACGCCGCATACAGGCCTTTCTGTTGCCGAATCCGTGCTGAATATTGCCGGACATGATGGATTTATCTATCTGCCAAATGATCAATTTGTAGAACATGCCCAAACAGATGAAGTGATTGCTGGTGTTAGCGGACAATGGCATGCAGAAGAACTTTCACAAGTATGGGGTGAGCATTATGCTGCTGATAAGCTTCCTACTTATACAATCAATGGCGAACAGATACAGATGGCAAGCTTTACCGGATATAGAATTGTAGGCATTAATGCTTATACCCAGAATCCAAAATGGGCAATGCGCCTTGCGGAATATCTTACAAATGAAGAAACACAGCTCAAACGATTTGAAGCAATCGGCCAGTGTCCGGCCAATATCACCGCTGCTAATTCAGAAGAAGTGCAGGCATCTCCCGCAGTCGCCGCAACAGCAAAGCAAGCACCATTTGCTTATATTCAGCATGTAGCAGATCCTTTCTGGAATGCTTCCAGTGAATTCGGACTTGCCATTGCAAATGGCGACGCAGATAAAAATAATTTGCAGGATATGCTTGATAAAATGGTCAGTCAGATTATTATTCCTGTCAAGAAAAACTGAAATTCAAAAATTCTGTTTGAAAAAATAGTTTATATTGCGAATTGACAGTAAATTATAAATATGCTATCATTAAGATTGTGATTTTTTACAGAAAGGTGATTATCTGATGAGAAACATAAATAATATTATTACTGGTATTCTGGCCGGAATTCTGCTGACAAATGCAGTCTGCGCACTACCATCCATGGAACAGCCCTCTATCTCTTTGAAAACAAGTGCAGCTGTAAATGATAAAAATGGGGAAGTGATCAGCAATCTTTGCTTCAGACAGGATAGTACTTATTATTTATTAGGCTATCTTGAACCGGAAAAAGATTACATGGTTGTTCATTCCTGTGCAGATAAAACACTGACAGAAATCAGCATTCCGGAACATATCAATGGTATTATCAACAAAAATGAAGCTGTTCTTGATGTAAAACGGATTCATGAAGGTGCTTTTATGGAATGTGAAAATCTGACAAACGTGCATCTTCCTGAAACTATGGAACATATCGACAGAGTTTCTTTTTACAAATGCTATCAGCTGACTAATATCAATTTACCAGATTCTGTGGATTTTATCGGAGAATATGCCTTTGCTTATACTGATCTTAAAAATATCAGCCTTCCGGCAAGCCTGAAAACGCTTGAAACATATGCATTCGGCGCATGTGATTATATCGAATCTTATGAAATTGCAGAAGAAAATGAATATTTCACTACACAAGGCGGCGTATTGTTTAATAAAGAAATGGATAAGCTGATTCTATATCCAGTAAATGCATCAGAAGAAAACTATACGATTCCGGCATCTGTCAAAACAATTGAAAAAGGTGCATTTCTGTTTGCCAAAAATCTGAAAACGATCACCCTTCCTGAAAATATTTTGCAAATCAATGAGGGTGCATTTCAACAAAAGTTAGCAAGGAATCCCCCACCTCTATAGGTGGGGGAGGAATTGCGTCCCACCCTC
>DJXD01000019.1 GCA_002449585.1 Ruminococcus sp. UBA7013
ATTTTTGGGAATCAGAATCAGGGCTAGAAGCGTGAGGAACAGTGTTACACAGGCAAGCCATACTGATATGTCCATATATCGGTTATGATATTCCAATGTCAGCTGATAGTCTCCCGCTGGAATTTCGGCAGACAAATAGCCAGATACAGTTTCAGAAATAGCAATGTCGGCGGAACTTCCTGATGCATCTGTACTGATTAGCGCATAATGTGGGTCATAGGTCATAGAAATAGTTATTTTCTGAGGTGACTGAAAGTTTGTCCTGAATTGCAACTGATTCATTCTGCTTTTTAACGGCAGTTCTTCAAGGTCATTTGCAGAACAAATAGGTTTTGTACCGGATAATTCCATTAGCTGCATTCCATGCAGCCATGGTACTAAACGCACTACTTCCAGCTGGTCACATGCCTCTATGACAGTTTCTATTTCTTTGACAAGTTCTGTATCTCCTTCTGGGAAAAGCAGATATCTGATGCTGTTTTCCACCAGCTGAAGCTGAAAGAGTTCCAGCCTTTCTTTTGTTTCTGGGTTAAGATAGTTCTGAAATCGATTTGCCATCAGAGACATATTGCACATCATGCCTTCAAGGAAGCTGTTTTCCATCAGCATACTGTTTTGGTCAAAACTTTTCTTGGAGAATATATTATCATAGCCGCAGAGAGAAAACAATCCGTAAGATGTGCTTAAGTTCTTGGTGAAGGCATAAGTACAGATTTTGGAAGAATATTCAATCGAATTTGAATCTTGTGTATTCTGGGTCTGTTGCAGTTCTGCTTCTGCATCTACATCAAGTAAGAGATAAAAGGGAATTTTTATTGGTTCTGTATCTTTCGTGGAGGAATTGTATCCGTCATAAAGCATAAGAAAACGATAATTTCTGTCAAGTTCCAGTTCTTCCAGCCGTTCAGTCACTTCCTGTTCTGTTTTCCGATAAGATAAATAATCAAAGTACTGATTGTTAATATAGGGATGAATGCCCGAGTGTATCATATACACAATATTGACAAATGCTACTACAGAACAAACCGCAGATGTCATACTGACCACCTTTCTTCCTTCTGTGAGCTTATCCAGTACAGCAGCACCACAGACAATTAGCAGGGGAATGTAAATAAAGGCGCATTTATACAGATATCGGAAATGATTTATCACGGGAATCATATTTAGCAATAATGCTATTATATTTTCTTTTCCAGTGCCGAACAGGACAAAAAAGAACGCAGCAAAACCAAAAGCATGAAGGCAGCCATCTTGCAATGAAATTTCTTTTTTTCTGCAATAATAAATATAAAAAATAACGACAGCCAGATATATCCAAAATGGAAAGTACAGAATGAAAACTGCTGCCAAGAGATAAATACCAATTGGCAGAATATTTTTCATGCGGAATAAATACTGCTCTTTTTTGATACTTATCACCCCGAAAAAAATGGCTATAATAAGCAATATCAGAATTATGAGCCAATCTGTCAGTACATGAAAGGGAAGCAGCTGATATAATAATAATCTTATGGCAATAAAATATATTGCAATCATAAAGCCATTTTCCAGTTTTAACTGATACCTGAGCATATTTCCCTGAAAAATTTTTTCATCTTTTGAAATCATCCAGAGATAAAGGAAACTGCAAAAAGATTTTAAAAGAGGGAATAATATCAGGTGCGGAAATATTCCTGCGCCAACATATTGTTCTAATTTTCTGCGGTCAGATAGCTTTTCCAGCAAAAACATCCCATTGATTGGTTTCATCACAGAAATCATGGGGACGGCATCTAAAAAAAACTCGTTGATTGAAAATGATGTCATGATTTCGGTTCGATTCTTTGATGCTTTCAGCGACAGAAACAACAATCCTGAAGAAAGCAACACAAATATACCAATATTTGAAAAAACAGGCAGTAGTGTCTGCCATTTTTTTTGTTGTGCTGTAAACACGACCTGTAAGATACAGTAAATCATGATATAATAGCAGGTATACTGTACATGTCCCAGCAAAAGAGAAAAGGACAGCAGTACTCCGGGAACTGTCCATTCTGTGCGGCTGCTGCGTATATGCAGTGTCATCCATATCAGAAGCGGGATGAAAAAATAATTATTGAATGTAAAATAATAGAAAGCATGTGAAAAAAAGATGATTGAAACAGAATATGCTGCTAAAGACAACAGGACAGTATCATTCCGGAAGTGCATATCTTTTCTCAGAATCCTGTCCATCAGCTGAAGTCCAAGCCAGTACATCAAAAATTCGTAAATCGTCAGCGTTTCCAGCTGATAAGAAAATACAAACCTGCTTAAACAGTAGGAAAGATACATAAACGGATTGAGAAAGCCATAATATCCGCTGGAAAAGATATCCAGTCCCTTATACTGATAAAAATTCCAATAGGGAATTCCTTCCCCTGCAAAAATCTGGTCAAAGCCCTGCCGGATAACAGGTCCCCACTGCATAATATTATCATCTACATAAAAAGCATCCGGATTTCCTGCCAACAGGCAGACAAATATCAGAACTGCATATAGCGTAATGCCTGAAAAATAACATAAATCTTCTTTGTTCTTCAAAACTTATCACTCTCTTTGTCAAAATTGTACTACACTGTAAACAACTGCTCCGGAATCTTTTGCTGCACACAGACCAGACGGGGAATCTTCAAAAATAACACAATTTTCAGCATTAATCTGAAAATATTGCATTGCATATACATAAGCATCAGGCGCAGGCTTCAGATTAGCAACAGTTTCCTGTGTCACAAGCAGGTCAAAGAACTCTGCATATCCAAAAGCACTGAGCAAATCTAAAGTATTAGTGCGAGAAGCAGTCGTCACGACACAGAGTTTGCTCCCCTGACTCCGGAACAGCTCCGCCATCCGGAACAAAGAGTCATTTACTCTGACTGCATGAAAATAGTCCTGATAACATTGGATTTTTTTATCATGAATTTCTGGAAGACGCTCCGCCGGAACTCCCAGCAGAGGCAAAAATTCACGATAATTCCGGCTCATGCAAAATTTATGAAAAAATTCTTCTGATAATGGGAATTCTTCCCCGCATGCTTCCCGATAAGCAAGAAAATTTGCTTTTTCTGTATCAAATAATGTTCCGTCCATGTCAAACATCACCAGACGGATAGAAAACGGATATGTCATAGCTGAAATTCCTCCCAGATATCATGAATAACTACCATCATACCCGCATAGAACAAAGCTGCTCTCTGACTGTCATGATTGATTTTATAGGGCATCAGGCGCAACCAGTGGATAATTTCATGAAAATAAATGCTCTGTACCCGCTCCCGGCTGAAATTCTGAAACAGATATGTCCGCAAATTCTGATATAACACATCATAAGCCGCTGAACGTGTCATTCTGAATGAAATCTGATTTTCGCTTACAGTGACTTTAGTTGTATGCATCAGAAATTCATAACTTCCATGCAGTGACTGTAATAATTTCGCATAATCCAGATTTGGAGAATTATGAAGATTTCCGCCGTTCGGGTCAATCAGGTAATATTTCTTCGGATAACTGCTGTTGTAAATAATATTCTCAATTGTCAAATCTCCGTGAATGTCTGAATAATCATCATGCTGAAAAACAGCATTCCAGAACTCTGCTGAGGAAAGTTCCGGCAAATAAAACGAAAGATTTTTATAAGAAACGCCATTGATTACTAATATATCATAAGTCATGAGCTGTGTCAGTTGTGCTGAACCTGAGAGCTTTTTCAGATTTCCCAGTACTTTTGCATTAACGTATTCAGAAATTGTCCTGCTGTCTGCCTTGGCAGTTCTGTGTGCAGAATAGTTTTGTTCTAAGTCCTGGAGAACACTCAAAAGCACGTTCCAAACCTGCTTCGGCGGTGCAGAGTGTACAAAATCAAAGAATCCTACAGAATTGCTTAGATAAGGCATATCATAACAACAAAATTGTTCCTGTCTCTCAACATGCCGGATTTCTGTCACACTGAGATTTTCTGCATTTTTCTGAAGCCATTGCACTTGTGCATACAGTTTTTCACCGTCTGCACCGAATGCATATTTCCGGAACAGCATTTCATCATTCCGGATACACAGCAAAGTTGTTGCATTCGACCCGGCAGAACAGTTACGCAGAATAGTAACATCTTTATTGACTGCTAAAAATGCATTAATTTCCTGCTTGTCACGGACATCAGAAAAATAAATTTTCAGAAAATCAAGTCTGCTGTTCTGATTGGTATAAGGAATAATCAGCTCCGGTTCTCGTTTCTGTGTGCTTTTTTGCAGATGTCTGAACAAAAACGCCAAAAGGAACAAACAAAGGCAGGTAGCAGCATGATAAATCAACACAAAATACGAGAGCTGCGTTCCGGAAAGTACCTGTAAAAACAGGCTGACCGAAGTCGGTGCAAACATTGTATTGAACAGGGAAAGAATATTATTATCACCAATGGAAACACCAAACAACATATAAGAAAGCAGATAACAAAGCCACATACAGCAAGTTCTTCCCAAAAGAAGCGGTTTGCTCATTTTATGCAGAATATTCCAGAATGTACAAATACCTGACCAGCCGAAACATAACAGCCAGAGCTGAATTTTTTCGTTAAAAACAGAAGAAAACCATAAAACTGCTTTTTTTACTGGTTTACTGAATGTCATTGCCCAGAACAGCAGACATAAAAGAACTAGCGTTCCGGCAGTATATATCAAAAAATTTGAAAAAGCTGATTTTTCTTGAAAAAAATAAAAATAACCATACAGCAATGCAACAATTGCTACATCTAACAGACGGTCAATAAAAATGGTGGCAAGTGAAAAAGCCGTCTGATTTTTTAATTTTTTTCCTGTATAGACAGCTTTTACCAAGTCACCAAGATGAAACGGGAGAAACATATCCGTCAGATAGCCGCATCCCATTGATACAAGAAGTGTCTCTGATGATGTTTCTTCATAAACAGAAATTAAACTTTTCCAACGGCTGGTACGGAAAAAGTGACCTACTGTTACCAGCAGAACTGCTCCTGCAAAGAATAGATAATTCATATCATATTTCCTTTCCGGCATCACAGAAAGTCTTGAAATTCTGTTCTTTTTTCTGCCTGTGCATATTCTTCCGGCGTGCCGAAAGAAACATGAAAATCAGTTCGCAGAATGCCAGATTTTAAGCCGTTTTTCTGCATACAGTTATAAACGCCGCTCATAAAATACTCACTATACTGACAATTTTCAAGATAAACAGCGGCATTTTTCAAAAAAACATCTTTATTTCTGAAATAATATGCTCCGCAGATGGCATCATTACTGATAACTTTTTTTTCGACAGTTCGACAGACAAAACCATTTTTATCACACTCGGCATAACTGAATTTGGGTGAATCTGATGAAAATGTCAGTAACAGCCCGTCAAAGGCAGCTTTCTGATGCTCTGTAAGACTGGTCAGGGCATCACAGCGGAACATATGGTCACAGTCATTGAAGACAACCGGAAGCCCGTCAGAAAAGCTTTCAGCTCCTTTCATACAGGTCAGCACTGCACCTGCCAGCACTTCCGGAATGATTACAATCTGAGCATCCGGAAAATAAGATAATATTTTTTTATCTATTGCAAAATCTGTGACATGCTCCTGCAATACAACAAATGTAATATCACATTCCAGGAACTTCCGCACAGACATTGCAGCCCAGTAAAAGAACGGTTTTCCCTTGATTTCAATCAAGGGTTTTGGTGTAATAAAGCCATTTTCAAAAAAACGCTGACCTCTTCCGCCCATAGGCATAACCAGATGAAGTTTATTCATGAACTGCACCATCCTTTTTTAGATTCTGCAACACTACTGTACCGTGGTAAATATCCGGTTTCTGATAACTTCTGATAAAGTCATCTCTAAAAAATGCATATTTTCCGGCCATTTTGAGCATATTCCAAGAAAGCTGGAACAGTTTTGCATTGGAAACCTGGTCTTCTTCACGCCATGTAATAGGGAAAAACTTCATCTTATGCTGATAATATGCCGAAAACAGCAGCATTTCAGCATTGAAAAACAATGCATCAGAAAGATTCACATAATAGCGTGATGAAAGCATAGTAGTATGATACATATTCAGTCCGGAACCCATATCACGAATTGGAATGCCTGTTGCTAACGAATAAATTCTATTAAAGACATGATTGCCGAGGATACGCATGCGAGAATATCCGATTAACCGGGAATCTTTTTCAAATCTGCCTCCGAGTACACAATCTGCTTTTCGATAAGCACCGCTCCGGAGTACCGGAATAAAATCATGAATATTTGCCTGGTCATCACCATGAAGGACAATGACATAATCAAAGCCATATTTCAGGGCATAATGAAACGCAACTTTATGTGAACCGCCGAGATTATAATTTTTATTATTATTGATAATCTTGCAAGGAAGTTCCGGATGCTGTTTCAAATAGTCTGTGGCTGCCTGAACAGTATGGTCAGTACTCAGATTATTGATAATAATAATTTCAGTAATGAACCGCATCACACTGTTATCAAGCTGTGCCAGCACACGAGGGAGCTGTTTTTCACAATTATAGGCAGGAATAAAAAGCAAAATTTTATCTTTCACAAAATCCCTTCTTTCATCAGTTATCATTTTCATTTTAAGAGGTTTAAGAGCTTTTTTTGAAGTTTTGGAAACTCTTACACCAATCACAACATTTATCAAGATACTTGGGTTTGCTCACAATTCTATTTTAACATAGAATGACAAGATTGTCAATCGTTTAGTAAAAAATCGGCATTCATGTCCATTTTTATTTTG
>DJXD01000092.1 GCA_002449585.1 Ruminococcus sp. UBA7013
AACCAAGGGCAAGCATATCCTCATCTGTTACAGTGGTAAGTGTAGAAGTCAAACTTCCAGACTCAGGTTTAGTAGCTTCTACCATATTAGTAGTTTCTTCATTGAGCAGTCTCATCTGACCACCGAGCCACATGCGAACAAAAGCATCAATGTTGCCGGTGTTGACAGCAGAAACGTCCTTGTTGACTTTCTGACCAGGAAGCCATTCTTCCGGCGGCTGGAAATCTTCGGTGATGCTTACATCATATTTAGCCGAAGCACTCAGACGGTTAGTAACTTCATCTTTACTGGTGAACCATGCAAATGTTGAACCCGCCATAATGACAGCAGCAACACAAATTGCACCAATCAAAGTTCTTTTCTGACGATTAGTCTTCTTCTTTGTCATAATAAACACTCCTTCATCAAAAATCAAAATTGACAGTTCTTATCAGTCTGTCAGTTTCTTGCTAAACATACCCAGAATTTTTATATATCCAGATATTACATCACTTTGACGGCGTTTCTTCTTCTAGTGCAGAAGAAACATCTGTTTGTTTTTCCGCTTCCTCGTCATTGGAAAAATAAATTTTGAGAAGATGAAAAAACAATACTATCAGCAATAGCAACGGTACAATAAAATACCACCTTAACTGAATAAAGCGCACAACTGTGCCAAGTTTTGGAATATGAAATTCCACTGTACCAATGACTCGTTCCTCATCAATAAGAAAAGAATCCTCAGTGTTGTTTGCATCACCTTTGGTTCTGAAACAAGTTATACCTGAACCTTCATAGTCATCAATTTTTTGTGTTACACGGTGTGTCAGATAAGCTTCGCTTCCAGAAGAAGGATTAAAAGTAATGATATCACCAACATTGATGCTATCCGCATTTTTCAGCCTAACAATTACCATGTCTCCTGTAATAAATTCCGGCTTCATGGAATCTGTAAGTACAGTGTAATAGCGAAAACCAAAAAACGATTTTGTAGGACTTCTGTCAGCAGCGAATAAAATAGCCCCCAGAATAATTCCAGCTGCCAGCAAATATACAAAAATCGTACGAAGGATTTCAACTATTTTGTAACCAGTGCTTTCTGTCTCACCTTTTACACTGTCCAAATCTTTCGCCCTCCTTTATTTTGTGAGCCGAAAGGGTCACTTGGCAGAATACAGATAACCTGATACGAAAAGATTATCTTTTTTCTATTATAGCATAATTTATAAATCATGTCAAGAAAAAATCGTTATTTTAAATGCTGTACAATATTTTTGTTAATATATAATTGTTTTTTGAAACCTTTTTTGTAAAATATCACAAAAAATGGACAACTGTACAAAAATAGTGTATGTTATCAGAATGCAAAATAAAAAACAGGATATATTCTTATGATATATCCTGTCAATGATTGGGGTGGAAGGATTTGAACCCTCGAAATAACGGAGTCAGAGTCCGCTGCCTTACCACTTGGCGACACCCCAGCGATTTTTTTGTATCGTTCCTGACGACTTTTATATTATAGCACAAGTTTCAGATTTTGTCAAGTGCTTTTTTGAATTTTTTTTAAAAAAATGCAAAAGCGGGAAAATGTCCGGAGTTTTCGACTAAAATATGCTGGAAATAGATAGTTTTTACAAAAATCAGAAAAAATTTTTTTTTGCATTGACTTCTGAAAATAGTGTGTTATAATAAAAAATGGTTAAATACAGGTTAAATACAGGTAAAAACTGGTTTTCCTGACAAAGAAAGGAGTTTTTTTCATGGCAGCACAAATTACAGCAATCGTGATATTTGTTGCAATGTTTGTAATGATTATCATGGATAAAATTGAAAAGCATTATGTGACACTTGGCTGCGGACTGCTGACGCTGATAGCAGTATTTGGCATTTGTATGCAGGATTTCGGGGCAATGTGGAACACTATCAATCTGAAATCAATTCTCACAGCGGAATTCTGGCATACAACCGGAGCAGAAACAGAATCGGGAGGAGTTGACTGGGCAACGATACTGTTTCTGGGCGGCATGATGGTCATGGTAGAAGGCATGGCAAGAGTTGGATTTTTCAACTGGCTTTGCCGGCGGATTGCCAAAATGGTACATTATAAGACAATACCAATTTTTCTGGCATTTATGGTGATGTCGTTTATTCTGGCGATGTTTATCGACTCGATTACAGTTATTTTATTCCTGGCATCAGTTACGATTGAACTTTCCAGATTATTGAAATTCAATCCTGTGCCGATGATTCTGTCAGAGATATTCTGTGCAAATCTGGGAGGTTCTGCGACAATGTGCGGAGACCCGCCGAATATCATTATCGGTTCAAATCTGCATTATGCCTTCATGGATTTTGTAGAGAATACAGGCGTAGCAGCACTGATTGCATTTGTTTTCATTGTCGCTTATTTTTATCTTGTGATGCATAAAGAACTGAAAGGTGCTGGTGTCAGCGAAGAAGAAATTGCAAAAATGCCTTCTCCGGAAAGTTTTATTACAGATAAAACAGGTTTCTGGGTAAGCCTTGTGATTTTCCTGTGTGCAGTTATTCTGCTGATTACACACAGTACTACAGGACTGACAGTTGCTTTTATCGGAGTAGCAGTAGCACTTGTGACATTGATTACTTCTGCAAAACATATAAAAGAACTATTGAAAGGCGTAGACTATAAGACATTACTGTTTTTTACAGGTTTATTTGTTGTGGTCGGAGGACTGGAACAAACGGGGGTACTGGAAATCATTGCTGATTTCATCAGCAAAATCTGTGGCAGCAATTATTATCTGATGGTAGCTATTATCATCTGGGTATCTGGTATTGCAAGTGCCTTTATTGACAATATTCCTTTTGCAGCAACAATGGTGCCGATTATTAAAGAATTATCTGTCGGAAGTGACCCACTGCTTGCCACACTGGCGTGGTCATTGGCAATGGGTACAGATGTCGGCGGTTCAGCGACTCCGATAGGTGCATCGGCGAATGTTGTCGGTACTTCAGCAGCAGCAAAAGCCGGTCATCCTATCGGCTGGGGTGAATACTGCAAAAAAATGGCACCTGCAACGATTATTGTCATGTTAATCAGTACCATTTATATCTGCCTGAGATATGTAGCAAATCTGTAATATTTTTGAGATAAAACTTTACCAGATATCCAAATAGTATTTTTGGCTATGATAAAGGACAGTATCAGCATGATGCACGGCTTTCGATTATGGAACTGGAACAATGCTTGAGAATGCTTAACAAGGGATATTCTGTTTCAGATTATCCGCCTGAAAAAACGGAATAATTTATTATAAAAAATTAATTTTTTGATGGAATAAAGTAATAATTCGCTGAGAAATGCTTGACAAAACTCCTCTTTTTGTGCTATACTATAGAAAAGCAAGCACATAAGGAGGAGTTTTTTATTATGAATGAACAATTGATTATTGCTGTCAGCCGTGAATTTGCAAGCGGCGGCAGAGAAATTGCACGCATGCTTGCAAAGCGTTTCAATATTAATTATTATGACAGAAATCTGCTTGATGAAATTGCTGCGGAAAAAATGGGGAATATTGAACGTCTGCGCAAATTCGATGAAGTGCCGAAACGTTCTTTCCTGTCCAGAACTGTGCGTGGTATGAGCAGTTCTCCGGAAGAACATGTGGCAAATATTCAGTTCGAGTATCTCCAGAAAAAAGCAGAATCCGGAGAATCTTTTGTCATTGTCGGCAGATGTGCGGATGATGTGCTGTCAGATTATCCCTGTCTGGTAAAATTTTTCATTCTCGCAGATGAAGAATGCAAGGTGAAGCGTGTCTGTGAATCACGGAATGTCTCCGAAGACGAGGCACGCAATATTATTAACAGACATGATAAGTCAAGAAGATTATATCATAATTATTATTGCTGTAATCAGTGGGGCGATGCTCACGGCTATGATATGACAATTAATACAAGCCGTCTTGGAATTGAAAAAACTGCGGACTTGCTGGAAGATTATATCCGGCAGAGAACGGCAAAATGAATTTTCTGAAAAAATAAAACTCCGGAAGTGTTTTATCAAAAAAATGCTTCCGGAGTCTTTCAGCTTCTGTGTGAAATTTAGGTGAAATTGCTTTTTTTTAAGATGATTTTAATCTTTCTTTGATAGGATAAAATTATAGAAAAAACATTTTATATTTTGCGGAGGTGCTGACATGAAAAATCAAATTGCGCTGATACCAGCTTATCAGCCAGATAAAGAATTAGTATATGTTGTTGAAAAACTGGCAAAGGAACATTTTAGAATTATTGTTGTCGATGACGGAAGCGGTCAGGAATATGATGAAATATTTCATCTTGTTTCCAGCTTTGCCCAAGTTCTGACACATACTGAAAATCAGGGAAAAGGAGAAGCATTGAAAACCGGTCTGCAATATATTGCAAAACATATATCGCCGCCGTATCTTGTTGTGACAGCAGATGCAGACGGTCAGCATAAAATTGAGGATATTCTGCATGTCTGCCAGAGTGCAGAACAGTTTCCGGACAGCCTGATTCTGGGCAGCAGAAGATTTGAAAATAATGTTCCGTTCCGGAGTCGTTTCGGAAATACTGTGACAAGACTGGTTTATCGGCTGAATTCTGGTGTTTCTGTTTATGATACCCAAACAGGACTCCGTGCCTTTTCTGATAAATTAATCTCATTAATGCTTTCTGTTTCCGGCAGCCGGTATGAGTATGAGATGAATGTTCTGATAGAAACAGCGAAGAAGAAGATTGCTATCCGGGAAATTGCAATTGCTACTGTTTATCTTGAAAATAATGCTTCTTCTCATTTTCAGCCTGTGCGGGATTCCTGCCGGATTTATAAAGAAATTCTGAAATTTTCAGCTTCTTCATTTATTGGCTTTCTGACAGATTACGGGCTGTTTTGCCTTTTCTCCTCGCTGACCGGAATGCTGACATTCTCGAACGTGGTGGCACGGATTTTCAGCAGTATTTTAAATTATACGCTGAATCAGAAATTAGTATTTCATTCTGAAAGCAGTATTGTGAAATCAGCGGTCAGGTATTTTCTTCTTGCAGGTTTGATTTTGTTGTGTAATACACTGCTTCTGAAAGGCTTTGTTTATTTGGGTGTCAGTGCGTGGCTTGCGAAAATTTTTACAGAAATTTTGTTGTTTCTGTGCAGTTATCTGGTACAGCATCATTTTGTGTTCAGAAAGGGGCATACTGTATGAAAAAGAATTTATGGGCGGTCTGCTATGGAATTGTGCTTACAGCTTTTACAATATATATCACACTGGATACTTTTATACTGACAGAGACTTATCAGACTGGCATTACTGAAATGAATACTGCTATGTTTGAAAAATTTTCAGTCAGTGCAGTGACACAGGAAACAACAGAAACTATGATTGCAGAAACAGAAGCTGCTCCAACTGAAATACAGCCTTCTGGTTCTGTAAAATCAAAACATTCTCATCATAATTATGCTTCTGATACAGAAGTTCCGGAAAATTCTGTACAAACAGAAGAAACACAAGAATTTTCAGAAAATCAAAAAAATGCTGCTGATTCTTATAGTGATGAAAATATCAGCATTACCCTCACAGAATATTATGAAAACAATACCAGAATTTATGTCGCAGATGTGTGGCTGACTTCGGCAGAATTTCTGAAAACAGCATTTGCGGAAGATACCTATGGAAAAAATATTACAGATAAAACTTCTGCAATTGCAGCGGCACATCAGGCAATTCTGGCAATCAACGGTGATTATTACGGCGCACAGGAAAAAGGTGTTGTTATCCGCAACGGTATTGTCTATCGTGATAGCAACAGTACAAATGATATGCTTTGTATTTATGCAGATGGTACAATGAAAGTCATTTCGCCGGAAGAAACTACTGCACAGGAATTAGTCAGTCAGGGAGTCTGGCAGGCGTTCAGCTTTGGACCGGGGCTGATAGAGAACGGAAATATTACTGTTACACAAGGAGAAGAAGTCGGAAAGGCAATGGCAAGCAATCCCCGGACTGCTATCGGCATCATTGACCAGAATCATTATCTTTTTGTCGTATCGGACGGGCGCACTGATGAAAGTGAAGGGCTTTCCCTTTATGAACTGGCAGAATTTATGCAGAAACTCAACGTAGTAACGGCTTATAATCTGGACGGCGGCGGTTCTTCAACTATGTATTTTAATGGACAGGTCATTAACAATCCGACAACTAACGGAAATATAAAAGAAAGAAAGGTGAGTGACATTGTGTACATCGGCTGATAAATTTTTAAAACATGCACTTGGGCATCTGTTTGCTTCAATAGGGCTTGCCGTTTTCGGGGCAGTCTATGAGTGTTTCAGTCATGAGGTATATTCTTATTATATGATATATGCTTTTGCAATTCCGCTCTGCATGGGCGCACTGCCTTATAGCATCATGACACTGAAATGGAAAAAGCCGGACGGTATCTTTCTGAATCTCTGGAATTCTGCTATTGCGGCATTCACCACGGGCAGCATTTTTTATGGAATACTTGCTATCTATGGTACAACAAATCAATTAGTCATTGTTTATCCCATAACAGGTGGCATATTAACGCTGACAGCTTTATGCAGAATTATCAGGAAAAGTGTAAAAAACAGAAAGAAAGCAGTTAGCATTCATAAAAAATTTACAAATAATTGTTACTGAATAATTGACAAAAAAGATGAAAAGTGATATAATTAAAATTATAAATTGTCTTTTTGAAATTCAAAAATAAAAATATTATTTTGTTTTATAGTTGAAAAGGAGGAAATCGTCATGAGAGTGAAAGCAATCATAGCCGCTCTTTGCAGCAGTTTCCTCCTTTTTACTTTGCCATTTTCTGCTTATGCACAATCCGTAGAATTGCCGCCTGGTGCGGTCAAAGGGCTTCCCGAAAGACTTGCTGCACTCGATAACGAGGGAAAAGCTGTCAGCAGTTCAACAGGTGAGTATTTCTTTCGTGTGGAAAATATGCAGTATGGTGTCGAATATACAAAAACTGTACAACTCATGAACCTTCGTGAAGATGCTGCCTATCATATCTACTTTTATGTAGAACCCCTCTATAAAGAAGGCGAAATTGACCTTGAAGAAGGCTGTGAATGTACTTTCTGGCTGGATGGTGAACAGTTTTATCAGGGAACTGTAACCGGAAAAGGTAATATTGATTTGACAGATGTAAACCATGTATTTGACTGCGGAATGTATCTGCCAGGAGATTCTCATCAGCTAAAATGTTCTGTCGTTTGGAATAATCTGGACGTACTCAAAAATGTAGACAATGGTCATAAACTTGTCGACAAAGATGGAGAACACGTTCTTGTTGGTCCTGATGAAGAGGGCTATGTTGAGGGCGAAATAGAATTTAAATGGATTTTTTATGCTGCTGTCAATGAAGATTCAGATTCATGGACAGAAACAGAATCCACACCCGAAGTGACGGAAAATAGTACAGATACTACTGTAGAAACAACGCCGGGAACTCCCAGAACACCATTCACCGGCTATCTTCCTAAAAATGGTACAATCTGGCTTGTTTGCATTGGTGTGATTTCAGTATTGATTCTGATTTTGCTGATTTTGATTTATAAAAAGAAACGCAGGATAAAGAAAAAATGAAACTGCATTTAATGGAGCTGCTTGTATTTGTCCTGACAGCAGCAGGCATCTATTGTGGCTGGCGATATTATCATGATATTTATCTGCCCGAAAAACAAATGCAGAATGCTGTGACAGAACAGTATGTTCTTTTTGAACGCATTCGTCCGGAAATTCTAGATATGTCTGAAACAGACATAATCAAGGCAGATTCCCCAGAAAAATTTGA
Source organism: Ruminococcus sp. UBA7013 (assembly GCA_002449585.1). Taxonomy (GTDB): domain Bacteria; phylum Bacillota; class Clostridia; order Oscillospirales; family Ruminococcaceae; genus UBA3855. Next base: position 7,810 of record DJXD01000092.1, read on the forward strand.
AGATGGTACGGAATTACCAGAATTTTCAGAATCAAAAATCCCGGAAGAAATAACAGAAAATCCGTTGGCTTTTTGTGAAGAAGTGAATCCAGAAGCGATTGGATGGATTTATATTCCTGATACAAATATTGATTTTCCTGTCATGCAGGGGCAGGATAATGATTTTTATCTGCATCATGGCGCAGACGGGCAGGAAAATGGCGAATTAGGCTGTCCATTTCTGGACTGTCAGTGTAAAAGCGACTTTTCAGGACTGAATTCTATTATTTATGCACACAATATTGAAAATCAGGCAATGTTTGCGGATATTACACTTTATGCAAATGAAAATTTTATGCAGGAACATCCGGAAGGCTATCTTGTCTTGAAAGATGGTGTTCATAGTGTTGATTTTTTTGCATATCTGTCAGTTATCAATACTGATTTAGTTTACCAGACGAATCCGGCAAACTGGCAGGAATATATAGATTCTGTTTTTGCATTGGCAAAGTATTCAAAAGAAACGGAACTTGATGAGCATTCGCATTTACTTTTATTATCCACATGCACATTTGAAACAGAGATGACAAGAGGTGTTCTTGTCGGAAATATTCATTAAAGACTCTGCTGAATTGTCGGCAGAGCCTTTTCTTAGATAATTTAAAAGATAACATTAAAATTCACAAAAAAATAATCAGATTATTAAAATTCTTTTACTTGACAAAGAGGAAAAAATATGCTATAATAATAAAGCTGTCGGACGAAAAGCCAACGGCAAAGAATACCAAGAAAATTTTCA
>DJXD01000002.1 GCA_002449585.1 Ruminococcus sp. UBA7013
TGATATAATAATTACAATGAAAGCCCAAATGCTATATTATGAAAGGAGAATGCATTATGAAAGAAATGATGATCATGTGCAAAGATTCAGGAACGAAAGGAATTATTAATTTTTATGCTGTGGATGGAAACGAAAATTATTTTCTGTTTCAGCAGAAATTCCGCCATAGTACATATGATTTCTATAAGAAAGGTATCCCGTTGAGCCGGGCATTCAGCCACAGAAATACACATGATAATAAAGCAATCGCCAATGTAATCAAGAGACTTCCGGCGCAAATTGCCTATGCTGAAAGAGAATATGGCATTGCCATCATGAACAAAACAAAAATCTGGAACGCCGCTTAAATAGCGCAAGGAGGAACTGCTATGAACAAAAATCTGAAAGTGAATCTTCATGTATGTGAACATTGCAATTATCATTGCGAACATTGTTTTGCAAAATTCGGCTGCAAAGAAACCCTTCCAATAGAGAACTGGGAAATGATTATTGAAAATGTGATGCAGTCCGGCAGAGTGAGAGAAATCAACATTGCAGGCGGTGAACCGCTTCTGCATCCCCAGATGATGGATATTGTGGATGCTGTCCGCTCTTATGATATTCCGGTCAGTCTGGTGACAAATGGTTCACTGATGACAAAGAACTGGATCATGCAGAATGCGAAGAAATTCAAGACAATTGGTTTTTCAGTGGATGCGCTCACGCCGGAATTGCAAAGAAGCATTGGCAGATGCACCGGATCTGGAGCGGTGATTTCTGCGGAAGAATTTGGCGAAAAAATCATATTATTACGGGAAGTGAATCCGGAAATCAAAATCAAGATCAATACTGTTGTGTCACAGATCAACAAACTTGATAACTTAGCAAACTACATACAGGCATGGAATGTGGATCGGTGGAAACTGCTCAAAATGCAGATCTTTGATGATGGCAAACATTGCAATGAAGGCATTGCTATTAATGATCAAGAATATGATGCATATGTGAACAATGCGCTTTCTGCATTAGGGATAGACTTTCACCCTGAAAAAGTCCTGTATCAGGCCGGGAATATGGAAATTGTTGCGGAGCGTCAGCTGAGAGGCGGCTATTTGATGATCGGTGCGAATGGTTTCCTGTTGGATGATACAAAGAATTCCAGCTATACAAAGATAAGCGATTGTCAGAAAGAAAGCTTTCATGAAGGGCTGAAACGTCTGACATTTTATGAAGAAGTATATGCATCCAGATATTAAATATTGACTTTTTGGGAAAAATATGTTATACTATCTATAATATTTTTAGTGGAGGACTAAATATGAAAAAGCAAAAAAGCAAAAAAACAGTTTCAAAGACTTCGGGATTAAAAGAAGCGCTTTCTGTACAGGGCACTGTGATTATGACCTCTTTCGGGAAAGGAAACATGGCTAATCTGTCTTATAAAATTCCTTCTTCTCAGAAACCACAGAATTTGAATTCTTCAGCAGGGCTGAAAAATGTGGAGGTATCCGGGAAAAAAATCAAATTCCAGGGGCGGCATCCTAAAATTGCGACTACGGATAATCCTCTTTTCAAACCTCAGCCAGGCATGGATCTGCTTTGTTTGAAGGACAAGCTGGAAATGCATTATTTCGGCAAAACATTTGATGATAATATTCATATTCAGTTGATTTATCAGATTCTGGATATTGAAAAGATTCTCGCTGTACATGTCAATAATATTGTATTTACGCTAGATAATGTGCTACATCCCCAAAAGGAAGAATTGACAGAGGATTTCATTGGCGCAGGCGGCTGGCGGATCAATCTGGATTATCAAACACTGCGAGGGCAGACGAATAAATATGATCGTTTCAAAAATTATATCAAAAGAAAAGAATTGCTGTATTTTGGGGAAGCATTTTATCATGAAAACGAACGTCGTTATGAAGAAGATATTTTTGCAATTCTGACATTGCTTTCTGCTCTCCGGCAATTCTGTTTTCACAGTGATCTCAGCAGTGATGAATCAGATCATGTAAATAGCTTTTGGCTTTATCAGCTAGAGGATCAGCTTTCTGATGAGTTCAAGGAAACGCTGAGCATCCTCTGGGAAGAAGTCACAGAGCGCATTGATAGTGAATTTCTCAAGACCAATACTGTTAATTTACATATTCTGTGTCATGTTTTCCCAAAAGAAAGCAAAGAAACCATTGTCCGGGCTTACTATGAATTTCTGATCAAGAAAAGTTTCAAGAACATGGGCTTTTCGATCAAGAAATTAAGAGAAATCATGCTGGAACAATCTGATTTAAAATCATTCAAAGAAGATAAATATAATTCCGTCCGTGCAAAATTATATAAATTATTTGATTTCATCATTACTTATTATTATGATCATCATGCATTCGAGAAAGAAGCCCTAGTTTCTTCCCTCCGCAGTTCCCTGACAGAAGAAAACAAAGAAGAAATCTATATCAAAACAGCCAGAACATTGGCATCTGCTCTCGGTGCGGATTTCAAAAAGGCCGCTGCGGATGTCAATGCCAAAAATATCAGAGATTATCAGAAAAAAGCAAATGATTACCGCATCTCTTTTGAAGATATTAAAATTGGCAATACCGGAATTGGCTATTTTTCAGAATTGATTTATATGCTGACATTATTACTGGATGGCAAAGAAATCAATGATCTGCTCACAACTCTGATTAATAAATTTGATAATATTATTTCTTTTATTGATATTCTCAAAAAATTAAATCTTGAATTCAAATTCAAACCCGAATATGCGGATTTCTTCAACATGACAAATTGTAGATATACCCTTGAAGAACTCCGTGTGATCAATAGCATTGCCAGAATGCAGAAACCCTCTGCGGATGCTAGAAAAATAATGTATCGGGATGCCCTCCGTATTCTGGGCATGGATAACCGGCCAGATGAAGAAATCGACAGAGAACTAGAAAGAACTATGCCCGTTGGTGCAGATGGTAAATTCATTAAAGGAAAACAAGGTTTCCGTAATTTTATCGCCAGCAATGTGATTGAAAGCTCTCGCTTTCATTATCTGGTCAGATATAATAACCCCCATAAAACAAGAACCCTTGTGAAAAATCCTAATGTTGTCAAGTTCGTCCTCGAAGGTATCCCAGAAACACAGATAAAACGCTATTTCGATGTCTGCAAAGGACAGGAAATTCCCCCTACTTCAGATAAATCCGCTCAAATTGATGTACTCGCCAGAATTATCTCCTCTGTTGATTATAAAATCTTTGAGGATGTTCCCCAAAGTGCAAAAATCAATAAAGATGACCCTTCCCGGAATTTTTCCGATGCTCTCAAAAAACAACGCTATCAGGCAATCGTGAGCCTGTATCTAACTGTCATGTATCTGATTACTAAAAATCTGGTCTATGTCAATTCCCGTTATGTGATCGCCTTCCATTGTCTGGAACGTGATGCCTTCCTGCATGGTGTCACACTCCCCAAAATGAATAAAAAAATCGTTTACAGCCAATTGACCACGCATCTCCTAACTGATAAAAATTATACTACTTATGGCCATCTGAAAAATCAGAAAGGTCATAGAAAATGGTATGTGCTTGTGAAAAATAATCTCCAGAATTCAGATATTACCGCTGTCTCCTCATTCAGGAATATCGTTGCCCATATCAGCGTTGTACGCAATAGCAATGAATATATCAGCGGAATCGGTGAATTGCATTCCTATTTTGAACTTTATCATTATTTAGTACAAAGCATGATTGCTAAAAATAACTGGTATGATACCAGTCATCAACCTAAAACAGCCGAATATCTCAATAACCTGAAAAAACATCATACTTATTGTAAAGATTTTGTCAAGGCTTATTGCATTCCTTTCGGGTATGTCGTGCCCAGATATAAAAATCTCACAATCAATGAACTGTTTGACAGAAATAATCCTAATCCAGAACCAAAAGAAGAGGTCTAATATGGCAGAAATCGGCTGGCGCACCCTTGTTATTCAGTCAAAATCAAAACTGAACTGCATCAACGGGAATCTGATCATCTGCCAAGGGGAACAGAAAATTTCTGTTCCCCTCCCACAGATCAAAATCATTCTTCTGGAACATCCCGCAATCGAATTCAGTTCTGGATTGATTGCACAATTATCAGAAAAAAACATCAAAATCATCTTTTGCGATAAAAAACATAATCCTTGTGCTGAAATGACTGCTTATATGGAACATACACTCACGGCAGGCAATCTCATCCAACAAGCAGAATGGAAAAAAATAGAAAAAGATAAGCTTTGGCAGATGATTGTTTCTAATAAAGTTAAAAATCAGCAGTATATCTTGAAAAAATATCACCTTGTCAATGCTTCCGCCGTGCTTGCACTTCTCAAATCCCTCAAGCCAGGGGATGAATCCAATATTGAAGCCACCGCCGCAAAACTCTATTTTTCTGCATTGTTTGGTTCTTCCTTTGTGCGAAGAACAGAAAATGACATCAATGCGGCTTTGAATTATGGATATTCTATTATCCGCTCACAAACAAACAGATGTGTTACAATGCATGGGTATCATACAGCAATTGGCATTCATCACCATAATGAAACAAATCCATTCAATCTAACTTGCGACATGATGGAACCCTTTCGCCCTTTTGTGGATGAATATGTCTATCAACATCAGAAAGAAGAATTCAATCAAAATTATCGAAAATCTTTAATTTCCCTAAGTACAATGGAAATTCTCTATAATGGCAAACATACACAGCTCCAAACTGCAATTGATCTGTATGTTTTGGACTGCATCAAATATATGAATAAAGAAGCGCACACAATCGGAAAGGTGGAATTTCCATGAATAACGATAAAAATGGTGTCATTCTTGTTTCTTTTGATCTTCCAACAACTGACAACAAAGCAAGAGCGGCTTATCGAAAATTTAGGAAATATCTACAATCCAAGGGGTATTCTATGTTGCAGGAATCTACTTATGTGAAATTACTGCATCATGCTTCAAATACTCCTTCGGAAATCCGTGACATCGAAAAAAATGCCCCAAAAGACGGAAAAATTTTTGTTTTTCCCCTAACATGGGCACAATTTAAGAAGATCACCTATATTCGTGGAACACCTTTTAATTTTTCTTTGTTTTCAGATGAAATTTTTTACATTTAGGCTTGACATTTGTGCAAAAGTGTGATATAATAGAATCAAAGGAAATTATGTTTTGTATAGTTTCCTCAACTACAACCCCGTAAAAATACGGGGTTCTGAAACTTTGACGTCGATTGTAAGCAATCGATGATACAACTACAACCCCGTAAAAATACGGGGTTCTGAAACTGTGCCTGTGGTTTTGATTTTGAGATTCTTTCAACTACAACCCCGTAAAAATACGGGGTTCTGAAACGCTTGAAGTTGTAAATCGGGAGACCTGTAGCAACTACAACCCCGTAAAAATACGGGGTTCTGAAACTAGCTTCAATGGCCAAAAATGTCCCAAATCTCTTAAATGCAATCTCGGTTAATCAACTACAACCCCGTAAAAATACGGGGTTCTGAAACCACCGTCTTTGCAGATATGTGTTACATCGGAATGCAACTACAACCCCGTAAAAATACGGGGTTCTGAAACCGAAAGGAGGTGTTAGTATGGGTGAAGGAATCGGAGGCGGTGTTGATTGGTAAACAACTACAACCCCGTAAAAATACGGGGTTCTGAAACTCTGCCTTTACATAACGGATATGTTGTCTTCTCAACTACAACCCCGTAAAAATACGGGGTTCTGAAACGCCAATCCGTACCAATGATGATTCTGCCACCCAACTACAACCCCGTAAAAATACGGGGTTCTGAAACCCGGCATGCACTGTGATTGTTTCAACGGCCTGCAACTACAACCCCGTAAAAATACGGGGTTCTGAAACCTTAAGGAGGTGATAGGAATGGACGATCAGTCTTGTGAATACGAATGCTAAGGAGACATTCAATATCCTATCGGACTCTAATAAACTAATCAGAGTCCATGACACAAAACCCGGTGACTTTCGCCACCGGCAACTACAACCCCGTAAAAATACGGGGTTCTGAAACCTTCACATGCATAACGGATGTAATCTACTATACAACTACAACCCCGTAAAAATACGGGGTTCTGAAACCCGCAACAATTTCGGAGTGCTCAGCTTTCTCTTTCAACTACAACCCCGTAAAAATACGGGGTTCTGAAACTAAAAATTTAGAAATCGCAGCCTTAACTCTGCAACTACAACCCCGTAAAAATACGGGGTTCTGAAACCTCTCAATTTTTTCATAGGTTTCTTCTGCCGTCAACTACAACCCCGTAAAAATACGGGGTTCTGAAACCGATGCATGTGGCCATGAATGTTAAGCTTTTCCAACTACAACCCCGTAAAAATACGGGGTTCTGAAACCCCCGATTTTTCTGGCAATATCAGCATATTCCTGCGCAACTACAACCCCGTAAAAATACGGGTTCTAAAATCAATGAATTGTGAAAATGCTGAAAGATAGATGTAAACAAAAAAATCCCTTCGCTTCTAATCGAATCTAAAGCGAGGGGATGAATTAATATAATTTTTAAGGAACTTATAATGAAAGGAACTTATAATGATTGGTGAAAAATTTACCTTAATGCAATATCCAGTCAGCGCAGTTCTGGGAATGATTGATGCCAAACAATTTGTGATTCCAGAAATGCAAAGACCATTTGTATGGAAACGCAGTCAGGTGCGTGATTTAATTGACTCACTATATAATGGATATCCTACTGGATATATCATCACATGGAAAAATCCGGATGTCAAAACAAAAGAAGGAACTATTGCAGGTGGAAAGCATGTCCTAATTGATGGACAGCAACGTGTTACTGCCTTGATGGCCGCCATTTCTGGACTCGAAGTTCTTGATGAAGATTTTAATCAAGACAGAATCAAAATTGCTTTCGATCCATTAGCAACGGATTCTACAAAACGGTTTCAAGTACAGGATGCTTCACACCTGAAAAATAAAAAATGGATACCTGATATTTCAGTAATATTTAAGGCTGACTTTAGGCAACGAGCTTTTGAAAATCAATATGCTGAATTAAATGAAGATGTCGATATTGATATGGTTTCTGAAAAAATCACAAAACTAAAATCTATCACAAATCGTCAAATTGGCGTGATTGAATTAGCGCATACTTTGGATATTGATGAAGTGACTGAAATATTTATTCGTATCAATTCAAAAGGAACAGCTCTTAGCCAGTCAGATTTTGTTATGTCTAAAATGGCGGCAGACACATCTCATCATGGTAATATATTGCGAAAAGTGGTAGATTATTTCTGCCATCTTGCTGTAAAGCCTGATTTTTATCCCCAGATACAAAAAGATATTGAATTTTCTAATACATCCTATGCACAAAAAATAAAGTGGTTAGCAAATGGAATAGAAGATATTTATACTCCTGCTTATGGTGATATGTTGAGAGTTGCCTTTATGTATAGTTTTAGCAGAGCCAAACTCTCTGATATGGTAAGTTTGCTTTCAGGGCGTGACTTTGAAACCAGAGAATTCAAAGAAGAAATTGTTGAAGATTCCTATCAAAAATTGAATAATGGAATGCAAGCATTTGTCAATGAAT
>DJXD01000023.1 GCA_002449585.1 Ruminococcus sp. UBA7013
GGAAGTCGGCAAGAAATATTTTGAACAGCTGATTGACAAAATGAAGGCTGACAGAGGCGTAAAACAGGACGTTGAACTCACAGCTGATGACCTGAAAGAACTCGCTTCTCAGTTCAAGGCTGAATATAAATCTAAAATCGGCGCAGATTTCCCGGATGATCCTAAGGAACAGCTCAAGGGCGCAATCAAGGCCGTATTTAGAAGCTGGGACAACCCCCGTGCAAACGTTTACAGACGTGACAATGATATCCCGTTCAGCTGGGGTACTGCCGTTAATGTTCAGATGATGGCATTCGGTAATATGGGTGATGACTGCGGTACTGGCGTAGCCTTCACACGTGATCCCGCTACCGGCGAAAAGAAGCTGATGGGCGAATTCCTGACCAATGCACAGGGCGAAGATGTTGTTGCTGGTGTTCGTACACCTATGCCAATCGCTGAAATGGAAAATAAATTCCCGGAAGCTTATGCTGAATTTGTAAAAGTATGCCATATCCTCGAAGATCGTTATCATGATATGCAGGATATGGAATTCACAGTAGAAAACGGCAAGCTCTACATGCTCCAGTGCCGCAATGGTAAGAGAACCGCTCAGGCTGCTCTCAAGATCGCTTGTGATCTCGTAGATGAAGGCATGAAGACCCCCGAAGAAGCTGTTGCTATGATCGACCCCAGAAATCTGGATACCCTCCTGCATCCGCAGTTTGATCCGGCTGAACTCAAAAAGGCTGAAGCCATTGGCAAGGGTCTGGGCGCATCCCCCGGCGCAGCATGCGGCAAAATTGTATTTACTGCTGATGATGCTGTTGCATGGGCTGAAAAAGGTGAAAAAGTCGTTCTGGTTCGTCTGGAAACCTCTCCGGAAGATATCACTGGCATGAAGTCCGCTCAGGGCATTCTTACCGTTCGTGGTGGTATGACATCTCACGCTGCTGTTGTTGCTCGTGGTATGGGAACATGCTGTGTATCTGGCTGCGGTGACATCAAGATGGATGAAGAAAATAAAAAATTCGAACTGGCTGGCAAAACCTTCACCGAAGGTGATCCGATCTCTATCGACGGTACAACCGGTAACATCTATGACGGTATCATCCCGACAGTAGACGCTCAGATTGCTGGCGAATTCGGCCGTATCATGGCTTGGGCTGATGAATTCAGAACCCTGAAAGTAAGAACAAATGCAGATACTCCTGCTGATGCAAAGAAAGCACGTGAACTCGGTGCGGAAGGTATTGGCCTTTGCCGTACAGAGCATATGTTCTTTGAAGAATCCAGAATTGCTGCATTCCGTGAAATGATCTGCGCTGATACAGTAGAAGAACGTGAAGCCGCTCTTGAAAAGATTCTGCCTATGCAGCAGGCTGACTTTGAAGCTCTCTATGAAGCTCTGGAAGGCAATCCTGTTACTATCAGATTCTTAGATCCGCCTCTGCATGAATTCGTTCCTACAGAAGAGGAAGATATTCAGAAGCTTGCTGATGCACAGGGTAAATCTGTAGAAGCTATTAAAAACATCATTGCCTCTCTGCATGAATTCAACCCGATGATGGGTCATCGTGGCTGTCGTCTGGCTGTTACCTATCCGGAAATTGCTAAGATGCAGACAAGAGCTGTCATTCGTGCTGCAATCAATGTACAGAAGAAGCATTCTGATTGGACAGTTGTTCCTGAAATCATGATCCCACTGGTTGGCGAAGTCAAAGAACTGAAATATGTAAAAGATATTGTTGTTGCTGCTGCTGACGAAGAAATCAAGAATGCTGGCGTTGAACTGAAATATGAAGTTGGCACAATGATCGAAATTCCCAGAGCTGCACTGACTGCTGATGAAATCGCAAAAGAAGCTGAATTCTTCTGCTTTGGTACAAATGACCTGACACAGATGACTTACGGTTTCTCCCGTGATGATGCTGGCAAGTTCCTGAAGGCTTATTATGACAAGAAGATCTTTGAAAGCGATCCGTTTGCAAAGCTGGATCAGATCGGCGTTGGTAAGCTGATGGAAATGGCTGTTAAGATGGGTAAAGAAGTACGTCCTGACATGCATCTTGGCATCTGCGGCGAACATGGCGGTGATCCGTCTTCTGTAGAATTCTGTCACAGAATCGGCCTCAGCTATGTATCCTGCTCTCCGTTCCGTGTGCCGATCGCAAGATTGGCAGCTGCACAGGCCGCTATCAAGGACAAGAAATAATTTCATGACTCCGTTCATGACCTTATAACACAACACAGCCCCACGGGAATCTCCTGTGGGGCTGCGTGTTATGCTTTTTTCCGTGAATGCACAGCAAAGATCACCAGCAAACAAATTCCTGTGATCGCTGTGATTCCTGCGGTTTTGCAGATCTGATCTGTCATGAACGTGAGATATCCTGTCACAGCAGCAAAAATCTGCGGTTCTCTCACGACAAAACCAGAAAAATAATCTGTTCTGAGAATATATAGACATGGCACAGAAATCAATAATCCCGAAATCAAACCGATCAGGCCGAGCCAATACCAGAAATCAGAAAATGCTTTCCGACAGCAAATTATTAATAAAATCAGCAGAATGCCTGTGATTCCACAAAGTACTGCTGTTATTTTATCCAGCATGGAAAATAATTTCTTTCCCTTTGCAAGCCAGCCTTTTTCATACATCATGGATAATTTGAACGTATCTGCAATAAATAAAATTTCAGCTTCTGCTTCGGAAATGGCTGCATCTACTTTCTGCTGATAAATCTCATCTTTCTGATAATTATGCTGATCGGCATAATCACTGAAAAATTGATTAACAGAAGCTTCCAGATCTGTAAACGGCATGATTAATTCATAGCTTTCTGATTTTCCGCTGAGATAATCAAATGCATGGGATACACTGTCAAGAATGGCCTGTTTCAAATCCTCCCGATCAATACCGGAAAGAAATACTTCTGCCGGGATGCTGGTGCTGTTGCTTCGTGATTGAAAATAACTCTCCAGAGAAGCATATGCCTTTTCTTCTAAATCCTGTGTTTCAGCAACTGTCTGAAATGCGGAAATGGTCAGTGCCTTATGTCTGAGAAATACTGTCAGCTCCGTTCCAATCAGAGAAAAAATCAGCAGAAATGTTAATAATATCTTAGGAATATAAAAATCAATCTTTGTCATGTCATCCCTCCTGTGCTGGATGATAAAACTGCTTGCTGACAAGACTGCACAGTACGCCGATGCGATTGGAAGATGTGCCGAATACCTGCGCTTCACATGTATAAAGCGTGAGCCTGTCTTCTTCAAGAGGGAGAACATATTTTTTATCCGTATTCTGAAACTGTACCTGCTCCGTTACTTGATACGTAAAAATGCCGTATGTTGTGTATAATACCAAAATATTGCCCGGCGCAAGCTGATTTAGATTTGCAAAAAATGTATTCACATGCGCATCAATTACAATATTTCCTGTTTCACCAATTACTACAGAACTAGTAGCCTGACATGCACCCCGATCCAGCAATTCTGCACTTGATCCCCAGTAAACAGGGACAGACAAATCAATATCATCAGCCTGCAAAACAGCATATTGCTCTCCGAATACCGGACGGATGATTTCACCTGTATCATAAAATTGCTGTTCCTGATCTTTGATTTCTGCCGCCGGAGTGGTTGCAATCTCATTTTCTTTAATCACAAGACCATCCAATCCAGTTGACGAGATGACTTTCATATTTTTGGCCATAAATACAAGATTCAGATAAGTCTGTGCTTTTTCATACGGAATCATCAGCACTCCCACGCTGACAGCAGTACATAACAGCATCAGAAACACCCCTGTCAGAACATACACAGGGAACTGTTTTTTTTTCTCACTCATCTGATTTTGATCCATAGCGATATACCAAACCAAACCCGGCCAGAGAAATCAAAATGCCAATGCCGGAAAATAATAATGGTTTTGTTCTAGAAATTCCTGTTTCATCAATCACGATTCCAACAGCGGCTTTATCAATCACAACGCCCTCTTCATTGCGAATGGTTACAGAAATATCCTGCTCTGAAATATTATCTACTGCTACATTCATTCCCATAGACTGGGCAGTATTAATATAATTCTGCATCAATTCCATTTTATCCTCTGTGGGCAGCTGTTTAATAATGCTGTTTCTTTCCTCACGGCTGAGGGATGCAATAAAATCTGCCTGCTGATCTTCTTCCAGAGAACTGATATATTCCTGTTTTTCTTCCAAAGGCATATTAATAAATTCCGCTGAGTCAATGCGCTCATAGGGTGTAACCGGTGTAGGGGGCTGTGTTTCCTGAGGGGCATCGGGATTTTCCGGATCTGTAGCATTTTGAGAATCTCCAGCGGCCAATGCTCTGACTTTATCGACACTAACCCCAAGGGAATTACAGATAAATTTTTCTGATTCTGTATTATATTCCAGTACACTGTCATAAGCATCATCGAGATCTTGTTGAGAAAATTCACCAGATGACCATTCGTTATAGCCGATTTGAATCAATGTTTCCGGCCAGCCTGCTTCCCTGGCTTTCTGTGCAACATCATCAGGCGTATAGGCGGACACGCCCAGACTTCCGCAACAAAGCACGGCTGTTAGGAGACCCGGAAGAATGGCAATTTTTTTCATGTAGGCATCTACCTTTCATTGTTTGATATTTTCATTATAACAGATTTCCGGATGAATTGCAAGTGTCAAATATTGCCCTTTTTCAGTCTTCTTCATGTTCTGACAGATAATTCAGAATATCGCCTACGGTTCTTATTTCATCAACGACTTCATCCGGGATTTTAATATCTGTTGCACTTTCAATTGCAACGATCAACTCCACCGCATCCAAAGATGAAGCATTTAAATCTTCTGCAATATCCGTTTGCTCTGTAATTTCTTCCGGATCAATATCAAATTGATCAGAAATAATAGATACAATTGTACTGAATTCCATGCATAGCACCTCCTTGATTTAATATAAAAGCAATTGCTAAAACTAGTATAATAGAAAACGGGCGATCCGTCAATATTTTGAAATACTGATTTTCAGAAAAATATTTCTTAAAAATTTGTGCAAAGTGACAAATTTCTTTACTATTTGTAATTAATGATTAAAATATAACTAAAATTTTATTGAATTGGCTTTTCATGGCAGATTTTTTCTGCCAGCAAATTTGCTGACGCTTCTGTATAAAATCCATAATAAGACCAGTGTTTCCGCTTGCGGAAATTTTCAAAACAAGAAAACCAGATCACTGACGGCAGAAACATCACAGGCAGATACAGCCACCCCAGCAGATCTGATTGAATCGTATGCCCGTATTCATGCAACAGCAGCGGCCTGTGTTCCTTTGCCCGCTCTTCCATGAAAATAAACATGCCCAGCGAGGTACAACAATTCCGTTTCCAGGAAAATACCATTGCCCCCCGAAAATAACGAGGCTTCTGCTTCCGGCAATAAATCAAATATAATATCCCTCCTGTCAGATTCTGCGGCATACACCATAATATCTGAAATATAAGATAAAAAAACGCTTTCAAATACATCACCCCTTGTTTATTTTAACATGTTTCTGAAAAATTTGCAATTCCCTCTTGACTTTTTTCTGAAAATATGCTATACTAATTAAAGTTCCTGAATGTCAAGTATTTCTGCTTTACAGATCGGAGGTATTCATCTTGAAAAATCTGGATTTCGTGCTTCTGCTCGATTGCTATGGCGAACTCCTGACAGAACGCCAAAAAGATATTGCAGAATTATATTATAACGAAGATTATTCCCTCTCCGAAATCGCTTCTATGAGAAATATCACCCGTCAGGCTGTCTCTGATAGTCTTAAACATTCAGAACAAATTCTGATGCAGACAGAGTTGAAATTAGGCATGGCCGACCGTGTCCGCCGGATGCGTCTCTGCTTTGAACAAATTCTTGCCTGCTGTCCTCCTGATGGAGAAATTGCAGAACTCGCCAAAAATGGCCTGCATTTATTATCAATTTGAACTGAGGTGCTCACCATGGCTTTTGAAGGTCTTTCTGAAAAATTGAGCAATGTATTTAAAAAGCTGAAATCTCACGGCAGACTCACAGAATCTGATGTCAAAGAAGCTATGCGTGAAGTACGGCTTGCCCTTCTGGAGGCGGATGTTAGCTATAAAGTCGTCAAAGATTTCGTTGCAAGAGTTTCTGACCGTGCTGTTGGAGAAGATGTGCTTTCTAGCCTTACCCCTGCACAGCAAGTAATCAAGATCGTCAATGAAGAATTGATAGATCTCATGGGAAATGATAATGCAAAGCTGAATCTAGCATCAAAACCGCCCACAGTTATCATGATGTGTGGCTTACAGGGCTCAGGAAAAACAACACATTCTGCCAAGCTTGCAAAATATCTCAAGAACGAAGGCCACCGGCCTATGCTCGTTGCCTGCGATATTTACCGCCCCGCCGCTATTCAACAATTACAAGTCGTCGGGGAAAAAGCTGGTGTCAAAGTTTTTGAAATGGGTCAGATTGATCCTGTCATCATCGCAAAACAGGCTGTCAGATATGCCAAAGACTATGGTCATGATATTGTTATCCTGGACACCGCTGGCCGTCTGCATATTGATACTGAACTCATGGAAGAACTCCAGAATATCAAATCCGCCACTCAGCCTGATGAAATCATGCTGGTTGTTGATGCCATGACCGGGCAGGATGCTGTTAATGTTGCCAAAGCGTTTGATGATGCGCTTGAAATTCATAGCGTTCTGATGTCAAAGCTGGATTCTGATACCAGAGGTGGTGCGGCTTTGTCTGTTCTTGCCGTGACAAACAAGCCAATCAAATTCGTTGGCATGGGCGAAAAACTGGATGAATTTGAAAAATTCCATCCAAAGCGCATGGCTTCCCGTATTCTTGGAATGGGAGACGTACTCACTTTAATCGAACGTGCAGAAACTGTAATTGATCACAAAGATGCAGAAAAATTAACCCGGAAATTGCAGGAACAAAGCTTTGATATGAACGATCTTCTCGAACAGGTAAAGCAAATCCGAAAAATGGGATCTCTTAAAAGCATTGTTTCCATGTTCCCAGGTGGTGACAAGATTGATGACAGCGCACTGGATGACCGGCAATTTGATCGGCTCGAAGCTATTATTTTATCCATGACTCCGGCAGAACGTGCGAAGCCTTCTATTATTAATCCCTCCCGAAAGCGGAGAATTGCCAAAGGCAGTGGCATGAAAGTAGAGGATGTTAACCGTCTTCTCAAACAATTCGAACAGATGCAGAAAGTCATGAAGCAATTTACCAATAAAGGCAAAAAGCAAAAAGCCATGTTCCGACAGGCGAAACGCTCTATTGCAGGCATGAATTTTGATGCAATGCCGGGCAAAAAGAAAAAATGATTTCCCCGCAGTTTTTCTGCGAGAGATAAAATTTAACTTGTGAGGTGAATATCATGTCCGTTAAAATCAGACTTAGAAGAATGGGCGCAAAAAAAGCCCCTTTCTATCGTATTGTTGTGGCAGATTCCCGTTTCCCCAGAGACGGCAGAAGCATTGATGAGATCGGTTATTATGACCCGACAAAAGAACCTTCTGTGATCAAAGTAGATGCAGACAAAGCTGCTGAATGGATCAAGAAAGGCGCACAGCCGACAGACATCGTCAAGACAATTCTGAAAAAAGAAAATATTATCAAGTAATCAGAACGCCGCCCCCGTTTGTGTCCGCACAGACGGGGCTGTGACGGCTGTTAGAAAGGATATTATCATGAAAGAATTATTATATACAATCGTTGCAGGTCTGGTAGATCATCCCGATATGATTACTATCACACAGGATGAGCCTAATGAAGAAGGTACGATTGTATTTCATCTACATGTTGCAGATGAAGATATGGGCAGAGTCATCGGAAAACAAGGCAGAATTGCCAAAGCGATCCGAGTGATTATGCGTTCTACTGCTTCCCGGAACGGTCTGGAATCCATTGCTGTGGAAATCGGCGAATAATAGAGGATTTTCTATGAAACAGAAGCGTTTTCTTGAAATCGGAAAAGTCACAAACGTCCATGGTCTTCAGGGAGAAATCAAAGTCTATCCCTGGTGTGACGATGCGGCGTTTTTATGTTCTTTTGAAAAATTATATCTCGATCCGCAGGGAAAAAAAGCCGTTCATGTCAAAAGCTCCAGAATTCAGCAGAATCTTGTTATTCTGAAATTAGAAAACTGTGATACCCGTGAACAGGCGGATGCACTTCGAGGACAGATTTTCTATATGGACAGAGAAGATATCAATCTAGAAGAAGGCTGTTATTTTATTCAAGATCTGATTGGCCTGAAAGTCATAGATGCAGACACTGGCCGGGAATGGGGCATTCTCCGAGATGTCATGCAGACAGGTGCAAATGATGTTTATCAGATCTGGAATGCACAGGAACAGAAAGAATATCTTGCCCCTGCAATTCCGGAAGTTATTCTTGAAACAAATCTGCAAACAGGGATTATGAAAATCAGACCTCTGAAAGGACTGTTTGAAAATGCGGGTTGATATTGCAACATTATTTCCGGACATGTGTGAATCTGTTCTGTCAGAAAGCATCATTGGCAGGGCACGGAAATCAGGTGCAATTGAAATTCATTGTCATAATATCCGGGATTATACAACAGATAAGCATCATCGTGCGGATGATACGCCCTATGGGGGCGGGATGGGCATGGTCATGAAGGCAGAGCCGATTCACAGGTGCTGGCTTGCGGTCTGTGCCGAATTGCAGAAGCCACCGCATAGTATTTATCTTTCTCCACAGGGATCTGTGCTGACACAGGCCAAAACAGTCCAGCTTTCCGGATATGAAAATTTATTTTTATTATGCGGTCATTATGAGGGCATTGATCAAAGAATTCTGGATCAGATCATAGATGAAGAAATCTCAATAGGTGATTATGTTCTGACAGGGGGAGAGCTTCCGGCCTTGGTGCTGACAGATGCCATTGCCCGGATGTGCAGCGGTGTCCTTCCGGCAGCGGTATGCTTTGAAGATGAAAGTCATTTCAGCGGCTTGCTAGAATATCCGCAATATACTCGTCCGGAGCTATGGCAGGGAGAAGCTGTGCCGGAAGTTCTGCTTTCCGGCCATCATCGAAATATTTCACTCTGGAAAGAAAAAGAACGTCTTCGGGTGACAGAACAGAAAAGGCCTGATCTATATCAGGCCTGGCTAAAACACAAAAAAGAATCATGAAAGGGACTGACAAGTCCCTTTTTTTATGTCCCCTGATCCGCATCCCGGATTTTCTGATAGCAAATCTTTCCGCTTGGCGTTTTGGGGAGATCTTCTGCGAATGTGATCACACGAGGATATTTATAATTTGCAAGCTGTTTCCGGGCAAATTCTTTCAGCTCTTCCCGGAGCGCATCATCCGGAACATAGCCAGACCGAAGCACAACAGTTGCTTTGACAAGCTGCCCCCGTTCTGCATCGGGTACGCCGGTGACAGCGCATTCTAATACAGCCTTATGCTGAATTAACACGCTTTCAATCTCAAAAGGGCCGATCCTGTAGCCGCTGGATTTAATTACATCATCCATCCGGCCGATATAATAATAATAGCCATCTTCATCATAATAAGCCATATCTCCTGTATGAAAAATCGTTCCTGTCCAATATCTTGCATTTGCCTCTGCATTCTGTTCATATCCATGGCAAAGGCCTTCGGGCATATGTCCTCGTGTATCAATCACGATTTCGCCCTGTTCGCCAATACCTGCGGGATTTCCATCCGGATTAATCAGCATGACATGATACAATGGATTCGGCTTTCCCATAGATCCCCGGCGAGGATGACAGCCTTTAAAATTTCCGATAATCAAAGCCGTTTCACTTTGGCCGAATCCTTCCATGATTTCCAGCCCGGTTTTCTCATAAAATAATCTAATAATTTCTTCCTGCAAAGCTTCTCCGGCAGTGGAAACATGTTCCACACTGGCAAATGCTTCCGGACGTATGCCATTTTTAGCCAATAATCGAAATAAAGTAGGGGGCGCACAAAAGCTCGTCACCTGATATTTTTCCAACACCTGCATCATTTTTTCAGGATGAAAATGTTCAAATTCATATACCATGATCGCACAACCGCAAAGCCATTGACCATAGAGCTTTCCCCATGATGCTTTTGCCCAGCCTGTATCAGCAACACTCAAATGCAAGCCGTTTTCCCGGACGCATTGCCAATATTTTGCTGTCACGATATGCGCCAATGCATAAGTATAATCATGCACCACCATTTTTGGCTCACCGGTTGTTCCGGATGTAAAATACATCAGCATGGGATCAGTCACTTTTGTCGAAATTCTTTCCAGCTGATCAGAAACCTGATAGATCTCATCCAGACAAATAAATCCCTTTTGCTTTTGTCTGACAGTATATAATTTTATCTTTCCGGCGGCCTGTCTGACTTTTTCGCATAATTTCTCATCATCCGCACAGATCACCGCCCGGATCTTTGCTGTCTGGATTCTATACTGAATATCATGCGCCTGAAGCATATAAGTCGCTGGAACAGAGACTGCTCCGATTTTATGAAGTGCCATATGCAGATACCAATATTCATAATGGCGTTTCAGCATCATCAAAACTTTGTCACCTTTGTGAATTCCCTGATGAAGAAAATAATTTGCCGCTCTGTTTGATAATTCACTGATCTCCCGGAAGGATAATTTTTTCTCTCCGCCGTTTTCATCGCACCAGATCAAGGCCGTTTTTTCCGGTTCATTCCGTGCGATCTCATCGACAACATCATAAGCAAAATTAAAATCTTCTTCATAATGCAAAGAAAACCCTGTAAAATTTCCTTCTGCATCAAATTCCGCCTGACTGAATTTCTGATATAATGCTTCCATAAACAGCCTCCTTTAATCGACAGCAGTCAAAAAAATGATTAAAAAAATAAAAATCATGTCAGAAACAACCGATCCCCCATTATGGGGGATCTATTTTATTTCTTTCTGAACAGGCCTGCTTTTTTCTCTTCAAAAATGCCGAATTTGCGGAATCTCTGATATCTTTGCTGTAAAATCTCTTCTTCTGAGAGAGCAGAAAGCTCTTCCAGAGCCGAGATCAATATTTTCTTCATATTGCCGCACATCTGGGGAAAATGTTCAAAATCTTCCGGAATAATTTCCTCGGCAACTTCAAATTTCTTCATATCCTGCGCTGTAATATGCAGACAATCAGCGGCTTTTGCTACATTCTCCGGGGTGGATTCTTTCCAGAGAATGCTTGCGCATCCTTCCGGGGATATGACAGAATAAACGGCATGTTCCAGAATCAGCACTTTATTGGCACTTGCCAGTGCGAGTGCGCCGCCGCTGCCGCCTTCGCCGATGATCACAGAAATCACAGGCGTTTTCAATCCCATCATTTCCATAATACTTTCTGCAATCGCTTGCCCTTGGCCACGTTCTTCGGCATCTGCTCCGGGATATGCGCCGAGCGTATCCACAAAACAGATCACAGGCCTGTGAAATTTTTCAGCCTGTTTCATGAGCCGCAAAGCTTTCCGATAGCCTTCGGGCTTCGGGCAGCCGAAATTTCTTTTGACACGGCTTTCCAGATCTGTGCCCTTTTCCATTGCAATGAATGTAACAGGCTTATCATCCAGAAACGCCAGTCCGCCCATGATGGCCAGATCATCTCCAAATCGTCTGTCACCATGAAATTCAATCGGAAAATCAAATAATTCTGCTACATAAGCACCGCCAGTAGGACGGCCATTTTTTCTGGCTGTTTTCAGTTTCTGATAAGAATCCATGATCATGCCTCCCTTTTATGCATTTCCAGCAATTTTGCAAGCGTATCCCGCAGTTCCGGACGTGGAACAATCGCATCTACAAAACCATGTTCTAGCAGGAACTCGGCTTTCTGGAAATTATCCGGAAGCTGGCTTTTGGTTGTTTGCTCCACGACACGACGACCCGCAAAACCAACCAATGCTTTTGGCTCGGCAAGAATAATATCACCCTGCATGGCAAAGCTTGCTGTTACGCCGCCGGTTGTGGGATCTGTCAGGACAGTAATATATAACAGCCCTGCATTGCTATGATTTTTCACTGCACCGCTGACTTTTGCCATTTGCATCAGAGAAATCACACCTTCCTGCATTCTTGCGCCGCCGGATGCGGTAAAGCCGATTACAGGCAGTTCATGCTCTGTTGCATATTCAAATAATCTAGTAATTTTCTCACCTACGACACTGCCCATACTTGCCATGATAAATTTTGAATTCATGACAAATACAGCACAATTCAGATCAGCAATTGTAGCTGTACCACAGACAACAGCATCTTCTTCTTCTGTTTCCTTGCGTGTTCTTTCTAATTTTTCCTGATAATTTGGAAAATTCAGAAAATCTTTACTGATCAAGCCTTTCTCCAGTTCCTGAAAGCTATTTTTATCCACTGTTAATTTAATTCTAGCTCTGGCATCCAGACGGTAATAAAAACCGCATTCAGAACAGATATAATCATGCAGTTCCAGATTGCTGAGTGTATCTTCATGACCGCATTTTTTGCATTTTTCCTTTGCTGATCCAACTAGTTTATCAAAAAAGCTCATATTCACGCCTCCACCAATGCAAAGGAAAATTCTGCCGAAATGCAGAGTTTGCCATTGACAAAGCCTTTTCCTTTGCAGAAATAAAATGCTCCCTTGTTTTTGATAATCTCGCACTCTGTTTCAAAAACGTCACCCGGTCTGACAGGATTCCGGAATTTCACATGATCCAATCCGGTATAATACGGCGTTTTGCCTTCGGAAACATCAGCCAGCAGCACACAGGCTGACTGTGCCAGAATTTCGCATTGAATCACACCCGGAACAATCGGATTCCCAGGAAAATGGCCTTTCAGGAAAAATTCTTCCCCAGTGATTTTTAATTTTCCACGAGCAATTCCATTTTCAGCCGTGGCTTCATCCAGAAGCAGCATATGATCCCGATGCGGAATAATTTTCATAATTTCTTGTTTTGTCATGAAATCACCTCAGATTTTCCGGAATGCCAGAACGGCATTATGTCCGCCAAAGCCAAGATTAGAAGACAATGCCAGATCCACAGGGGTTTCTACAGTCTGATTAGGCGTATAATCCAGATCACATTCCGGATCAGATTCACTATAATGAATCGTCGGGGGAATTCTGTTTTCTGTCAGAGCCAGAACAGCCGCAATGGCCTCTACTGCGCCAGTTGCGCCGAGCATATGGCCAGTCATGGATTTTGAAGAGCTGATATGCAGTTTCTTTGCATTCTCTTCACCAAATGCTTTTTTAACGGCTGTTGTCTCTGTCTTATCATTCAGCGGCGTGCTTGTGCCATGTGCATTGAGATATACTCTTGAGAAATCTATTTTGCTGATCTCTTCCGGAAGTGCCTGGCAGAATGCTTTTGCTACATATGTTGCTTCGGGATCAGGAGCGGTGACATGATGCGCATCACAAGTTGCACCATAGCCGCAGACTTCTGCAATGATCTGCGCACCACGCTGTTTTGCATGTTCATACTCTTCCAGAATCATCACGCCAGCACCCTCGGCCATGACAAAGCCATTTCTATTTTTATCAAATGGCCGGCAGGCCTGTTCCGGATCAGAATTATCTGTCAATGCCTGACAGTTGCCGAACCCGGCCAATGTCAGAGGGGTAACACCTGCCTCAGAACCGCCGCAGATCATGACATCCGCATAGCCATGCAGAATAGCTCTGTAGCCTTCTCCGATGGCTGTCGCACCTGTTGCACATGCTGTAGAGACGGCTGTGCAAATGCCATTTGCCTTGAATTCAATTGCAAGATTGCCAGCCGCAATATTAAAAATCATCTTAGGCACACAATAGGGTGATACTTTTCTGACACCCTTTTCCAGCAGATTTTTATGATCTGCACATAGTGTTTCTACGCCGCCGACTCCAGAGCCAAAGCAAACGCCCATTCTTTCAGAATCAATATTCACTTCACCTTTTTGAGGATCAGCATTCAGACCGCTTTGTGTCATGGCTTCTCTTGCGGCGACAATCGCATATTGTGTAAACGGATCTAATTTTCTGGCAACGGCTTTTCCAAGATGCGCCGCAGCATCAAAATCTTTCAGTTCTCCGGCGACTTTCCATTTAAAATCTGTCGTGTCAAATTTTGTAATCAATCCGATTCCATTTTTCCCGGCAAATAAGGCTTCCCGGAATTCTGGAACAGTATTTCCGATCGGGGTAAGTGCCCCCATGCCTGTGATAACAATTCTTTTCATGCATTTTCCTCCTTACATGGCCATTCCGCCATCAACCCGGATGACTTCGCCGGTGATAAAATCCGACTGCGGAGAAGCCAGGAACAAAGCCAGGGCGGCAACATCCTCCGGCTTGCCGAAATGTCCTGCCGGAATGGATTTTTTTAATTCTTCATTATTCTGAAAATCTGCCGTCATGCTGGTGATAATAAAACCGGGCGCAATCGCATTGCAGCAAATGCCCCTTGCGGCCAGCTCTCTGGCTGTTGATTTTGTCAAGCCAATGATTCCCGCTTTGGAAGCGGCATAATTTGCCTGACCAATATTTCCGAACAGTCCTGAAACAGAACTGATATTAATAATTTTCCCGTATTTCTTTTTGAGCATGGGACGGTAAAATTGTTTTGTCATATAAAATGCGCCCTTCAGATTCACATCAATCACAGCGTCAAAATCTGCTTCTGTCATTTTCAGAATCAGATTATCACGGGTAATTCCGGCATTATTCACCAGAATATCCACACTTCCAAAATCTTTCAGAATCTGTTTGCAGATTTCAGCGACCTGTGTACTGTCAGCAACATTGCATTGATATGTCCGGACATCGCCGCCGATTTCCTGGGCAGCGGCTTCTAATTTTTCCGCTGGATTAATATCCACGATGGCAATCTTTGCGCCATTTTCAGAAAATTTTTTACAAATTTCCAGTCCTATGCCCTGTGAACCGCCGGTCACAACAGCAATCTTATCTTTCAGCATGGGATTTTCGTCCTTTCCAATTAGTTTAAGGATTTTAATAACAATTCCAGAGTCTCCTTATTTTCAACCTGAAATGCCTTTGCATCCGGGAGAATCTGTGTAATCAGCTTTTGCAGTGTAGTGCCTACACCAGTTTCAATAAAAGTATCAAATCCATCTTCTGCCATACGGCGGATTAATTTTGTCCACTGCACAGGATGATTGATCTGACTGCACATCAAAGCTTTTGGATCGCCTTCATAAGGCGCAGCCGTAAAATTGGCATATACCGGAATTTCCGGAAGCTTTACATCAAAATTTGAAAGAGCAGCCTGAAACGGTTCAACGGCAGGGGTCATATAAGGCGAATGAAATGCACCGCTGACTTTCAGCATCAATCCACGGCCTTTGACAGCTTTCAGATCTTTTGCAAATGCTTCCAGCTGTTCCTTATCGCCGGAAAATACCAGCTGCATCGGAGAATTATAATTCACCGGGAAAATTTTATCATATGGCTTGGCTAATTCTTCCGCCTGTTCAGAAGGAATTTTTACAACAGCCATCATAGAAGCCTCTACCCCTGCGGAAGCCTTTGCCATGGCCTGCCCTCTGACAGATGCGATTGCAAAGCCTGTTCCTAGTGCATATGCCCCACCGAATGCCAATGCTGGAATCTCACCCAGTGAAAAACCTGCCAAGCCATCCGGCTGAATGCCGCTTTCCTTCACTGCCAATGCTGCCGCCAAATCTGCCAGATACAGACAAGGCTGTGTGTTCTGCGTTTGTTTCAGATCTTCCGGATCGCCTGAAAAACTCTGTTCGATCGTTCCGGGTCTGACTGCTTCACAAGTATCATAAAGCGATTTGACAGAATCAAAATGATCATAGAATTCTTTTCCCATGCCAATATGCTGCGCACCCTGACCGGAAAAAACAAATGCTATTTTACCCATTTTTCTGCTCCTTTCAGACAGGTTTCTGCTTCCTGCATGATTTCTTGTATAATCTCCTGACAGGTCTGCTCTTTGCTGATCATCCCTGAAATCTGTCCGGCAAGCACACTCCCGTTCTTGACATCTCCATCAACAGCGGCTTTTCTGAGCGTTCCTGCTCCCAGATCTGCAATACTCTCGGCTGTTGTTTCCGGATCAAATTCTTTCTTTAAAAAATCTCTGGTGAACTGATTCTTGATTCCACGGCAAGTATTTCCCCCAAATCGGCGGCCTGTGACCTGTGTTGAAATATCTTTTGCTTTCAGAATCATATCTTTATAATTCTGATGCACAGGACACTCTTTTGCTACTAAAAATCTCGTTCCCATCTGCACACCAACAGCACCCAGCATGAAGGCTGCCGCAATCCCCCGGCCATCACCAATGCCCCCGGCAGCCAATACCGGAATTTTCACAGCATCCACAACCTGCGGTACTAATGTCATCGTTGTTAATTCCCCGATATGTCCCCCCGATTCCTGTCCTTCTGCAATCACTGCATCCGCCCCGGCTTTTTCTGCCTGCTTTGCCATTGCTACAGAAGCAATCACTGGAATCACTTTAATTCCTGCATTTTTCCAATCAGGAATAAATCTGCCTGCATTGCCTGCGCCTGTGGTCACAACTGCCGGCTTTTCTTCTATGCACACTTGTGCACATTCTGCCGCAAACGGACTCATCAGCATAATATTCACCCCAAAAGGTTGATCTGTCAGGCTTTTTGCAAGCTGAATTTGTTTTCTTAAATATTCTGCATTGGCATTCATAGCCGAAATGATGCCAAGACCGCCGGCGTTTGAGACTGCTGCGGCAAGTCTGCCGTCAGCAATCCACGCCATACCGCCCTGAAACACGGGATATGTAATCCCCAGAAGTTCACACACAGGCGACTGCATCATGTCTTATGCCTCTGCCTGAAGCTTTTCTACTTCTTCTGCCAGCTTGCCCACAGTATTGAGCTCAGGTCTCATGGTCAGTTCAATGCCAAATTCTTCTTCCAGCTGCATTGCCATTTCTGTGAGATCCAGAGAATCAATTCCCAGATCTGCAAAAGCAGTATCTGCTGTAATCTCAGAAGCGTCCTTATCTGCGGTCTCTGCCAGCAGTTCAATAATTTTTTCCTCTACCATTGTTTTTTCTCCTTTTCTATGGTATAATAATATAAATATATGTGAAACCGGATTTCCCGGAACTCACCATTTCAACAGGCAGGCCGCATTTGACAGGCCGCCACCGAATGCGCAGAGAATGATTTTATCCCCACGCTTTAACATGCCGCTTTTTGCCAGTTCATGCAGTGCAATCGGCACAGATGCACTTGATGTATTTCCATATTTCTCTATATTACAGAAAAATTTCTCTTTTGGAATTTTAAGCATCTTGGCGGCAAAATCAATAATTCTCTTGTTTGCCTGATGCGGCACGATCCAAGCAATATCATCCGCTGTTAGATGATTTCTTTCCAATAATGTTGTCACATCCTGTGACATCGCATTTACTGCATATTTAAAAGTCTCCTGTCCCTGCATATGCAGACAAGGCGTATCCTGTTCTCCTTCAAAATAGGGAGAATTTCCCGGATGATGTGGAATATTAATCACATCATTGCCACCCTTTACAGTGATGACAGAATCCAGATAATTCTCTCCCCGCTCCAGAACAGCTGCTCCTGCACCATCACCAAAAATGACACAAGTACTCCTATCGTTAAAATCCAGAATACCGCTCATCCGTTCCGTTCCTACGACAAGAATTTTCTGAAATTCCGGATGCAATGCAAAAAAAGCGGCGGCTGTTTCCAGCAGGAATAAAAATGCAGAGCAGGCCGCACTGACATCCATGGCCATACAGGAAGCTCCCAGCCCTTTTTGAATCATACAGGCCATAGATGGAGAAGACGTTTCTCCGCTGATAGTTGCCACAAAAATAGCGTCCAATTCTTCCGCCTTCACATTGGCATCTTGTAAAGCAGCTTCTGCGGCTTTCAGACCCAGTTCTGAAGCAAATTCTTTCACGGCAAAGCGGCGTTCTTTCACGCCCACCCTTTTAGAAATCCATTCGTCACTGGTATCCACAATCTGTGCCAAATCGTCATTTGTCACAATCTTTGGCGGAACATACATGCCCGTCCCTATGATACAAAAACTCATGTCATTTTATGCCTCCCGATTTAAAGTTTGAGCATTTCAAAAAACGCTTTTATAAATTTAGTAACACTCACCCCCTGTTTGTTACAGAAAATATATCTAAAATTTTTACAAAAAATTTATGCATTATCACGAAATGTATTTCCGTCAGGATCTGTAATTTTTTTCCCCCTTCCGACACTAACTAATCAGAAAGTTGAGGTGTTTTTCCGGTATGAAACAGGAATTTGAAAAATTATATCAGGAATATTTTTCCCGGATCTATGCATTTCTGTACAAACTCACAGAAAGCCGGGATCTGACAGAAGAACTCACACAGGAAACATTCTATCAGGCCTTTGTATCCTTTCACCGTTTCCGGGGAGAAAGTGATATTTTCACATGGCTGGCATCTATTGCCAAGCATACATATTATCGTCATCTGCGGAAAAACAAATATCAGCTGGAATGCATCAGTGCAGAAAGTCTAACCGAACTTTATCAGGAATATGCAACCGAACATCTGGAAGACATGATAGAGAGCCGGCTTCTTGCCGAGGCTGCCCGGAAAGCACTGTTCACACTGCCGAAAAAATACCAGGATGTCACTATTTTACGGATTTATGCAGAAATGAGCTATGCCCAGATCGGTACAGCTCTGCATATCAGTGAAAATTCCGCAAGAGTGATTTATTATCGGGCAAAAAAAATGATATTGGAGGCGATCAAAAGTGAATATGACATGTGAGATTGTGCGGGATTTTGCAGAACTGTACTATGAGCGGCTGGTACAGCCGGAGACTGCCAAAGCAATCCGGATTCATCTGGGAGGTTGTCGCAATTGTCGAAATTATTATCAAGAATGCAAGGCACTGCGGAAACAAAAGGCAAAACCCTCTGTAAAAATATTTTCTGATAGTGATCTGCATGAAACAGAACAAAGATTATATCTCAATCTTTCAGAAAAGCTCAGAAAGCGGCGTTTCTGGGAAATTGTCGGGACAAGTGCGGCACTTGGTGCAGGATCTGTAATGCTGACAATCGGCCTGTTTCTCACACATAAAGAAAATCATACAAATTCTTAATTATCAGAAAGGAAGGATTTTTATGCTGCAAATCTACTGCGGCAACGGCAAAGGAAAAACCACGGCTGCGCTTGGATTGGCTGTTCGTGCGGCTGGAAATGGAATGCAGGTGCATTTTGTCCAATTCCTCAAGGGTAGCCCTACATCAGAATTGCATATTCTGAAACAGATTCCTGAAATTACTGTCCTGCGCTGTGATAAAGATTATGGCTTTACATTCCAGATGAATGACGAGGAAAAAGCCCGGCTGACACAATGCCATAATCAAATGCTTTCACAGATCATGAGTCGGATCTATCACGGAAAAACAGATATGCTCATTCTGGATGAATTTTTTGCTGCTTATAACGGCAATCTGCTTGACCGTGAACTTGCCAATCGTCTGATCTTCGGAAGTATTTCCAAAACAGAATTGATTCTCACAGGACGTGACCCCGATCAAAAATTTATTGATGCCGCCGATTATGTCAGCGAGATCAAAGCCGTAAAACACCCTTATCAGAAAGGCATTTCTGCCAGAGCTGGTATTGAATATTAATCATATCCCCCTCCCGGTCTGCCGGAAGGGGATTTTTTTATAAATATTCTATAAAATATTGACTTTTATGATTTTATATGTTATAATAAAAAATAGTGAGGTGATTTCATGAAATATTATACAATCCATAAAGTCAGCGAAATGCTGGGCGTATCTGCGCAGACGCTGAGAAATTGGGATAAATCCGGAAAATTAAAGCCACATCATAAAAGCACAAACGGTTATCGCTATTATGCCGAAAATGATTTAAATATTCTCTTAGGTGCAAGAAATCAAAATAGCAAAACAGTAGGCTATTGCCGGGTCAGCTCCCCCAAACAAAAAGAGGATCTGAAACAACAGGAAGAAAATATACGAACTTATTTACTCGCACAAGGAAAGCCTTTTGAAATTGTTTCAGATATTGGTTCTAGTATCAATTATAAAAGAAAAGGCTTGCAAGAAATCCTCAAAGGCATGGCAAACAGAACAATTTCCAAAGTCGTGATTCTTTCTGAAGACAAACTCACAAGATTCGGATTTGAATTAATCTCTTATATGGCTGAATTATACAACTGTGAGATTGAAATCGTGGATACATCAGAAAAAAAAGATCAGGAAGAAATTGTAGCCGATTTAGCACAGATTATGACAGTATTCAGCTCTCAATTACAAGGGAAACAGGCCAGCAAAGTCAAAAAAATGATCAAAGACCTTTCACAGAATGATTCATAATAAAGCCGTCCTTTTGCGGGCGGCTTTTTTCATTCTTCCGGTTTCGTCAAAATGGTTGCATACTTCTTGATCTCAAATTGTGGATATTCCTCAAGAAGATCTTCCCGAATATATACATGATCTACACCCTCTGTATAATCCAGTTTCCAGATCTTCCCATAATGCAAATCATCAATCCAATAATAAGTAACCCCTTCCAGCTGTTCCTCTGTAAATGCCTCCTGAATGGGCACAGAGCCAAATATAAAATCTGGCAGCCCGATTTCTTGCCATTTCTCAAAAGTCTCCTGTAATTGTTCAGGGGTCTGATCCTTCCAAATCATCCATTTCCGCTGCGATTCCCCAATATTAAAATAAGTAAAAAAATCTGCATCCCGGTCTGCATAAGCATAAACCGTTGCCGCATCACCCATGAAATACGTCAGCTGTTTTGCAATTGGAGGATAGCTCTCCATGGGAAGCGTTTCATCCTGTACAACCAAAGAAACACCATCTTCACTGTCATCTTCTGCCATTTCATAGCCCCACTGTATCATAATTTTCCTGTCTTCCAGATGATTATTTTTAACAAAATCCGCCATTTCCTGAGGGCCATATCGATACCGGATTTCCAGCACTGCGCTCCCAATTGTATATATCACCGGCGCACAGATCGCCATAGCTGAAACGGCTTTTAATAATTTAATCGTCATCTGTGAATCAATCTTTTTCCGGATTTTTCCATAAATCTCCGGCATTTCTATCCCCTCGGCGAACATGACCCATAAAATAAAAATAAATAATAATTGAAATACTTCCAGATGATGCACACCAAAATAAACAAATGCACAGAAAATTGCTCCGATCAGATACGGCACAATGCATAGTAACAGCTTTCGATTTTTCTTTAAAAGCGGAATCCATACTGCCCATTGTATCGCTCCAATCACTGCGCCTAATATATGCGTCCCTGTAAATTCCAGACTCTCATCTTCTAACATGACTGTTCCAAACGTACAATCAAAAAAGATCAGCGGTACATAATACAATCTCTCCAGCCGGATCGCCCATGTCAATTTCTTTCGGCCATTATAATTATCCTCCGCCGGAAGCGTACAGCATAAAATAAATAATGCCGCCATTAATATCACAATCAGCCAGTAAAACCGCTTATCTTTGATAATATCTTTCACATTTTTCTTTTTCTGATATTCCTGAAAAATTTCCCATACCCATACTAAACAAAATCCACATGAAAAAATAACGCCGTATACTGTCGTAAAACAAAGAAATATCATACATCCCACATATTTCCCCGGCTTCTGATTCCGTTCCGGAAATGCCGCTGCTAATAGAAAAAACGCCAGCATCGTCATACAGTATGGCCTTGTATGCACACTATGTAAATAAAATATATAATACGTAAATGGCAGATACCACCTTAAAATCCTCGGAAATGGTGATCTGTATAATAAATACAACACCCCTCCGCCGCTGAATATCAAATTGATACAGAAAATAGTTGCTTTCGCTGGTAATTCCATCCTGGCAAACGGCATTAATAACAAATGCCATAACTGCGGATGCCCTTCATAATGCGTGACTTCAAACAAAATTTCTTTTACGGATGCAAATCTTGCAATCTCCCATGCCTGCATTTCATCAAACCATGGTTCGTGAAAATACCGGATAATACATACCAATATCACCCATATGGCAAATACCATTCCATCTGCTTTGCCTGCTTTTCTGGAAAGCAGCCTATTTTTCATGCGTTCCGTCATAAGCCTATTCCTTTCTGACTAAAAAAAGCCCCTCCCTCGAAAGGGAAGGGGACTTTGTGTTCTTTGCAGAGTTTTGCACGTTTCAGATGAGATTCGCAGGAATGCGATCAGGTTCTCTGAGCCTTCTGTACGGTGAAGGAGCTGTAGTTGTCAGTAGATGCGCCTGTCGGATAACCGCCTCTGTAAGTACCATCAGAGCAGTAAGCTGCTGTGCAGGCCATATCTTTTACCAGGTATTCAGCTGCGCCGCCGTTCTTAACCAGAGTGCCAACGCCGTCGAAGTAGTTCAGGATCTTACCATCAAAGGTGCCGTCATTTGCCTTAGCAGAAGACTTTACAGTATTGGAAGTTGTGCCATCATCCTTGATACCCAGAGCAGTAGCTGTTTTGCCTTCAGAATCAGCTTCGATCAGGGAAGTAGCAACGGCATCATACAGGCTCTTAGCGTTAGAGTTCATAGCAGAAACCTTGGACTTCTTAACATAGCCCAGCATGGACGGAACGAGGATAGCAGCCAGTACACCAATGATAGCGATTACAACGATCAGCTCAACCAGTGTGAAGCCTTTAACGGTCTTTCTTGTTTTCATAGTGAAAACCTCCTTATAAAATTTAAATGATTAATTTTACATGCAGTACGGATTCACCGCCTGCGCCTCTGGGAATCCACCGTTTTTATTTTTCGTACCGGTGTTTTCCTTACAATGTTATTATAGCATATGTCTGAATCTTTGTCAATAGTTTTCTAAAAAAAAAACAAATTATGAACGAACTTTTACGAAATCGAACTCTAAAACGTTTAAGGGATTTCATTTTTCGTCAATTTGCACAATTTCGATGACTTTCTGTATACCAGCTAAAAATATCTATATCAAGCCATAATTTCATATTTTTTCGAAAAATTTGATAATATTCATTCCTGATATTCCCTTTTGTAATTCACAAAAAGCCCGGATTTTCGTCAGATCTGATAGTAATGATCTTTTGACATATTACATCCTGTATAGATTTTGATTCATATTTTCGGGATATTTCCGAAATAAATTTTTAACGATTTGTACATTTTTATGCTCTGAAACTTAAAACTTTTCTTTCATTTCTCCGATTGCCGTCCCGGAAGCATAGGCATTCAGGCTTTCATCTGCCGTCATCCCTGCTAAATAATGATATGATCCCTGACAAGCAATCATAGCCGCATTATCCCCACATAATGACAATGGGGGCATATATAGCTGATATCCATGCCGATCACACATTTCTTGCATGGATGCCCGAAGGCCGGAATTCGCCGATACCCCCCCAGCCATCGCAATGATCTCATAACCTGTTTTTTCAGCGGCGAGTTCTGTTTTTTCCGTCAGGATCTGTGAAACGGTCTTTTGCAGACTTGCCGCCATAGAGGGCGCATCAATTGTTTCGCCGATCTGCGCCGCATGATGTACCATATTGATCACAGCTGTTTTCAGGCCTGAAAAACTGCAATCCAGTTCACTTCCTGCGACTCTCGGCCGGGGCAGCTGATATTTCCGTGCATCTCCGATTTGTGCGGCCTTATCAATCTGCACACCTCCCGGATAGGGATAGCCCAGCACACGGGCGCATTTATCAAAGCATTCTCCGGCGGCATCATCACGGGTTGTCCCAAGAATCCGGAATTCTGTATATGTCATCACTTCGGTCAACATCGTATGCCCTCCGCTGACCACTAAACACAGATAGGGCGGTTTCAGCTCCGGATGTGCCAGATAATTGGCCGCAATATGTCCGGCAATATGATGCACAGGAATCAGGGGCTTTCCGGCGGCAAAAGCCAGACCTTTGGCAAAATTCACCCCTACCAGAAGCGCACCGATCAAACCCGGCGTATATGTCACAGCAATGCCATCCAGATCATTGACAGTGATTTCCGCCTTTGCAAGAGCCTGCTGTGTCACGGATAATATATTCTCACAATGCCGTCGGGAAGCCAGTTCTGGCACAACACCGCCATATTTTTGATGTTCCATTGCTTGTGAAGCGATCACAGAAGATTTTAATTCTATGCAATCTTTTACCACACTTGCGGCGGTCTCATCACAGGAACTTTCAATACCCAGAATCAACATAATTTTCTCTCCTCATCAAAACAGCATCTTCTTCCGGATGCTGATAAAATCGCTTTCTGATGCCGATCTCATAGAATCCGGCTTTTTGATATAAATCTAATGCAGATTTGTTAGAAGCACGGACTTCCAGAAAAATACTTGTATTCTGCATTTGATTCAGCAAAGTTTCCAATAATCGGCTTCCGATTCCCTGTCGTCTGTAATCAGGCAAAACGCCGATATTTGTCAGATCAGCAGAATCCAGAATTTGACAGGCTGTCAGAAATCCGGCAGGCTGATCCTGATCAAGGGCGATCCATATAAAGCCGCCGGATTTTCTAGTTTCTGACAGGAAACTTTCAAAGCTCCATGCTTCACCGGGCAGACAGATTTTTGCTAATTCCGCACAGGCATGAAGCAAATGGATATCCTGATCTGTTAATTTTTTAATTTTTAGCATCATACCATGTTTTTCCTCTAGTGACATCTGCCGGGAGCGGAACGGATAACTGTACCGCATGGATCATTTCCTCATGAAGCACTTGGGCGGCCTGATCAGCATCGGCAAGGGGCACTTCAATAATTAATTCATCATGCACCTGCAAAATCAATTTTGCCGAGGGAACTTCATGTTCCAGTCTGTCATGCACACGGATCATAGCTAATTTAATAATATCCGCAGCAGTTCCCTGCACAGGCGTATTCATAGCGATTCTTTTCCCGCTGGCCTGTATCTGTTTATTAGAAGCCTGCAATTCGGGGACATAACGCCGTCTATGAAACATGGTGCAGACATAGCCGGATTTTTTAGCATCACTGATGATCTGATTCAGAAATACAGATACATCCGGATAAGATCCCAGATAATCGGCAATATATTGTTCTGCTTCCTGCTTAGACACATGAATATCTTTTGAAAGGGAAAAAGCGCCCATGCCATATAGAATGCCGAAATTGATTGCTTTGGATGCGCTTCTCATTTCGGGGGTGACTTCTGATTCCGGTACATGAAAAATATTTGCCGCTGTTGTCTGATGAATATCTGCACCAGATCTGAAAGCTTCCTGCATGGCCTGATCATGACTCAGATGCGCCATTAATCTTAATTCAATCTGACTATAATCAGCATCCAGAAAAATGCATCCATCAGCAGCTTTAAAAAATTTTCTCATCTGTCTGCCGATTTCCGTGCGTACGGGAATATTCTGTAAATTCGGCTCAGTAGAAGAAATTCTTCCGGTGCGTGTTTCGGTTTGCTTATAATTTGTATGAATGCGGCCATCTTCGGGAGATACGGCTTTCAAAAGGCCATCCACATAGGTTGACTGCAATTTTGTATACTGTCGATAGGCAAGAATCAGATCTATGATTTCATGTTTCGGGCGGAGTTCTTCCAGAACTTCTGCGCTTGTCGAATAGCCTGTCTTTGTTTTTTTAGAAACCGGAAGTTTTAATTTTTCAAACAGGATCACACCTAATTGTTTTGGAGAAGCAATATTAAATATTTCCCCGGCAATTTCATAAATCTGCTTTTGCAGATTCAGGATTTGAGAATCCAGTTCACGGCCAAAATCTCTGATGCCTTCTTGATCAATAAGAACTCCTGTATATTCCATAGAAGCCAATACTCTTGTCAAAGGCAGTTCTATTTTTTCCCAAAGATCAAGCATATTTTCTGATTTCAGACGATTCAGACCTTTTTCGTATAATCCAGCCAATGCATACAGATCAGCATGTTCCTGCAAATCTTCCTGATAATAGGGTAGTTTCAACTGTCGGCACAGATCGGGAACAGAATAACTTTTCTCTGATGGATTCAGGAGATAGCCACAGACAGCAGCATCAAAAATCACATGATTCAGCTTTCTGCCGTGGGAAAATGCATAATAATAATGCTGTTTTGCATCATCCGTAATTTTAGCAAGATCCGATTCCAGAAAATCAAGAATCTGATCTGTCTCATCTGTTATAAATAACTGATTTCCGATGCAGATCGAAAGCTGTTTTTTTTCTCCAAAACCTGCGATATCTATAAGCCGATAAGAAACAGGGCTTTCTGATTTCTGAATCTCAGAATAGCCAATCATCTGCATAACAGGGGGATTCAAAATCAATTCTTCCGGCTCTTCTGACAAGGGAGACAGATTCAGTCTCGTGAGAAGCTGATACATTTCCAGCTCTGTCAAGAGTCGGCGCAATGCATCTGTATCCTGTTTTCCGGGGATATACTCCTCTAACTGAATAGAAATAGGCGCATTTTTCACAATCGTTGCAAGATATTTACTATGCGCAGCATCCTGCCTGCCGATTTCTAATTTCTTCCGGATTCCAGATTTCAGCTCTGCATGATCCAGCTCTGCATATAAGAATTCAATACTATGAAATCTCTGAATCAGATCTTTCGCTATTTTCTCACCGATCCCCTTCACACCAGCAATATGATCAGAACTATCTCCCATCAATGCTTTTAAATCAATCAGATAGACCGGATCAAACCCATATTCTTCCCGAAAAACTTCGGGCGTATATAATTTCACTTCTTTCGTGGCTACAAATCGAACAGATACATGCTCTGTCAGCAATTGCAGACTATCCCTGTCACCGGTCATAATCACACAATCATTTCCCGATCTTTCACACGCTTCTGCCAGTGTTCCCAGAATGTCATCCGCTTCAAATCCCTCCGCACCAATGCAGGCAATTCCCATATATTCCAGAATTTTTTTCAGATATGGCATCTGCATCGCTAATTCTTCAGGCATTCCCTTTCGATTGGATTTATATTCTGGGTCAGCTTCATGCCGGAATGTGGGCTTACTCAGATCAAACGCCACTGCAATCGCTTCCGGCTTGATTTCATTGATCGCTTTTAAATACATGTTCATAAATCCAAACAGTGCATTCGTAAAAACCCCTTTCTGATTCGACAGCGGTCTGATTCCATAGAATGCCCTGTTTATCATACTATTCCCATCAATCGCCAGTAATTTCATAAAAATTTTCCTCCAAAACAAAGCCCTCCCCGCAGGGAGGGCTGAAAATCATGCTTAATTTGTACCATTGAGGAATCTGTAAAATTCTGCCTTACTCTGACATTTTTCAAGAGCGGCACTTTCTGCAACAATGCCACGGCGGACAAATCTGGCAAGTTCCTGGTCAAGGCACATCATGCCGTGCTGTTTACCGGACTGGATCGCAGATAACAGCAAATGCACTTTATCATCACGAATCATGGCAGAACATGCATCTGTTACGTTCAGAATTTCCATGCAGGCAACACGGCCTTTTCCGTCTAGTGTCGGCAGCAATGTCTGTGATACAACACCTACCATGTTTCCGGCCAGCTGTGTTCTAATCTGTCCTTGCTGATGTTCCGGATAAGTATCAATAATACGGTTGATGGTATCAGCGGCGGATGTCGTATGAAGCGTAGACAGCACCAAATGCCCTGTTTCTGCGGCGGTAATCGCTGCGCTGATCGTTTCAAAGTCACGCATCTCACCAACAAGAATTACATCCGGATCTTCACGAAGTGCCGCACGCAGTGCCATAGCAAAGTCCGGCACGTCATCGCCAACTTCTCTCTGATTGATCATGCAAAGTTTATTCTGATGTACATATTCAATAGGATCTTCTACAGTGATAACATGCGCACTCCTGTGAACATTGATATAGTCAATCATCCCGGCCAATGTTGTAGATTTTCCCGAACCTGTAGGGCCTGTTACCAGAATCAGGCCACGGGGACGCATGGCGAAATCAGCCAGAACCGGCGGAAGATCCAAATCATCCAGTGTGGGGATATCATTCCGAAGCAGACGAATCGCAATTGCCGCATGCCCTCTCTGAAAATACACATTCACACGATGACGATAACCCTGTGTTGTCTGGAATGAAAAGTCTGTATCTTTATGCTGGCGGACACTTGCCATCTGAATATCATTTGTCATCTGATTGACAATAGACATTGTTTCCTCATCATCTAATTCCGGATATTTTGCAATTCTCCGGAGCGCACCATGCAGACGGACAACCGGCGGCATTCCATAAGTAAAATGTAAGTCAGAACAGCCGATTGCACGGACTTCATTCAGAATTTTATTAATATCAATTGACATAATTTTCCTCCCATTGGAATTTTATTATACAGCATACGTAACATGAACCAGCTCAGCCATAGAGGTGACACCTCTCTGCACGAGTTCAGAAACGTTATCACGAAGCAGCTTCGTGCCATTTTCTTTGGCTTTTTCTTCAATTTCTTCCTTGCTTCCGTTTCTTGCAATAATCGTAGAAATACCGGCGGTACAATGAATAATTTCATGAATTGCCGTTCTGCCTCGATAGCCTGTATTATTGCATTCCGGACAGCCCTGTGCATCATAAACCGGAATCGGTGTATAAACATCTTCCAGCTTCATCAGCTTATTTTCATCTTCATCAGAAAAACGCTGTACTTTGCATTTCGGACAAAGTACTTTTACAAGTCGCTGCGCAATAACGCCGATCAGAGAAGTTGCTACCATGTAAGAAGCAACACCCATATCAATCAGACGAACGATTGTAGAAGCCGCATCATTTGTATGCAGTGTAGATAATACTAAATGTCCCGTGATAGCGGCACGGATACCAATGTCAGCCGTTTCAGAGTCACGCATCTCACCGATCATAACAATATCCGGGTCTTGACGGAGGATAGAACGAAGAGCGGCGGCGAATGTCATACCTGTTTTCGCATTAACCTGTACTTGATTGATACCATCAATGGCTTTTTCAACCGGGTCTTCTACGGTGATAACATTTACATTCGGCTTAGCCAGTTCACCAAGTGCGGCATAGAGTGTAGTGGTTTTACCTGATCCAGTAGGGCCAGTTACCAGAATAACGCCATGAGGGCACTTGATCATAGATTCAAATAAC
The DNA here is from genome assembly GCA_002449585.1 of Ruminococcus sp. UBA7013. GTDB lineage: Bacteria > Bacillota > Clostridia > Oscillospirales > Ruminococcaceae > UBA3855. The sequence continues at coordinate 29,187 of DJXD01000023.1, forward strand.
TGATAGTTATAATCTGACATACCTAAGTCAGTGATCTTTCTCAGGGCGATATTACCAGTTGACAAAATTCGAATAACGATCTTTTCGCCATGTACCATAGGCAGGGAAGAAACACGCACGTCAAGCGTTGTTCCATCTACGACCTGTGTGAAACGACCATCTTGAGGAACACGCTTTTCAGCGATGTTCATACCAGAGATCAGCTTCAGACGAGTAACAAGCGCATTATGCACAACATTGGAAACATTCATCAGTTCCACCAAGTCGCCATTTACACGAATTCTGATTCTGGTATAAGTCTTAAACGGTTCAATATGAATATCTGTTGCATCTGCTCTATAAGAGTTTTCAACAATTGTAGTTGCCAGCTTAACGATTGGTGCGCTTTCAATTCTGTCTTTGGAATCATCATCCTGCTCATCATCCTGGAATCTGGTCACGCTTTCGAGAACGCTGTCGACATTTTCCATAGAATACAGATTACCGATTGCTTTGTTAATTGCAGATTTAGTAGCTAATACTGGAATCGTATCCATACCAGTCTGCATTTTAATATCTTCCAGAATATTAAAATTAATCGGGTCATCTGTGGCGACTGTCAGACGGCGACCCTGCACATTGATTGCGATAACTGTGTATTTTCTTGCCAGAGATTCCGGAATTTTGCGGACAGCTTCATCATCAATATCCACATTGCCCAGATCCACATAGGGAACACGCAGTTTTGCAGCCAGAGCTTTGGAAAGGCTGACTTCTGAAATAAAGCCGAGCTCTACGACCAACTCGCCAAAGCGTTTGTTATTGCCGGATTCTTTCTGTTTTCTCAGCACTTCATCCAGCTGGTCATGTGTGATCAATTTCTGTTCTACCAGATAATCACCAATACGAATATTTCTCATTGAGATACCTCCGTTTATATAAATATTTTTATGCGTAGCAAAATTTTGTCCTGGATTTCATCAGCACAGGAAGGATTTTCTGATTTTAAGGCTTGTCAAACCGTTTTCTTTGTGCTATAATAGAATCATCATCTATTTTTCAAGGAGGGCATTATCATGCTTCATAATGAATTCATGGAAACTCCGTTTTACATTATGTTTTACCTCATTGTATCTTTCTATGGGTTATGTATCGGCAGTTTTCTGAATGTAGTCATTTTTCGTCTGCCAAAGAATGAATCTCTTGTCAAGCGTTCATCACACTGCATGACATGCGGCGCAAAAATCCTCCCTAGGGATAATGTGCCGGTACTTGGCTGGCTGCTTCTCAAAGGCAAATGCCGCAGCTGCGGAGAGCCGATTTCAAAGCGTTATCCCATTGTGGAATCACTTAACTGTATTGTTTATCTTATTACATTTGCAGTTCTTGATTTCAGCCTGCAAACGATTTTATACTGTTTCTTTTTCTCTGCATTAATCTGTATCGCCTTTATTGACTGGGATACGCAGGAAATGGATCTGAGAGTATTATTTTTCATTGTTGTTCTTGCGCTTCCGGATCTGATACTTTCTGTGATCCGGCTGGTTTCAGAAGAAACATTCCGGAATCTTCCGGCATTTCTAACAGCGGCCAATCTGCCGCTTTCTTCTCATCTGATTGGATTGATCTGTATCGGCCTGCCGTTTTTCCTGATTGGAGAGCTTAGCATTCCGGTGATCGAAAAAAAATTTGGAGAACGTTTCCGGGCGATTGAACTCGGAGATACTATTTTAATGGCTTTTGGTGGCCTGTTGATCGGCTGGAAAGCTACTGTGATTTCTGCTTTTTTTGGCATCTGTCTTGCTGCTGTCTGCGGATTAATTTTAAAGCGCATCAATGGAGAATCCAAATTTGCATTTGGCCCTTATTTGGCCATGGGGTTGTTTTTGGGAACATTGTTCGGCGAACAGCTTTTAAACTGGTATATTGCCTGGGTGACTTATGATCCCTATGCACTCGCCTGAATTTTAAAAAATCGGCAGTCGGAATGCAATCTTTCCGACTGCCGTTTTGATTTCTAATCAAGATTATGGATTTGTATTGATTTCTGAACCGTAGCTATAAACCAGATAATAACTATCCAGTGCAGCACCTGTAGGATTATAGAAAATTCTCGTGCTGTTGGTAAGTGATCCGTTTTTACGGTTATTTGGTGCGCTAGTGGTACGGGCATGATTTCCAGGGGAAGCGATCTGGCTAATTGTCAATGTATTATCGCCGAAATCCAGTGCATTTGCGCCGGGATTTTCATCAACGACATAATAATTCAGATCTGCCAGACTGCGACCCATGATATTAGCAAGAGACATATCTGCTGTTGTAAAGAAAGTATAAATATTATTATTCACTTTCTTGTTTGTCTCTGTCTTGATTGTGAAAGTTGTCCGGGATGCGCTTATATTTCCAGCAAGATCGGGATAAGTCGGTGTTCCTGTCATATCCCAGCTGGCTGTATCACTAAAATCACCGGGCTTGATTTCAAATCTATAGCTGTCATAATAAGCCTTATTAATTCCATCTGGCAATGCGGTTTTATTCTTCACCAGTACGGCCTTATTTGTAAAATCTGCATCATACACCCAGCTTTTAATTTGTGTGTTGACAATTCCTGTTGTTGGATTAGGATTATTATCAATATACATCACATGTACTTTTCCAGTTGCATATTTAGGAAGCGCATCCGTTGAGCCTGCTTTGAGGACACCTTCATAATAATATTCTGCAAAATCTCTTGCAATGACATCTTCATCCTGTGTGCCATTATAAATATCCAGAAATTCCGCCGCTGTGAGTTCTCCTTCCAGATAATCTGTAATCGTTGTGACAACAGCATTTCCGCTTTCATATGTTTCTGACTGAATCATGACTTTGGAAACAGGTGTCATCAGCTGCATTGCACCAAACATGATAATTCCGAAGATTGCCATGACGACGATCAGTTCAATCAGAGTAAAACCCTTTACAGTTGTTTTCTTCATGAGACTGACCTCCTTAATTCAGAATATAGAATTGCAGACTTGCATTAGTATCCAGATTGGTATCACAATTTTTGCCAGAAACAGAATCTGCCGCTTTTGTATCATACCGATTACCCGTCACAGAGCCGTAGCTCCCAACGGTGAAAGTGACAGGCTGTTCACCGTTGGATTCGCCGCTTGCACTACAATAGGTGTCAAGCGTGTTTTTGTCTTTGACACTTCCGATAGAAGATTCTGCCTGTGTTTTATTATTCAGGTGATTGGAATTCATCAGCATAGATTTGGCTACTGTTCCGATCCGTGCCATGAGTGTCCCCATGATGGTGAAAACGAACAGGGCAACAATAATTTCTACCAGAGTCATGCCTTTGACTGTTTTTTTCTTTTTCAGCTTCATACATAACCCTCCTTATTAATACATGTTGGAGTACAACTTAGCAAATGTCGTTGTTGTTGTGGGGGTGGGAGTTGGAGTAGGTGTTGGAGTAGGTGTTGGAGTAGGTGGTGTACCAGAATTCGGATCTGTTACGTAAAGCATGCCCCATGAACCATTGCTATCCAGTTTGATCTGTCCTGCAATCAGCTGACCGATCAGACCAACTGCATTGCAGCCATCGCTTGGGATTGCATAACCCTGTCCATAAGCAACCACTTCACCACTTGGCAGCACATAATCCAGTTTCTTATTAGCAATTGTTGCCTGACCGCCGTCATACACCAGTTTCGGAGCACGAACAAGACCCACAACAAGGCCATTTTCAGGAACAGAAAGTGTAGAGTTTGCATCAGAATTGATCACAACATTCGGATATTTGGGATCGCCAATTGTCTGAACCTGTTCAATCTGAGTATCATTATTCATTTTCTGAACAACGCCCTTGAAATTATCAGTATAGCTCCAGCTACCTGCACCCATGAACATATCCAAATAATCTGTTGTGATAATGCTTGTACCCTGGCCGCTTGTGCCAAGATTTACATAATCTACAATAAACAGTGTTACTTTATTAGCATCATTGACAATAATACTTGTACCATTATTACCTTCCAGATTAACACGATCCAGAACAACCGTCAGCTCACCAACAGAACCATCAATGAAGATATTATTATTAAAACTACCATTCAGAACGCAGTTAGTATCCACACGATAATAACTAATGGCATTGCCAGCGGCATCTTTTTTCAGATTATCCGCACTATATGCAAGGCTAGCACTTGCCGGAGCATATTTTGAAGTGCGTGAACCTGCGGAATAAACGGGAACTTTATAAGTGCTATCATAGATAGAAGCATCCAGATCATCTATGCTGATGGGATACATACTTTCATAATCGTTTGCAGTAGGCTGTGCCAGTTTATTGGTATTGAGATTTACTTCTGTATATTCATCCGGATACACTTCTCTGCCATATACTGTGCTAAGATCATAAGAATATGTTGTTACTGACACAGTACCGGGACTTGAGCCGCTGCTGGTTTGGGAATAGCTGTAAGTTTTCAGATTTTTATACAGTTCACTTCTTGCTTCGAGCTCTGCCTCGAAAGCAGGGGATGTTGGATCAGTTGAAGAATCAAATTCAGGAATAATATCCTCTCTGCCCCACCAGAAATTGCTTCCCGGTTCGCCATGTTTTACGATGACTTCAGGTTTGCCTGGTTCAATGATATGCTCATTATAAGCACCATGTACTTTATAGTGTGTATCTGACCACCAGCCGACTTCGCCGGGGTTATTTGCCTTTGAAACCAGCCACATCTGAGGATCGCCGGCATTTGTCGGATCTGTATAATATACTGCATAAGTTCTTGTATGCGGAACGGGAGAAAGACCAGTCAGATCTGTAAAGCCGCTGGAGGGCGCATTGCCGGAATGTACTACTGCATTTACAAAAGAGCAATTAATATTGCCGCCGGATGCATTCTCGATTTCACCGGCATAGATCGTTCCTGTGCATTCGATATTATTTCTATTTGTAATCTTACCTTCTACAACAATATCGCCGTCTACTTTGAGTTTTCCGTTGACTTCAAGATCACCTTTGATTTGCAGATTACCGCTCATTTCCATGCCATTACCTTCGATCTTGACAGAACCTCTGGAATAGATATTGCCGTAAGCGGTTTGAAAATTACCTAATGCATCATGCCGCTGAATTGTGGCATTTGTCCATTTATAAAGCTTTGTTTTTGCTGCACTTGATCCAAATGTAGAAGTACCTGTTTCATCCATCAGATACAGATCACCATACATTTGAAATTCGCCATTGCCGGGCATATTTGCGGTACGGCAGAAAACATTGACTGCATGTGTGGCATCTCCTAATGGCAGTGCGCCATTGTTACCAGTTGTGATATTAAGCTTGCCTTCTATATAGATATAAGGCGTGCTATCATAAGTCAGGCCGGTATCGCTATATCCTGCAAAAGTCGTTTGCAGGCCATCATTATTAGTAGAATTAAAATCTCCTCTGATAATCATGAAATCATCCGGCTTTGTGAAATGCATATAAAATTTGCTGGGAACGTTCAAATTTCCATTTACATAGAAAGGAGCATCAATGACGTTAGAACCATTACTTGACATGGTATATTCATAATTCGGAACACCGATACCAAGATAAGTGCCGCCGGTGGTATAGCCTTTTGTAGCTAATTCTCTGCCGGCAGTATCACCGATACTAACGAATGCGCCGCCGTCACCGCCGCTGGGGACGGGTGTCGGAGGAACATAGCTGGTAGTAATATCCATAGCAAAATAAGTTTCATAAGTAGATTCTGCTGCTGTGGTATTACTTCCCACTGTAACGGATACCCGGAACATATCAATGCTTTTCCAGGGGTTAGCAAGCGTTGCATCATAAACAGAACGCTGTTCATTCATGTTTTCAATTATGACACGATGGGTTTCGGTTGATGTGCCATCATCAATAGCAACATCGAAATCCATAGAAGCACCCTTTGCCAGACCTACAATATCCTTCCGGATGCCGCTCCCGGTTGTGTCACTTTCAATCTGTCTTGTTACTGCTTCCAGCACAGCCTTTGCAGTATACTCTGTTTGTTCCTGCTGATAATTGGTATAGGCACGTCTGTTTGCGGTTGCCGACAATGCCAATGTTGCTGTCAGGAATACGATCAGCACCATCATGACAGAGACAACAGTAAACAGGACAGTACCTTTCACACGCCTGGGATGTTTCTTCTCCTTCATCATTCTAGCCACCTTTCATAATGAGGGTTTCCGCTGCTTAATCACCAAGAACAGGTTCATCAATCGGCATTGCATTGTAGAATGTCAGGAGAATATCAATTTTAGATTCTCCTACTGTGCCTGCTGGCACTTCTCTAGTCACGGTTGTGACATTACCAGCTTCATCTGTCTGTTGCTCAGTGATGGTTTGTGTTTTATTTTCACCGAAAGAATAATCTTCAATATTGACGGAACGCACCAGAATAGCGTTTTCATCTTCTTCGATAGCGGCGAGGAATTTCATCAGGTTTTCTTTTTTGCCGGTAAGGCTCAGCTGAACATTATTTGTCATGACTTCGGCAGTTTCCATTTCCTGCACCATGGTATCTGTTTTGAGAAGCTCTTCTACCTGTTCGGCATATTCGCCATTAATATCGGCACTTTCCAGCAGGGAATACGTAACTACATCCGGAACATAGTAATAATAATCAATTTCAGAAGTAGCGATACCTGTGGGAACGAAATCCACAATTTTCAGTTCATTTTCTTCCACTGCGGGCTGGATGTACTGATCCAATACATAATTTGCTTTTGCATCATCAAATGTCTGATTGACCGGGTCGAAAGCTTCATTGACGAAGAGTTCAGCAACTTTATTGGCTTCATTATAAGTTGTTGTGATACTATCTTTCAGGACAGGAATTTCCTGAATTTTAGCGTCAATGCCTTCCCATTCTACTTTTGTTGCTTCAAAAGTGGCTTTATCCTGCATCATTTTCGTATAATTCGGTCTGACCAGACCAAAGAAGCCGCCGGCCAGAATGACGATAACAGCAATGATCAGGAGGATCATTTTATCTCTGTAGCTCATGTTATTCATAAAGCGATTCTGCTCCTTTCTTATTCCGTTACTTCTCCATCTTCTACCTCTACAATTTCTTCTTCCTCAGGGAGCTCCACTGCCTCACCGGGGAGCATTTCAAGCCGGAGTTCAAATTCAATTGTAGGTGAGAGCTGCTGCTCTGGCTGAGAGAGATCACCCGCACTGGGTACATTCATAGAATAACCGCTGTAAGTAACGCTGGAGAAAAGCTTATTTTCATCCGGAACTTCGGAAGCATCTCCATAATGATCATACAGATACTGGATCAGATTGGACGGATATTTCTGTACAGGGTCATCTGAGGAAATATCAGCCGTAATGGGTACTACGAAAACGCCGTCTTCATAAGAAACAGAATATTCTACTTTCTGAACGTGTTCCGTTTCGTTCATAACAGCCTCCACAGATTCATCAATAGCTGTGTAAAGGGTTTCATTGACAACCGGACGGGTTTTATAGGCATTGCTTGCATGATTAATATTATCAGCATACACCTGCACGGCATCTTTCTTGATCTGGAGATCATCATACTGTGCTAATTTTGCGGCAGTTTCAGGCGAGTCAATCGTAGCACGATAATCTGCTGTCTGCTTTTTATAATTATTATCAATTCCGGCAATTACACCGAAGGCCACGCCGATGACGAGAACACTGAGGACAATGCCACCGATCGCCATGGGCATGAATGTACTTTCATCTTGTACTTTGCCGAGCGGACTTGATGTATCTGTTTCCAGCAGGTTGACACGTTCATCTGTGCCACGCTTGAACATTGCGCCGATGGCATTGGCATACACAGAGAAATTCAATTTCTGTCCGCCCTGAATCTGCGGAGGAGCAGTTAATTTTGCCGTTGGAATCTCATATTCTTTTTCAACATGATCACACAAACGCTGATACAAATTTGTAGAAGCTTCCAGATCGCCATAGAAAATAATATTTTTAATATCTTCTGAACCACGGATGCCGACAAACTGATTCATACGCTGAATATTCTGGCAAGCGGCTTCAAAAATATAGTCATCTGGATCGTCATAGTCTTCCGGATCGATAGATGCAAAACGGGAAAATGACAATGCATTGTCTTCATACAAGTTCAGGCTGACGGCATCTTTGCCCAGCTGTACAGCAAGAAGGGGCATTTTTGCCTGATTCTTAGCATCTGCCAACAGAATTTTTGTAATAGCATTGCAGCTGATCATCACGGAAACAAGCCGGATATTCAGCATCATGAACACACGCTTATAAGCATCAATGACATCACGGGGGCAGGCAGTTGCAAGAACTCTCTGCATGGGTTCAGGGTCGCCATCTTCTTTGACAGGCTCACCGACTTTGACATAACCAATCAAGAAAGATTCATCCACGCCGATTTGATTTTTCAGCTCCAGCTGAATATTTTTCAAGAATTCTGATTCTTTGGGATTTGTGGGAACGCTCAGTTCTTTAAAAACTGTCTGGTTAGAAGCGATTGAAATCATGGCTTCTTTGTCACCGACAGAGCCAAGGGTTCTGGTAATAAAAGCGACAAGACGGTTAATATCCTGTACATGTCCATTATGAATAATAGCCTCATCAAGTTCTACTTCCATAGCCGCCATGACACGGATTTTTCCGCCGCTTTCTGTACCTTTCACAATTCGGATATTTCTATCTGTAATATCAAATGAAAGCATTTAATTTTCCACCTCTCTGTTTCTTGTGTTTATGCTGCAATTGCATCGAAAGAGCCATACAATGCCGGGAAGATCGCAGCCAGCAGAAGGCCTACAGCAACACCCATAACGATGATCATCAAAGGTTCAAGCATTCCCACCAGACGGCCAACGGCAGCATCTGCTTCTTCATCGTAATATTCACCTGTTTTTGCAAGAATGCTGTCCAATGCACCGGCTTCCTCGCCGACGAAGATAATAGAGCAGAACATAGAATCAAAAATTTCTGTTCTCTGAATAGACGCTGACAATGTTTCACCCTGTTTTACTTCATCAATTACATTTTCAAAACATTCGCTGATATAGCTGTTTCCGAGAATTGCAGAAGAACGTTTCAGGCAGTCCACCATTGGAATACCGGAAGAATACAGAGAAGCCAGCGTATTGGCAAAACGTGCGGTATAAATCTTAACAACCAGAGGGCCAAAGCCTGGGCCTTTGATAATAAACTTATCCCATTTCAGACGGGAAGACGGAATTTTCAGCATATAAATAATGCCGAAAGCGATTGCTGCAATAATTGCAACATAGATATACCATTGATGTACCAGAGAATCACTGAAACCCATCATGACTTTTGTAAGGGCAGGCATATCATTCGGATCATCATACATTCCGGCGAATGTTGGCATGATGAACACGAACATGAAGACGATAATCACCAGCATCAGGACACCAAGCACAAGAGGGTAAGTCATTGCGCCCTTGATGGTATTATTCATCTTGTTTTGTTTCTGATAATAATCAGAAAGATCCTGCATGATCGTATCCAGAGAACCGGAAGATTCACCGGCGGACACCATGGAAACCATGAAGTCGGGGAACACACCTTTATACCGGAGAAGGGCATCCGAGAACGATTCACCTTTTTGAACATTTTCATAAACGTCCATCCAGACTTGTTTTGCTTCTTCGGTTGGCTGTTCTTTGCTGAGAATATCAAGAGCTTTTACCAGCGTCAGACCGGAAGTCAGCATAGCCGCAAGCTGACGGCAGTTAAATGCCAGATCCGTGGTTTTAAAGGCCTTGATCGTCTTTTTGTCGTTTTGTTCCGTTTTTGCCTGCTTGCCAGCAGCAGCAATAGCAGTATCGGATTTCATTCGACCACCTCCAATAGAATTTTAGGGAGACCATCTGCGCATAGTTTCCCAGTATCTTTATTATATCATCTGCTGTTCAAAAATGCAACTGTATTTTTACATAAATCCAGAAAATTTTTTTAGAAATTTTCACTAAAACCGTTTTCGGAATATACTATTTGTAATATTTCCGGGCTGTTGTTTTTCAAATTGCAAATTTTTTATTATATTAGTAAAATCAATTAACTTTAAAATTCCTGTGATCTAAATTTAATTTGTAAATCTTACACAAAAAAGAAATTAGATTGTAGACAGGAGACAGCTGTTTTCTAGAAATCAGGAATCTGATTCGGGGGGATTTGCAATTTCTGTTTCTGTCTGCGTATACTGACGAAGGACAGAAGAGGCCAGCTGATTAATCACCAGTAAGATCTGTTTGGCGTTTTTATCACGATATTGCATATAAGCATGATATGCACCCTGGATCAGGTAAGTCAGAATGACATTGATTTCGAGTGTATCCCATTCGGGGCGGCGGTTTAAGATATATTCTTTCAGCCGGGTTTCCATCCGGAAAGCGAGCATTCCGGCACGGCTACCGGAAAACAGGATTGTCAGAAGGCTTTCATTTGCCATCAGCTGGCAGTATAATTCTTCATTAAAGCGTTCAGGATCTGTCAAAAGTTTAGACGGATCAGAGAGACCATGCAGAATATCATCAATCACTTCCCATTCAAGGGATTCTGAGAGATCATAAATATCATGATAATGCAAATAAAATGTTGCCTTGTGAATAGTGGCTTTATCAGACAGTTCTCGGATTGTAATTTTTTCAAGTGGTTTTTCACTGCGGAGTGTCAGAAATGCATTAATAATTCTGCGTCTAGTACGCTGTTGGCGCATATCCATAAAACTCCTCCTTTCTGTAATAATAATCTACTGTTTTAAATTTCCGGCGTTTATGCGACAGAAGTCGGAAAATGCAGATTGCACATTGATGAAAAACAGGATATAATATTATATATACTTTAATTATAGCAGATTCTTACAGAATATGCAATACTTTTTCATGTTTTTTTCAGGAGGATTTGAATGGATATTTATGGATTTTATAAGGGACAAGTGTTTGATGCCTATCAATATCTGGGAGCACATAAAAGTCGAAACGGCTATGATTTTCGGGTATATGCCCCTCATGCTGATCGAATCACGCTGATAGGGGAATGCAATGACTGGAAAGATTGGGATCTCAATCGAAGCTTTAACGGACAGTTCTGGGAGCTGAATGTTCCGGAAGCAAAAGCCGGCCAAAGATATTTATATAAAATCTGGAAAGGTAATACTGTAACAGAACATTGTGATCCCTATGGGTTTGGCATGGATCTCCGTCCGGCATTCTGTTCCATCATCCGGGATCTGGGAGATTATCAATTTCATGATGAAACCTGGATGCACCAGCGCACAGATTGCAAAGATAAACCCCTGCATATTTATGAGTTGCATCTTGGCTCATGGAGACAGAAAAAACAGCACCCCGAAGATGAAACCGGGGATTTTTATAGCTATGATGAAATTGCTGAACTGCTGATTCCCTATCTGAAAAAAATGGGCTATAATTATATCGAATTAATGCCGATTGCAGAACATCCCTGTGATGCTTCCTGGGGGTATCAGAATACCGGATTCTTTGCGCCAACTTCTCGTTATGGAACAGCAAATCAGCTGAAAAAACTGATTGATCGCTGTCATCAGAATAAAATTGGTGTTCTGCTGGATTTTGTTCCCGTACATTTCGCTATTGATAGCTATGGCTTAGGCCGTTTTGATGGTGCGCCTTTATATGAATATCCTGATCTCAACTCTGCAATGAGTGAATGGGGCAGCTATAATTTCATGCATTCAAAAGGCGAAGTCAGGAGTTTTCTGCAATCCAATGCCTGGTATTGGCTGGAAGAATTTCATTTTGATGGTCTGCGAATGGATGCGATCAGCCGCATGATCTACTGGCATGGAAAAAAAGAATGTGGTGTGAATAATAATGCACTGGATTTCATCCGCACTATGAATGCAGGATTAAAAGCACAATTTCCGGGCTGTCTTCTGTGTGCAGAAGATTCTACAGATTTTCCCAAAGTCACCGCACCAATCTGGAGCGGCGGCCTTGGCTTTGATTATAAATGGGATATGGGCTATATGAATGACACACTCAGCTATTTCCAAACAGATCCGCTTTTCCGATATGGCAATTATCACAAGCTGACATTCTCCATGATGTATTATCACTCAGAATATTATATCCTTCCATTTTCGCATGATGAAAATGTACATGGAAAAGCCACCGTTTTACAGAAAATGCACGGCCTTTATGATGGCAAATTTGCACAGGCAAGAGCTTTTTATTTATATAACGCCATTCATCCGGGAAAACTTCTGGATTTCATGGGCAGTGAATTCGGCCAGCTCCGGGAATGGGATGAAACAAGGGAACAAGACTGGTTTATGCTGACTTATCCGATTCATGACGCATTTCATCATTATATTCAAAAGCTGAATCATCTTTATCTGAATCATTCCGCATTATGGGAGCGTGATTACACCAGCGGGGGCTTTGAATGGCGTGACAGTGAGCAGCATTATCCCTGCTGTTATGCAATGCAAAGATATTCTTCTAAAGAATCTATTATCGGCATTTTTAATTTTGCAGGCACACCACAGGAGCATTATATTCTGCATTGTGATGCAAAGCGTCTGATCGTTCTGCTGGATTCCAGTGCAGATATTTACAGTGGCATACGGCCGGATACTGCCGGAAAAGTGATTCATCCTGTTGAAAAAGGAAAATTTGTGATTTCCATTCCTGCCTTCACGGGAATCTGTTTTCAAGTAGAATGACGGCATTCTGAATTTTTCTTCATGAAATGCCTTTCACTAGCAAAAATCCGGCAAATCACAAACTTATTGACATTCTATGAAATTTGTGATATAATAAACTTGCAAGGCAATTATGCCATTTGCAAACAGATGTAATTAATAAATAAAAAGGAGCGTGTCACCCATGGGCAGTATTTTAATCACTGGAGGGGCTGGCTTCATTGGCAGTCATACCTGTGTGGAAGTATTGGAAGCAGGGTATCCCGTTGTTGTTGTTGATAATCTCAGCAATGCCAAAGAAGAAAGCATTTCTAGAATCGAAAAAATCACCGGAAAATCTGTGAAATTCTATCACGCTGATATTCGTGATGAAGCCGCACTCCGGAATATTTTCACAGAACAGGAAATTTCAGCCGTTATTCATTTTGCAGGGCTGAAAGCTGTGGGAGAATCTGTAGAAAAGCCGTTAGAATATTATGAAAATAACATCAACGGCACTTTTGTATTATTAAAAATCATGCGTGAATTCCAGTGCAAGACGATTGTCTTCTCTTCTTCTGCTACGGTGTATGGGATGCATAATCCTGTGCCTTATGTTGAAAATATGCCGACTTCTGCGACTAATCCATATGGCTATACAAAAGTCATGATTGAACAGATCCTGAATGATCTCTGCCATGCAGATCCGGAATTTAATGCCGTTGCCCTGCGTTATTTCAATCCGATCGGAGCGCATAAATCCGGCTTGATCGGGGAAGATCCGAATGGCATTCCTAATAATTTACTTCCTTATATCGGCCAGGTTGCCATTGGCAAATTAAAACAATTATCTGTATTTGGCAATGATTACCCCACACCAGATGGCACGGGCGTACGTGATTATATTCATGTTGTAGATCTTGCAAAGGGTCATGTCTGTGCGCTTGCGTATGCGGAACAGCATAAAGGCTTTATTCCGATCAATCTGGGAACGGGTCACGGCATCAGCGTTTTAGAAATGGTACATGCTTATGAAAAGGCATGCGGCCATGAAATTCCCTATCAAATCAGGGATCGCCGTGCCGGAGATATTGCCGAATCTTATGCAAATGCAGAACGTGCCAAAGAATTACTGCACTGGGAAGCACATGAAACACTGGAAACCATGTGCGAAGACAGCTGGCGGTTCATGCAGAATAATCCAAATGGCCTATGATAGACGGCCTTTCTTCGCTGCCGCTGGCCGTGATTCTTTTATTGCTGATGGCAATCATCGCTGTTTGCATGGTTCTGATCACGGTTTCTATCACACATCATCCCGGCAGAAAACACACAAGAACCGCTGAAATTTCTGTCACTCCTGCGCCGATCCGGACAGGCACAGCTGTATTAATTCAAAAAATTGATGATCGCCGCCGTGTGATTGATGAATATCATCATTCCAGCATTCATGACGAGCATTTTGAATTAGTCTTTCAGATGAAAAACGGTGAAATCATCCGGCTGGATTGTTCTAAAGCATCTTACAGGGAAATGCCATTTCATCAGACAGGAACAATCACCTATCAGGGCGGACGACTGATTAAATTCAAATCTTCGCAGAATATTATTTCTGATGAATATGTTGCCGCATAACAGAAAGCAAGAAACAGCTCCGGCTGTTTCTTTTTTGTGGAAAAAGACTTGTATTTTTTGTTCAGATATGCTATGATAATAATATATCTCAGAAAGGATTTTTGATATGTTTAGAAAATACACATTAATTGGCAGTCCTCTGGGACATTCCATGTCCCCCTGGATTCATGAACATCTGTTTGCTATGGCTGGCCGTCAGGCAGAATATACACTGACAGAAATTTCTCCGGAAGATCTGCAACAGCATATGCCAGCTTTGAAATCCCTGACCGGCTTTAATATCACCATTCCCCATAAGATCAGCATTATTCCATATCTGCAAACGCTGGATGAAACGGCTCAGAGATATCATTCTGTGAATTGTGTGCATAATACACCTGATGGCAGTATTGGTTATAATACAGATTGTGAAGGCTTTCTCAGGAGTGTGCAGGATTTTCCCCTAGATGGCAAAGTATTATTAATCGGCTGTGGGGGGGTTGGCCGGATGATGGCCACGGAAGCCATTCGCCATAAGGCAAATTTGACAATCTCTGAACCGAATCAAAAAATAGCCAAAGCCCTCAAAGCAGAACTTGAAAATGCTTATCCCGGCGCAAAAATCCGCCTGATTTCTGCTGATCAGCTGGAAGAAAATTTTGATCTGCTTATGAATGCCTGCCCTGTAGGGATGTATCCCAAAACAGAAAACTGCCCTGTCAATGATGCATTCATCAGCCGTTGCTCTCATGTTTTTGATGTGATTTATAATCCTACAGAAACAGTATTAATTCAAAAAGCAAAAGCCATGCAGATCCCTGCTGTTGGGGGTGCGGCTATGCTGGTATGGCAAGCCGTCCGGGCTCATGAAATCTGGGACGGGGATACTTACACGGCGGAACAGATTCAAAAGCTGATCTCTGATATGGAACAGGAAATTGCCCGGCTGTTCCCTGTAAAGGAGTCTTTATTATGACAATTTTTTTATGCGGTTTCATGGGCTGTGGCAAATCTACCATTGGCGCACGGCTTGCGGATTTATTAAACTGTCCGTTCATAGATATGGATAATTATATTGAAATCAAATCGGGGATGACCATCCCTCAGATTTTTGAACAATATGGGGAATCTTATTTTCGTGATCTGGAAACCCAAGCCATCCGGGATTTATCACAACAATCCGGTGTGATCGCATGCGGCGGCGGTGCAATGCTTCGGGATGAAAATGCACAAATTGCTCGTCAGCATGGGCTTGTGATGCTTCTGCATGTTCCCTTTTCTGTCTGCTATGCCCGGATTTCTGATTCTGACAGACCTCTTGTCAGAAAAAATACCCCTCAGCAGATGGAAACGCTTTATCATGACAGATCCGCCATTTATCAGGCGCATTGCACGCACTGCATCTCTGCTGATGCTTCGCCTGATGCTGTTGCTGATCAGATTTTGAATATCCTCAAGGAGGAACAAATTTCATGATTATTTATAATGCTGAAATTTATTCTATGACGAAAGATATGCATTTCTACGGCTATGTTGAAATTCATAATGGAAAAATCATTGCTGTAGAGCAGGGGCGGCCTGTAGCGGTCTCAAAATCAGATATAGATGCCGCTGGCGGTCTGCTGTTCCCCGGCTTTATTGATGCACACACGCATCTAGGCATTATTGAAAACGGCATTGATTTCGAAGGAGATGACTGCAATGAAATTTCTGATCCGTTTACCCCACAACTCAGAGCCATTGACGGGATCAATCCTTATGACAGATGTTTTATAGAAGCTCGTCAGCAAGGAATTACTTCTGTCATGGTATCTCCGGGGAGTGCCAATGCCTGCGGCGGAGAAATTCTGCTGATGAAGACAAGCGGCCGCTGTGTGGATGAGATGGCCGTCCGTCCCTGCGGCATGAAATTCGCACTCGGCGAAAATCCCAAATCCGTCTATAGTGATCGGGAAGAAACCCCTGTCACAAGAATGGCAACTGCCGCATTGATCCGAGAAGGCCTTCAAAAAGCAAAATTATATTCTGAACGCTTACAGCGTTTTGAAGAACATCCTGATGAAGAAGAACCCCCGGAATATGATATGAAATGTGAAGCCCTTCTCCCTCTGCTCAATGGCACAATCAAGGCACATTTTCATTGTCATCGTGCAGATGATATTTGTACAGCCGTGAGAATTGCAAAAGAATTCGGCCTTGACTTTGTCATCATTCATGGCACAGGGGCGCATCTTGCGGCGGATCTGTTTGGGGAATGGGGCATTTCTATCATTCTAGGCCCTGTACTCTGTGACAGATGCAAGCCAGAAATGAAAGATCTGGAACTTTCCGGCGCAGCTCGTCTCTATGAAAAAGGCGTTCATATTGCTGTCTGCACGGATCATCCTGAAATTCCGATTCAATATCTTCCATTATCCGCCGCCCTGCTGGTCAAAGGTGGTCTTCCCAGAGAGGCCGCACTCCGTGCCATTACTTCCGAAGCCGCTGATATTTTAGGCGTATCTGACAGAATCGGCCGGATTGCAGTCGGATTAGATGCCGATCTTGTATTATTCCGTGATGATCCTCTGAATATCATGAACGATCCTGTATTTGTCATGATCAATGGCCAGATCGTCGCACGGGCAGGCTGATATTTTTACTAAAAAAGGTGATTTTGTCAACTGCCAATCGTCTAAGAGGCGAGGGCTTGTCAGTATCCGGTAGTGCAGACGATTTTTGAAATCTCCTACCTCTTTAGAACGCCGTCCTGCGGACTGATCCGACATCGTGGGGCAGTTGACATTGCCCCTTATGCTCTGATGTAACTGTAAGTGTCCGATGGTTTTCTTACAGATTCGTGATCCTGACTCCTTTTTACGGAAGACTAACCGACACTAAAAATTTTACGCACTGGGTGATTGGTCAGTGCAACCTCATATTTTTACCATTGTCAAGATGCATGTGTGAGTGCCTTTTCTGTCAGTAACGGTTTTCTCACTGCTTCTGTCTATGGTAACAGTATACCATATTATTTTTTATTTGTCAAGAAACG
>DJXD01000007.1 GCA_002449585.1 Ruminococcus sp. UBA7013
TATGGTCGAGGTGACAGGATTCGAAGTCACTCCCCATTTTTTCAAAATATGGCGATATATCTTGATTTTCTTATCTCAAAATGGAAGTGTGTCACGATTGGTGTCACAATTTCACTGTGAAGTATTGCTGTTTTTTACTTTTTGGCTTTTCAGGAATTGTCATGCCGAGCAGTCCTTTCTCTGTCAGAGGGTGAACGTATTGTTTCATCAGATAAGGAATCGTGAATCTCCCCCTGAATAATTGTTCCAGTTGGGAACGTGTACGGGGCTGTTTGCAGAATACAAGAATTTCTTTCATAACATCAGAAAGAAACTGCTGTGAACTTTCCTGCTGATTGTAGAGGATTACTTTAAATACACCACGTTCATTTACAAATTCCGGTGCTGGAAGTCCCTGTTCTTTCATTGCTGAAATGATAGTTGGAATACCAGTGTATCTGTTTTCCGTTTTTCCAAGTACTTCCATTGCTCCTGCAAGAAATGGATTTCTTGTATCAGCAGAAATCTTTCCTAACTGGTCAAGTGTCATTCTTCCATATAAACCGCCCGGATTTTCTACTTCCATACGATTTGAAAACATACGAATTGTAATCGGTGCGGATTCTGTATGCACACTGTAATCACGGTGAATCAGTGCATTCAGAATGATTTCTCTGACAGCTATGACAGGATATTCCGTCATATCTTTTCGATTTCCTGTCTGCTCATCAATGATAGTTTTGATTTTCATGTTCTTTCTGATAAACTGCAAGGCATCTTCCAGCATCTGAACAATAGTTCCCTCAATGGAACAGTTATCAATGAAACGTTCTCCTACATTTCCAGTCATGCCGATTTCTGTCCCTGCAACAGATACAGCCGTGATTCTAAGCTGTGGGAAAAATGCCTGCGGAAACAATCCGAATAATAAGATTCCTGTTAAAGTTGGCTGATTCTCATTTGTAAATCCTTGTAAACGACAGATTTCCTCTTTTGATAATGCCTTGAAATTAGGTTTCTTCTTTTTGAGTGTCAGCACATACTGTTCAAAATCATCTGTATACAAGTCGTTCAAATTAGCACGTTCTGCAATTCTGAGTTCATCATGAATTCTTTTCCGAAATGCTTCATAGCTGTAAACTTCATATTCTGTCATATGAACATCGCCATCAGCCGTTCTGACATAAGAACCTTTCAGCCGTCCAGACCCCTGATAATAACAAGGCTTATCAGCGTTGTCAATTTCCTGAATTTCAGCACAAACAACTGTACAATCTTCTATAGTCGCTACTGTACACAAGGGTCTGACAGGCGGATACATCTGCTTGCATTGTTCCATAATTTTCTTTTGCAGGTCAGCAGCATCATAAACACCACAAATTTTATAGTTCTGTGATTCATCAATTCCAAAAACAATCTTTCCTCCCCCTGACTGATTAGAAAATGCAGAGAGCGTATCAATAATTTTCGGACAGCCTTTTTCAGCAGATTTGATTTCCAAATAATTACTTTCACATTTTTGTTCTGTAATCTTTTTTACCAGTTCTATCAATTCAGTTTCCAGCATTATTTTCTCACCTCTTAATTTTATTATACAATTTATGTGACTGAATGTCAAGTAAAAGTCACATAAAATTCTCTTAAAATCAAAAATAGTGCTTTAATTTTAAAATAATTCTCCTGAAATCATCATAAAAGTACTTTAAAATTAAAATTCTGCAAATCATGAAAATCATTGCAATAAAAAAATACCTGTGTTTCAAGCTTTCTCAAAACACAGGCTTTTATTATGGTCGAGGTGACAGGATTCGAACCTGCGGCCCCTACGTCCCGAACGTAGTGCTCTACCAAACTGAGCCACACCTCGCACTCAACAGTTAATATTATAACACAAAATTTCGGATTTGTAAAGGGGTAAAATGCATAAATTTCAAAAAACTTTTTTTGCGTTTTTGTTGACTTTCTTTATAAAATATGTTATAATTAAAATTATATATTCCAAAATATATAATAATTACCTATGCAGGAAAGGAACAGTGAAATATTATGGCTCGTTATGATTATGCACAGGCAGCTTGTCCGCTGATTGACAGGCTGGCAGAAACTTGTAAGCAGGAATTCCCTATCAATCCAGAATTATATACAAAATATGATGTCAAAAGAGGACTGCGTGACCTCAACGGAAAAGGTGTTCTTGCAGGCTTAACTAATATTGGAAACGTTGTTGCTTCTAAAACTGTTGACGGAGTCAGTGTGCCTTGTGACGGAAAATTATACTACAGGGGCATCGATGTAGAAGATTTAGTCTCTGGATTTATTGCAGATGACAGGCTTGGTTTTGAAGAAACAGTTTATCTGTTATTATTCGGAAAACTTCCGGCGGAACGGGAACTTGCTGATTTTACCGCTCTCCTTGCTGAACTACGGAATCTTCCTGCAATTTTTACCAGAGATGTCATCATGAAAGCCCCCAGTGACAATATGATGAATACACTTGCCAAATGTGTTCTGGCGTTATATTCTTACGACAGTGCTGCAAATGATATTTCTATTCCGAATGTACTCCGGCAATGTCTTTCTTTAATCAGTCTGTTTCCGCTGATTTCGGTTTATGGCTATCAGGCATATCATTTTAAGGCAGGACAGAGTCTGATTATCCGTCAGCCGGACAAGCAGCTTTCACTTGCTGAAAACATTCTGTACATGCTTCGTGAAGACGGCAAATTCACGCCGCTCGAAGCGAAACTTCTGGATATGGCTCTTGTACTTCATGCCGAACACGGCGGCGGCAACAATTCGACATTTACAGTACATGTAGTTTCCTCTTCCGGAACAGATACTTATTCGGCAATTGCAGCGGCTCTTGGTTCTTTAAAAGGTCCTAAACATGGCGGTGCAAATATTAAAGTCTGCCAGATGTTTGATGACCTGATGGCACATGTCAAAGACTGGGAAGATGAAGAAGCTCTTCGGGAATATCTGCGTTCCCTGCTTCATAAAGAAGGTTTTGACCATTCCGGTTTAATTTACGGCATGGGTCATGCAGTATACTCCATTTCCGACCCCCGTGCAAGAGTATTCAAGGGCTTTGTGCAGAAATTATCTGTCGAAAAAAAACGTGAAAAGGAATATGAATTATATGCCAGAGTAGAACGCCTTGCTTCCGAAGTGATTGCAGCAGAACGAAAAATTTATAAAGGCGTATGTGCTAATGTAGACTTTTACAGCGGATTTGTTTATAGAATGCTTGGTCTGCCGGAAGAATTGTTTACACCAATTTTTGCCATTGCCAGAATCTCCGGCTGGTCTGCACACAGAATTGAAGAACTGATTAATTCAAATAAAATCATTCGTCCGGCTTATAAGGCAATTGTAGAACCCAGACCCTATCTTCCCATGTCAGAACGCTGATTTTTTTAGAATAACTCTTGCAATTCCATGAAAAATATGATATACTGAAAACAGATAAATTTTATTTTCAGGAGGTTTTTACTATGCCAAACAGTTTTTTTGATAAACTCAGTGCGAACTTGACAAATGAAACAAGAAAGTTTACCCAAAAGGTCAAGAATTCGACAGATGCCAGCAAACTTATGGGTGAAATTACAGCCGAAAATAAAAATATTCAGGAAAATCTGAATGCAATCGGCAAATTATATTATGACATCTGCAAGGATTCACCAGATGAAGCATTCCGTGAAATGGTAGAAGCAATTACCAAATCTGAACAAAGAATTGCTGAATTACAGGAATCTATCAAAATTGTTCGTGCCAGAGAACCGGAACTTGTCCCTGTTCCGGATTCACCGGCGGCAACAGCACAGCAGCCTGCTCCCTCGGCGATGGTCTGCATGGGCTGCGGCAATACCTATCCGGGTGGTACAGCATTCTGTTCTGTCTGTGGTCAGAAGCTTGTACCTCAGTATCAGAATGCAGCAGCCGCTGCTGCTGCTCCGGCACAAACTGCCAAAGATGTGCAGTTTCAGCCGGAATCCGCTGCCAGTGAAACAGAAGAATCAGAAATTATTGATGCAGAATTTACAGACATTCCCTCACAGGCTGTCAATGCAGAACCGATTTTTGAAAAGCCGCAGTTCTGCCCTTACTGCGGAAAAAAAATTGCAGACAGTAACCAGACTTTCTGCGATAACTGCGGTCATGCCATTTCTTAACGGGCAAAAAATCCGGTCAGGAGGAATATTGTTATGAAACCGCATATTCACATTGCTGTCATTGTATCTACCATTGACGAAGAATATCAAAGCGGTATCCTGAGCGGTATCCGGCAGTTTGCGTTCGCAAACGGCGTAACGCTTGAACATTTTGTTGCTTCTGCCAATACCGGAGGCGATGCCGGTCATGATACCGGAGAATATAATATTTTTTCGCTTGCTGATTTTCAGAAGTTTGATGGTATCATTCTAATAATTAATACAATTCAAAATCCTGTTTATCTGGAAGCAGTTCTTGAACGTGTCCGGCATACCAATGTGCCTGTTGTCTGCCTTGACAAAGATGTGCCGGAACTTTATAGTATTCGTATTGACAATGAAAAATCCATGCAAAATATTGTCGAACATTTTATTTTGCATCATGGTTTTACACGCATTAATTATGTTTCAGGTCCGGCTGACAATATTGACAGCCAGCAGAGACTGAAAGCTTATCGGGATGTGCTGGAAAAGCATGGTATTCCTGTTGAAGAACAGCGAATTTACCACGGCAATTTTG
Source organism: Ruminococcus sp. UBA7013 (assembly GCA_002449585.1). Lineage (GTDB taxonomy): Bacteria > Bacillota > Clostridia > Oscillospirales > Ruminococcaceae > UBA3855. Next base: position 4,711 of record DJXD01000007.1, read on the forward strand.
TTTCCCGTGATGGTACGGCTGCTGTGACAAAATTCTTGCAGACAACGCTGCCACAGGCGATTGTCTGTGCAAATGACAACATGGCAATCGGTGTTATGAATGCACTTATGACCCATGGTATCCGTGTTCCGGAAGAAGTTGCTGTTTCCGGATTTGATTTTACTTATAATGCCCGGAATTATGCACCGTCGCTGACTTCCGTCAGCAGACCTTTGGAGCGTGTCGGTCAGCTTGCCTGCCGGAAAATTCTGAATCATCTGGAGAAGATTCCGCAGGCACGCAGCGAAATGATGGAAACACAATGCTGCTTTTCTCAAAGCTGTGGCTGTCATGAAACGCCGCTGATGAACACGGACGAATTTAAAAAACGGAATTTTACCATACTGGAATCTTTTTCAGAAGATGTTTCTCTTATCAGCCGGATGGCATCTGCACTGACAGAATGTGACAGTCTTGAAAAATACATTGAAAATCTCAAGCCTTTCATTCAGGAAATTCAATGCAAAGAATTTTATCTCTGTCTGTGCGATAACTGGAAACAGGGAATTATGGCAGACGAAACTGAAGAAAATTATCTGATGCATATTCTTTCTCCGAATCATTATATTGTCGAAGGCTATGGCAATACGATTCTAGTACCACTTGCATACAAAAACGGCAAATTTTTTGATATGCCAGATTTCCCGGTTTCTGAAATGCTGCCGGGTCTGTTCAGCGAAGACAACGAAAGAGGCGACTATTATTTCATGCCGCTGCATGTCGGTGAACGTGCAATGGGGTATTGTGTCCTGAAAGACAGCCGATTTCCTGTATCCAGCAAGCTGTTCCATAATTTTATTACCAATATCAGCAATTCTCTGGAAAGCGCACGGAAAATTATCTGCCTTGACAGAGTGACGCAGAAACTCAACAAGCTTTATACTGTCGATACGCTTGCAAACATTAACAACCGTAACGGTTTCCGCATTGGCACACAGCATCTCTTTCAGGAAAGTATCCGCCTGAAAAAGCCTGTTATGCTTATGTTTCTGGATATGGATGGTCTGAAATATATCAATGATACGTTTGGACATAAAGCCGGAGACAATGCTATCTGCTGTATGGCAGATGTACTCCGTCAGGCATGTGACGGACAGGAAGTCTGCTGCCGGTTTGGTGGTGATGAATTCATCATCTTTGCAGCTGACTATACCAAAGAAAAAGCAGATATCCTTTCTCAAAAAATCATGGCACTTCTGGAGCAGACTAACCAGAGAAAACGCTTTTCCTATACACTGGCTGCAAGTCTGGGCTATCATATTACCATTCCTGAACCGGGGACGAGTTTATTCCAGCTTGTGACGATTGCAGACCATGCCATGTATGAAGAAAAAAAGCGGCATAAAAATTCACGCTATCTCAAACAAACCGGACTGCATTCCGGCACACAGTAAAAACCCCTGCATTACTTTGCAGGGGTTTTTGTTATGATATTTTCATGTTTCAGAGGAACTTATTTCTTAAGAGGCATATCTGCCTGAGTCAGCAGACCAACGATTAATTTCATGATATTCAGAGAATCAGAAGCATCCGGGATTTCATTCATATTCACATCTGCATTAGCAAGACCCTGTTCAGTCAATTTTTCTTTACCGAGAATAGCCTTATTAACACTGATAACGTCCAGAATATCTACTTTACCGCTTTCGTCAGCATCGCCCCATAATTTAGCAACTGCCTTTTCTTTGTAGAAAACTTCTACAGACTTAAGTGTCACAGAACTGAGTTCTGTTTCGCCTTTTCCGCCGTACCAGAAGCCGAACTGAATATTACCATATTCTTCATTCAGGTCAATGCTTGCCGGAGGCATCCATGCAATTTCAATATCGCCGGCTTCTGTATTGGTGACTACATAATTCCAGTCTGCATCTTCCGGAGCCCATTGCTGCCATTCGTCACCAACGGAAGCACCTACACCATAAACAAGCTTATCCAAATCCGCATCAGCTGATACTGTGAAAACTACTGCATGCACATCATCATTTGGCTTCAGACCTAAATCATCAATAAAGCTGATTTCGCCGGACATATCTCCTGCGGCAATCTTTTTATTGACATCTGTTTTCTTGCTTTCAGTATACTTGAAAGTCTGTGTTTCTGTATA
>DJXD01000066.1 GCA_002449585.1 Ruminococcus sp. UBA7013
CTGTTATTCTCTCCAAAAATCTAATGTCAGTATATCATATTTTTCAGTATTTGTCAAGAGGGTGGGACGAAATTCATCACCCACCTATAGAGGTGGGTGATTTCTTGCTAACTTCTGTTAAAAGCTTTTTCAGTTCACCATATGTCATTCCTTGCCACCCCCTATATTTATTATAGCACGTATTTGCACGTATGCCAAGAGGGGAAATAAATTTTTTCTTTCCGCAATATACTCTACTTGACAAAATGACAGATCTCTGTTACAATAAACATGTAATCATTTTCAGAAAGGATGTGTGTATGATATGATGGGAATCAGTACTGTATTGCTTTCTTATCAGGAAGCAGAAAATTTAAGAGTTCTTATCCCGAAAATTATAAAAGAATTAACGCTCATCGGTGAGCCTTATGAAATTATTGTCATAGATACAGAACAGAAAACAGATGATACAGATCAAGTCTGTGCCACTTTTCATGCCCGTTATGTGAATCAGAAATATCCTGGATTCGGCGGTGCTTTCCGCACAGGAATTGAATGCGCCAATTATGATAAATTTCTCATTCTGGATAGTGATGGCTCTCATGATCCGAAATATATTCCAGATCTATATCATGCATTTCAGCAGGGAGCGGATCTGGTGATTGGCTCACGCTATACCAAAGGCGGCAAAACAAATGACAGCCTTCCCTCTATTATGATGTCCCGGACATTGAATTTTATTTTCCGGATGGTTCTGGATATACAGGCTTCTGATATTTCCACAGATTATAGATTATATAAAACAAATCAGCTGAAAAATATAAAGCTGACTTGCCGTAATTATGATATTTTACAGGAAGTCTTGTTACAGCTGAAATTGCAGAAACCAGATTTCTGTATCAAAGAAGTACCGATTGTATTTCAGAAAAGACTTTATGGCGAATCTAAACGCCAGCTTATGAGATTTATTATCAGCTATCTGAAAACATTGATCAAATTGATCCAGATCCGCACAAATGCTCGTTATCAGATGCAGAGAAATATTTCTGCCATGCAGTAAGTATTCCCCGCCATTCGGCGGGGTATCTCAGTTTTGTAAAAAAAATAAATCTGTTTCTGTACTCCGTGCAGAGGGAGCGGAATAATTTGTCTGCTGATCGATCTCTGTCCATGTCTGCCCTCCGTCTGTCGATCGAGATAAGCTCCATGAAATGGGATCACGTTCGGGCATATCATCCCCAGTGATATAGCTATAAGAAGCTAATGGCGTATTGCCCGGAATGGAAATAAAAATATCAATGGCCTGATTTCCGGATCTTGTCATACAAGCTTTGCCGTTCTGCGTACTGATCAGGCATCTGCATGTTTCTTGATTATTGGGAAATGTCACACATGCGCCATTTTCATAGCAAGCAAAGGCACAGGCCATTGCATGCGTATCGAGACGATTTCCGGCGGCATCATACAGGCAGAATCTTTTGATCTGTGCGTATTGATCCCATGAGTGGAACGCCGTCAGCCGCCAGCGATATAAAATATAATTCGGCGGTTCGGCGATGGCTTTTATTTCCAGATGCGTCACAATAAAATCATCTATATTGGCATGGGAATTCTGATCCAGTGCAAAAAACAGATTCGCAATATCTGGCAGATTTTCGATACTGATCGACGCTCTTTTGAAGCCGCTGACATAGAATGTCAAATTCTGTCCGTCATTGATCCAGCAATATTCCGGCTGATAATATTGCAAATCCGCAAGGGGAATGGCATCATCATAAAAGCCGTCATATGCGCTGATTCTGACACCGGGATATAACATATAAGTTCCATTTCTGGAGGCTGTGAGGCGGAAATGCAGGGCATTCTGATCCCAGTTTGTCACATAAGCAAGCTCAAGATTTGCCCCTGTAGATTGAAATAAATGATGCACATAGTCAGTATTGACCTGTGCATGATCTCTGATTTTATAACGAATTGTCCAAGTCCCTGAAGCAGGAAGCATTGCCGGAAATGCGGCACGGGTATCTCCTGTAACATGAAGACCATTCTGAGCGGCATATACTTTCTGTTCCAGATCGCCATACTGCGCCGATACTTCTGCGATTGGTGCGCCAGTGGTGCTGTATAAAACTGGAGTCTGTGCAGAAAATCTTGTAATATCCAGCAAAAATTGATGCATTCTCTGCTGCCAGATCAGTGTTGTGCCCAGATAAACACTTTGTACTGGATGATTGCCTATGATGATATTTCTGACTTGATTTAAAATCATAACCATCTTCCTTTCTTTCAGGATCAATTGACCCTTAATTTTATTTTATCATAAAAATTGCGAAATGTCAAGCATTTTTCTGTTCATCCGCATTCGTTCTCATAAAAATTTTAGTTGCAAAATATCATTTTTTATGATATAATATTAAAAAAAACATGTTTTTTTATGCAAAAGGAGCGAAAATGAAAAATTTAAAAATTTTTTTAAAATCAGAAAAAGGCTTGCTTTTTATCTGGCTATTCTTATCCTGCATCGGGATCATGATGCAAATCCGGCTTTGTTCCTCTTATTTTCTGACTTATGACAGTGCGTATCAATACGCCCTGACAAGCCATTCTTTCAAAGAGATTTTTGCCTTGCTTCCACAGGATTATAGTCCGCCTTTCTATGCGATTTTATTAAAATGCATCAGTTTGCTGTTTGGAGAACAGATTTTGATCTATCGCTTATGTAATGGGATCATTCTAAGCGGAATGTTATATCTGGCATTATTTCCTGTGAGGAAGGCATTTGGCTTGACATCCGGTTTGATCAGTGCTTTATTAATGCTATGTTCTATTTTTAATATGCGAATGTTTCATGATATTCGGCCGACATATCTGGCATGTTTTTTGGTGACAGGCCTTGTGATTTATGGCTGGTTGGCCTTTTTTGAATATCATCGCCGGAATCTGATCTGCTTCACAATTTTTGCAGTATTATGCATGTATACGCATAATATTGCATTAGTGGCGGCCTTTGGGGTATATATTACCTGTCTGGGGGGCGCATTATTCTGCCGGGATCAGAAGAAATTTTTTGCCTTTCTGATCAGCGGCGTGTGTTGTGTGATCTTATATCTGCCATGGCTATTTATCCTGATTCAGCAGATCCAGAAAGTATATCAGCATTTTTGGGAAGGGGAACAGCTTTCTGCCGGATCTACTAAACTATTGCTATTTGACAGCATTTTCAGTTATGAAGATAATACGCTGATCACTGCTATTTTAGATCTGCTTCCAAGGGTGGGGCTGTTGCTCATTCTGCTGAAATATATTCACATTGCTCCGGGGGCATCTCTAGGGGAATTTATCCATGATCTGAAAGCAGGCTTTGCAAAATGCCGCCGATCTGCTGGGAAATATCTATTTCTTGCGCTGGAATTGATCATGCCGCTTATGGTATTTGCATTGATTAATCAGAATTTTCATAATCTGGCGACACTGAGATATTATTTTATTTTCACAGGGGCATCTATTTTATTAATGGCGATTCCTGTGGCAAAATCGGGAAAGAAAGTGCTATGTTTTGGGTTCAGTCTGCTGACACTTGCGAATTTTGGGAATATTTATCATATATTGCTAAATAAAATGCCATTGTCACAAGGTCGGCAGATGGTGGATGACATCCGGGCAGCAAATCCGGATGGAGATATTACTTTTGTACATATTCATGAGTGGTCTGTTGGCACGATGACTTATTTTTTCCCGGATGCGACGCATTATATTTATCAGGATACATGGACAGTTCTGAATGATCTGAGTGTATTCCCGGCAAAGATTATTCAGATTGGTGAGCTGGAACATCTTCCGGAATATACAACAGAATTTTATCTGCTGGATCAGCCTGTTTTAAATTCTCCTGTTTTTGATTCTGCAATCTTTGGGGACAGCTTTCAGATTCTGGATCAGAAAATCTATGATTATGAATTATTCTGTGCACAGGCCTATCCTGAAAAGATTCAGATCAAAAAAGTCCGGATTGGAGATGAACCGCTTGCTTAATATCAAATTATTTTTAAAATCAGAAAAGGGCGTTTTCTGTTTATGGATATTATTATCTTGTATCGGGATTATTTTGCAAATCTCTGTTTGTTCGCCGTATTGTCTGAATTATGACACGGCTTATCAATATGCCCTGACGGGGAAATCATTTCCGGAGATATTTGCTCTGCTTCCGCAGGATTACAGTCCGCCGCTATATGCGATTTTATTAAAACTTGTCAGTTTGCTATTTGGGGAAAACATTCAGATTTATCGCTTATTAAATGGCGTAATTCTGAGCGGAATGCTGTATCTTAGTTTCTATCCTTTCCGGCGAGCATTTGGAGCGAAAGCTGGTATTCTGAGCGCATTGCTGATGCTCTGTTCTATCTTTGGGCTTCTGATGTTCAATGACATCCGGCCGACCTATCTGGCGGGCTTTTTTGTGACAGGCCTTATGATTTATGGCTGGACAGCCTTTTTTGAATGCAATCGCCGGAATCTGATCTGCTTCACAATTTTTGCAATATTATGCATGTATACGCATAATATCGCCTTAGTTGCGGCATTTGGCGTATATATCACATGTCTGTTATGTGCTTTGCTGAGTAAGAATCAGAAGAAATTTTTTGCCTTTCTGATCAGCGGCGTGTGCTGTGTGATGATTTATTTGCCTTGGCTGTTTGTCCTGATTCATCAGATTCAGAATGTCAGTCAGCATTATTGGGAAGGGGAAAATTTCTCTGTGAAGCTGGTCAAAAGCTGGATATTCGGCAAATTATTTTACTATGAAAACAATCTTTTGCTTTCTGTATTGTTGGAGCAGTTCCCCAAAATCGGCTTGATCCTGATTCTGATTCGTTATTTCCCTATCAATCTCAAAGATACAAATAAAAATTTCCGGCTGATCCTGAAACATGGCTTTGAGACAATCCAGCCTGTTTTATACAAATATCTATTTCTTATGATGGAATTTCTTATGCCGCTGGTGATATTTGCAATTATCAATCAGACATTTCATAAGTTATCTACATCCAGATATTTCTTTTTATTCACGGGCACGGCCATTTTTTTGATCTCGATCTTATTGACAGAATCTCATAGCAAATTCATATGCTATAGCTTTAGTTTGCTTTTGATCATCAATTTTGGTATCTGCTATCACACATTTGCAGAAAAAATCAATCAGGCAGAAGAAAAACAGATGATCGAAGACATACAGGCGGAACATCCTGACGGAAATATCATATTTCTACATTCGCATGAGTGGACGCTTGGCATCATGATGTATTTCTTTCCAGATGCAACGCATTATATTTATCAAGATACATGGACAGTTCTCACAGATTTAAGTGTATTTCCATCAGAAGTGATCCAGATCGGAGACCCGGAAAATATCTGGAATTATACAGATCAATTCTATTATTTCCCCGGAACATATTCAGACGAACATGTGTTTAAAACCGGAATCAGTAAGAATACATGCAGATATAAAATTGTCGATACGGGAACATTTGTAGAATTTTTTACAATACAAGAAATCAAAAAAACAGAACAGGAGGCATCTTCATGAATCATATCAAGCTATTTTTAAAATCTAATAAGGGATTTCTATGTCTGTGGCTGTTGCTTTCCTGCATAGGAATTATTTTACAGCTGCATGTTTGTTCTGATTATTCCCTGACATTTGATAGTACTTATCAATATGCCCTGACAAGCAAATCATTCCCGGAGATTTTTGCACTGCTCCCCGAAGATTATAGCCCTCCGCTGTATGCTGTTATCTTAAAACTGATCAGTTTGCTGTTTGGGGAACATCTTCTAATCTATCGTTTTTTCAATGGCCTTGCATTGAGTGGTATGCTGTGGCTATGTCTGTATCCTGTGCGCCGGGCGTTCGGCATCCCTTCCGGATTGCTCAGTGCTTTGCTGATTTTATGTTCTGCATTCAGTCTCCGGCTTTTTAATGATATTCGTCCGACCTATCTGGCAGGTTTTTTTGTGACAGGTCTTGTCATCTATGGCTGGCTGGCTTTTTTTGAATCACGCCGCCGGGATCTGATCTGTTTTACACTTTTTGCTGTATTATGCATGTATACGCATAATATTGCATTAGTGGCGGCTTTTGGGGTATATATCACCTGTTTATTATGTGCTTTGATTTGCCGAGATCGAAAGAAATTTCTTGCTTTTTTGATCAGCGGCGTGTGCTGTGTGATGATTTATCTGCCATGGCTGTTTATCCTGATTCGACAGATCCAGAATGTCAGTCAGCATTATTGGGAAGGGGCGGACTTCACACTCATGTCCGCAAAACTGCTTGTATTTGATAATATTTTCAGAATTGAAGACAATAACATGTTATTGACATCAATCATTGATCTGCTTCCCCGGATTGGTGCAGTATTAATTTTACTCAGATATTTCCGGATCTCTCTGCATAGTTCTACAGAAGAATTCAAGACAGCCATACAGGATGGCTTTAAAAAAATTCACTCTGCGGCATTTCGCTATTTATTTCTGGCTCTGGAATTAATCATACCTCTAATTGTATTTGCTATCATTAATCAAAATTTTCATAAATTAGTCATTACCAGATATTTCTTTATTCTAACAGGTGTGGCTATTCTGATAATGATCATACCTGTTGCCAAATCGCACAATTGGATTTTATATTGCAGTTTCAGCTTTTTAGTACTGATCAATTTCGGAATTGTTTATCATGCATTAGAGACAAAAATGCATCAGGCGGAAGGCCGGAAGATGGTGGAAGAAATCCGGGCGGCTCATCCTGATGGAAAGATTGCTTTTCTGCATTCTCATGAGTGGACACTTGGCATCATGATGTATTTCTTCCCGGATGCACAGCATTATATCTATCAAGATACTTGGACAGTACTCACAGATCTGAATGTATTTCCCTCAGAAGTGATTCAAATCGGTGATCCTGCAAATATCTGGGATTATACAGATCAGTTTTATTATTTCCCGATGGGTCTGCCGGATGCAGAAATTCTTGAAAAATCTGCTTTAGGAGAACATGCGGAAACGCTCAGCCATGAGACTTATTCATTTGCAATTGCTGATACTGGTACTTTACCCGATGCCATCACCCTCCGGGAAATGCGATTTGCCCCTGAAGAAAAAAATTAAAAATTTTTTTGAAAAAACTCTTGACAAATCTTTTAAAATATGCTATCATATAAAAGATGGATCGCCATCAGAACCCCTTAAATATCTGGGTGTGGCGCAGTTGGTAGCGCGCTACCTTGGGGTGGTAGAGGCCGTGGGTTCAAGTCCCGTCACTCAGATAAAAACTAAAAGGAAACAAGCCATTTTGAAAAATCAAAATAGCTTGTTTTTTTATCAAAGGTTAGCAAGAAAACCCCCACTTCTAAAGCGGTGGATGAATTGCGTCCCACCCTCTTGACAAAGCCTGAAAAATATGGTATACTAACATTGTATCTTGACAATAGTAAAAATATAGGGTTGTGCTGACCAATCATTCAGCACGTAAAATTTTTAGTGTCAGTTAGACTTTCTGAAAAAAAGTAGTCAGGATAA
>DJXD01000050.1 GCA_002449585.1 Ruminococcus sp. UBA7013
ATTTCTTGCTAACTTCTGTTAAAAACACTTATCAGTGAAATTGTTCCATATCCCAATGGGAGAATCGAAATCAAGTTAAATCAAAACTGAATTGAGCATAATTCATGAAAAATAAAATACATTTGCTTGACAATGTACATGAAATGTGGTATAATGTAAAAAGAAAGGAAGTGTGATTTATGGCACAGACAAATATTAGTGTTCGCATGGACGAAGATTTGAAAACAGAATTTGACCTTCTCTGCAAAAGTATCGGCTTAACGATGTCAACAGCCATCTGTGTATTTGCTAAAAAAGCAGTTTCAGAACAGAAAATTCCGTTTGAGCTGACTGCAAACGAAACTCCTAATGCGAGGAAACGCATTGGTGGTGGTGTTGGTGTTCTTCCGCCTCTGCCAGAGAATTTTGATGAGATTTTTATGGCAATGGATAAGGAAATTGAAGAATCATTTGAAAACAGTGGTGACTTGATATGAAAATATTGCTGGACACCCATATTTTAATTTGGTCACTGATGAATTCTCCAAATCTTCCAGAAAAGGCAAAAGAGATAATCAATGACCCAAACAATGAAATTTATTACAGTGTGATTTCGTTATGGGAAATCGAAATCAAGCATATTAATAATCCAATGCTTATGCCTTATTCAGCAGCAGCCATTGAGAGAGTCAGCAATGAAACTGCTGGATTTTTATTAGTACAGTTTACATCAAAGAGCATTCATAAGCTGGCAGAACTGACAAGACCTGATTCAGCTCCAAAACATAAAGACCCTTTTGACAGGATTTTGATTTGTCAAGCGATTGCAGAAGATATGAAATTTCTCACACATGATTCGCTGATTGCCGGATATAATGTGAAGAACATCATATTTGTATGAAAGAAGACAGAAAAATAATATCCCTCTCCACACAGAGAGGGAATTTTTTTAACAAAATGGCTTGTTAAATCCAGAAAATAATATAATCTAAATTATCATAATCCAGATTATATTACAAAACGAAAAATTCATTTTTTAAAAGAGCAGATATTGTCAAAGTGATGTTACTAGAATAAGTTGCAGTTATTGTGAAAATAATTTTATACAAATACTTGACATTTTGATAAAAATAGTATATACTAAGTATATACAGAATGAAAGGAGTGTTTTCTATGATAACAAACATTCAGAAATGGGGAAACAGTCAGGGTCTGCGGATTCCTAAGATTCTGCTTGACACACTGAACTGGACAGAGGGACAGCAAATTGAAATCATTCTCAAAGAAGATGAAATTGTACTCAAATCTGCTAAAGAAAAGAAAAAATCCATTCAGGAACTTTTTGAAGATTATCACGATGAATATCAGGCTACCGAAATAAATTGGGGCGAACCGGAGGGGAATGAAGTATGGTAAAGCAAGGTCAGATTATTAGAATCAATTTTAATCCCCAGTCAGGACATGAACAGCGTGGGACTCGTCCGGCTTTAGTCGTCAGCAATAATTTTTTTAATGAAAAAACAAATATGACGATTGTTTGCCCTATTACAAACACGAATAATAAGTTTCCGCTTCATGTCCCTTTGGATGAAAGGACAGTGACGACAGGTGTAGTGCTTTGTGAGCATATCCGGTCATTGGATATTCATGCAAGAGGGTATACTCTCATGAATTGATATATTTATCCCGTAAAAATCGTCAGAAAGACTCTTGACAAACGGATATAGCTATGTTATAATGAGAATACAAGGTAAACAATTGGCTTGGAAATCAAAAGTTTACTGCATAAATGCCGGAAGGGGAGTACAGACACGCCAATACCTGTACTCTTTTTCACTGCATAGTTAAATTCTAGCATATTTTTGAGCAAAAGTCAAGGCTAATTTTATAGATAAAAATTGCTTAAATAAGGAACTGTGCGTAAATAAGTACTACAATTAAGTCGTGAAAGTTATTTTATTTTTGCGATTTTTAATATAGAATGTATTATTTAATTCTGCACAGTTCCTAATGAAAATCAAATAAAAAAATAGCAATCCCTTTGAAATAGTCTCAGAGGGATTTTTTTATTTTATAAGGCTTATCTAAAATTTCATATCTATTTTACATAGGATGTATTGTGGATTTTACATTTCTGTGATAAACTGAAATAAAGAAAACAGGAGGACAAACTGAAATGTTGATATATATCCTTGAAGATGATGATAATATCCGTGAATTGGAAACTTATGCACTCCAAAATAGCGGATATGAAACCCAAGGTTTTGCAGAACCGAAATATTTTCATACAGCGATACAGAAACAGCTTCCGGATTTGATACTGTTGGATATGATGCTCCCTGATGAAGATGGTCTAACAGTTTTGCAGTCACTCAAAAGTCATACAGAAACTTCAATGATTCCAATTATTATTGTTTCAGCAAAATCAACAGAAATAGATACCGTCAAGGGGTTGGATTCTGGTGCAGATGACTATATCTGCAAACCATTCGGAGTGATGGAACTGTTGAGCCGTATCAAAGCAAGGTTGCGCAATGCCGTGAATGAGGATTCCTATAGCTGTCATAACATTGTGCTTTCAAGTTTGAATCGGACTGTTACATCCGACAACCAGCAGATAGAACTGACCTATAAAGAATTTGAATTGTTGAAGTTATTTCTTAGCCGTCCCGGGGTTGTGTATACAAGAGAAGTCCTAATGCAGCGGATTTGGGGCTATACTTGTGAAAATTCTGTCAGAACTCTAGATGTGCATATCAATTCTTTGCGCAGAAAGTTGAAAGAAAAGGGAGCTTTGATTGTCACAGTCCGGAATGTCGGCTATAAACTCAAAAAAGGGGACTGACATTGGAACGCAAAATGATACTTCTCCTGTTTTACATGGGAATATTGGCGGCATTGCTGAGTATGTTTGCCTGTTCTATCCTGTATCACAGGTTATTCCGTGAAGAAGTAGAACAGAATCTTGCAGATGAATGCAGAGTTCTGGCGCATAGCTATGATAATCTGGATTCTGTGATTGGCTTACAGACATTTGCATCAGAAACATTCCGGATTACTTTGATTTCTGAAAATGGCACAGTTCTGTTTGAAAGTGATGCTCATGTGCTGGAAATGCAGAATCATTTCAACCGTCCAGAAATTCAGCAAGCATTCCAGAGTGGGGAAGGCAAGGACACACGCTATTCTGATACAATAGGTACAGAAGATTATTATTATGCGCTTTTATTGGAAGATGGGAACGTTCTTCGAGTATCTGTAGAAGCAAATTCCATATTTGCCTTGTTTGAAAAATCAATTTTCTTTCTTTTGGTGATGTTTTTGGTCATTATCATGATTTCGGTCATTGTCTCTACCAGACTGACAGAGAATTTGCTGTCTCCCATCAGAAAAATTCCGAAATTGCTTCAAAAACAGGAGTTCTCGCAGGAGGAAGATGAAATTTATCCGGAGCTTTTGCCTTTAATAAATGAAATTCGTTATCAGCGTGACAAACAGGAAGACATGAGACAGGAGTTTACAGCCAATGTTTCACATGAACTGAAAACCCCATTGACCTCAATTTCCGGATATGCAGAATTGATTGCTTCAGGTATGGCAACAAAGGAAGATGCACAGGAATTTGCAGGGAAAATTCATCAGGAGTCAACACGTCTGCTGACACTCATCAGTGATATTATCAGGCTTTCGGAGCTGGATAGGTCCGGCGATGTGTCTATGCAGGATGAAATCAATCTGCATGAGATTGCAGAAGAATGCAGGATGCAGCTGTCACATACTGCGCAACAGCGTGGAATACAGATTTCCGTCAGTGGACGGTCAGAAATTTTTATCGGAAACAGGCTTGAAATTTATGAATTAGTCTATCATCTGACAGACAATGCAGTCAGATATAACCGTGATAACGGAAATGTAGATATTCTGATTTCTGACAGGAAGCTGATTGTTGCAGATACAGGCATTGGCATTCCAGAGGAACACAGAACCAGAATTTTTGAGCGTTTCTATCGTGTGGACAAGAGCCGCAGCCGTGCCACCGGAGGGACAGGCTTAGGGCTTTCTATTGTCCGGCACGTTGCGGAGCATCATCATGCACAAATCACAGTCAATAGTACTGTTCATGTTGGTACAGAAATGATAATTGCATTTGAAAATTCTCATAAGTTATGAACAAGAGGAAACTATCATGGATATTTTTTCATTATTTACATTATGCGGAGGGCTGGCATTTTTCTTGTTTGGAATGCATGTCATGTCACAAAGTCTTGAGAAGATTGCAGGCGGAAAGCTGGAAACGGCTCTGAAAAAGATGACTTCCAATCCGTTGAAAAGTCTTGCTTTGGGTGTTGGAATTACAGTTGCTGTGCAGTCTTCATCCGCATTGACAGTGATGCTTGTAGGGCTGGTCAACTCTGGTATTATGGAACTGGAGCAGACTGTTGGCGTAATTATGGGTTCTAATATCGGAACGACACTGACGGCATGGCTGTTAAGCTTATCGGGCATTGAAAGTGACAGTTTTTGGCTTTCACTGCTGAAACCGGAAAATTTTTCTCCTGTTGTAGCTCTGGTGGGTGTGATTCTGCTCATGGGGAGCAAAAAGAAGAAGAAACAGGACATTGGAACAATTTTAGTTGGCTTCTCTGTCCTGATGTACGGTATGGAGCTGATGAAAAATGCAGTTTCTCCGCTGACGGAAATGGAAGAGTTCAAACAGTTACTTGTTGCGTTCAATAATCCTGTGTTGAGTGTCTTATTTGGTGCAGTTTTCACAGGAGTGATTCAGTCCTCAGCGGCATCTGTCGGAATTTTGCAGGCGTTTTCTATTTCAGGTTCTATCACCTATAGAATGGCGATTCCGATTATCATGGGGCAGAATATCGGCACTTGTGTGACAGCTCTGCTCTCCTCAATTGGAGTCACTAAAAATGCGAAACGTGTAACTGTTGTACATATGGCATTCAATATGATTGGCACAATCTTCTTTCTAATAGCGTTTTATTTGCTGAATGCAATCTTTTCGTTTAGTTTTACAGATAAGGCTATCAGTCCGGCAGAAATTGCAATGGTGCATTCTGTGTTCAATATTGCAACGACATTGGTGTTATTGCCATTTACTGGACAACTTGTTAAACTCGCCAATGCCGTGATACCTCCCACCAATGAGCAGGAGCAGAAGGTCATGCTTGATGAACGTCTGCTTTCCTCGCCACCGCTCGCCGTATCCCAATGCAGAGAAAAGACAGCTGATATGGCGGAAATCGCCAAATCTGCCATTTTGGAAGCATTACAGGATATTTTTCAACATTCTTCCGAAACAATGCAGAGTGTGGAAAAAAAAGAACAGGAACTTGATTTTATGGAAGATGCCCTTGCTACTTTCATGATTCAGCTTTCGTCAAAAGATTTAACAGAAACAGATAACAATACTATCTCTGAATTGCTTCATCTTATCAGTGATTTTGAACGAATTGGAGACCATGCAATCAATATTGTTGAAATTTCCGAAGAAATGCAGAAAAATGGACAAGTTTTCTCCGATACAGCAAAAGCGGATTTCATCACCCTCTCTGCTGCCCTTGCCGAAATTATAGAAATTACCATGAAAGCCTTTATTCATGAGAATCTGACAGAGGCTCTCCGTGTAGAGCCATTAGAAGAAGTCATTGACAACCTGACTGCCACCATCCGGAGCAAGCATATTGAACGTTTGAAAAGAGCCG
>DJXD01000008.1 GCA_002449585.1 Ruminococcus sp. UBA7013
CTCTATAGGCGGGGGAGAGTTCACTTTGCGTACCTCTACCCTGTTAAGCAATTGTTGTGCTTCTCCTATGTATACTAGTTTTGTAGTTGGATTAGCGAGATAATACACGCAATTAGTTACATCAGGCTGATTTTTGAATTGAGTAACAGATTTCCAATCTGAAGCGTAAATTACTTCATTCTCAGGAAGATCTTTATTATTTTTAGTCTTTGTTTTAAGAATGAACAAACCAGAATCGCTGATCTTAGATGCCATATCAACAAGCATTTTCTTTTCATTTGACATGGAATCTATGCTATTTTTTGACACGATTTTTACAGGTTTGAATACAATAGAATCAATAAGATGACCTTCGAGAGGGGTATTTGATGAATAGACCATAATATTGCAGGTTTCAATCAGTTCCTCATCAAGGTTTTTAAAATACTTATTATCACACGTGGAAACTGCTGTTGAAAACCAGAAAATCTGTTGTAACTTTGTATGAAAATCAGAAGGAAGATTGATTCTGATCTTACTGTTATCATAAAATAAACAGGTAGTCTCTTTATGAATCAATACTTTTGAATCTTGGTCAAGTATTAAAATATCAATAGTACAACTATTTCCGCTTTTGAATCTTTGTAAAGACTCTGATGTCATTAAGTCGCCTACTTTTTGGGAAAAAGGTATATCAATACAGTAATTAAGAATAGTCCCTTTAACCACATATTCCTTAACCAATAATACTGCTTTTTCAGTTGGTTTAAAGCTGATATCCAACTTGTATCACTTCTTTATACAAATAAGGCATTCACCAACAGATGAATGCCTTTTTGGTTAGCTATCTATTAGTTATTGTATGAAATTCACCATATTCATGTAATACTCATAAAAAGGCAATTTTTTATCTCTTGGAGAACTGCGGCGCACGACGGGCAGCCTTGAGACCATATTTCTTTCTTTCCTTCATTCTGGGGTCACGAGTCAGGAAGCCTGCGCTCTTCAGTGCCGGGCGAAGTTCAGCATCATACTGAAGCAGAGCACGGGAAATTCCGTGACGAATTGCACCAGCCTGTCCGGTAACACCGCCGCCAGTTACTGTGCAGACTACATCAAATTTATCCAGTGTATCAGTCAGAGTCAGAGGCTGACGGACAATCAGTTTCAGTGTTTCGAGGCCAAAATAATCGTCAATGCCTCTGCCGTTGATGGTGATATTGCCACTGCCGGGAATCAGTCTGACTCTGGAAACAGAGTGCTTTCTCCGGCCTGTGCCATAATGATAAGCAACTTTAGGTTCGTACATGATTTACCCTCCTCTGATTAGAATTCATAAACTTCAGGCTTCTGAGCAGCATGTTTATGCTCTGTGCCCTTGACTGTGCGCAGACGTTTCAGCTGATTTGCGCCCTGGGTATTATGCGGAAGCATTCCAGTGACAGCGATTGTCATAGCCTGGTCAGGTTTTTCAGCCATCAGTTTTTTATAAGATACTTCTTTGATACCGCCGATCCAACCGGTATGCCAGTAGAATTTTTTATGTTCCAGCTTCTTTCCGGTGAGAATGGCTTTTTCGCAGTTGATGATAATGACATAATCGCCGCAATCTGCATGCGGTGCAAAAATCGGCTTGTGTTTGCCACGGAGCAGCACAGCGGCCTGAGCAGCCACACGGCCAAGGGGCTTGTCAGTAGCATCTAAAATATACCATTTACGGCTGATTTCGGCAGCCTTTGGCATTGTCGTTGACATAGATATATTCCTCCAATTTATGATATTTTCTGAATCTATCAGCAGATACGCCCATGACTATACATCAGGAACGGGGAATCCTGAAAAATAGGCGCAGGCATCAGCAGGCGGTTACTCTGTGACACCATTCACAGATAATTATACCTGTTTTTTTGAAATTTGTCAAGGGTTTTTTCAAAATTTTGCAGAAAAAATAAAAGCTCTGCACAAAGCATTTTTGTGCAGAGCGTTAAGAGATCAAAGTTTTGTCACATAGCGCAGACAGATATAAATTGTACTGATCAGCATGACAATGATCGTAGCAGGCGCCATTTTCTTACAATATTCGCCCCAGCCGATCGGATGGCCAGCTTTAGCGGCGGCAGATGTGCCGACAACATTGGCAGATGCACCGATTGGAGTGGCAGAACCGCCGACATCCGTGCCCATGGCCAATGACCATGCAAGTGTTGCAAGAAGCGGATCACTTCCGGCGGATAATTCTTTGATAATGGGAACCATAGTTGCCGCAAAGGGGATATTATCAATAAATGCGCTGGCAATTCCGGAAACCCAGATAATAATAGCAACCATCAAATAATAATTGCTGCCACAGACTTTGCTGATAAATCCGGCAATGATTTCAAGAACGCCTGTTTGTTCCAGCCCGCCGACGACAATGAATAAGCCAGTGAAGAATAACAGGGTTTTATAATCCACACCATGAAGCACTTCTTTGATATGTTTAGCGGATGTGATCAGCGTAACAGCGGCAATCACAACCCCGATGAAAGCCACTGTCAAGCCAGTGGAGCTATGTGTGATCAGGAGTATAACGGCACAGAGGAAAATCACAAGGCTGATCCAGAAGCCTTTTTTATCTGTGATAAAGCTTTCCGGGGAAGGCATTTTTGCAATTTCTTCTTCGCTGACCCCTTCGCCAGCGAGTTCTTTATGCATGACAAGATAGAAATAAGCCACGATGAAGATAAAAGAAAGCAATGCCGCAACACCAGTATTTTCAACAAAATCCATGAAAGCATAATGCAGATTAGAACCAATGATGATATTCGGAGGATCTCCGCACATAGTTGCTGATCCGCCCAGATTAGCACAGAAAATTTCTGAAAGAATCATGGGAACAGGATTGAATTTTAATAATCTTGCTAATTCAATCGTAACAGAAGCAAGGAATAAGATCACTGTGATAGAATCAATAAACATGGCGAGAATAAAAGACATTGCCATAAATGCGAAGAAAATAGGGATTGTCTTATAATGCACCATTTTGGCAATTCTTCGGCAGAGCCAGTTGAAAAATCCAACTCTTGCCATACCCTCCACCATGATCATCATACCACCAAGAAACAAGATTGTCGCCCAGTCAATGCCGCCGGATTCTGTTTCTGTGCCGGTTGTATGCCAAAATTCTGCCGTAGCAATGGCTTTCAGATTAATAGTATCCCACATTGCTCCGAAATCCTGCATGCAGATTCCGAAGACTCCGACTAAAGTCAGCAGTCCGCATCCAAGTGTAACATAATGCTTTTCGATCTTGTCCATAATGATCAAAATAAACATTGCTACAAAGATGATAACTGCAACGGTTTGCGCCGCCATCATAAAAATCATCCTTCTTTCTGAAAAATGCAGGATTCTGTCCGCTTTGTCAGGGCGTACTGGGCATACAGCCTCACAAAGGATACAGAAATTTTACATGCATTTAACTTGATTTTAACTCACTTTTATTATAGCATAGAATCCAGAAAAATCAAGATGCAAAGTGATTTTTGTAGAAACTCACATTTTTTGAGCCGATTTTGATTAAAAAACAATCAGATTTCATGAGATTAAAAATTTTAAAAAAATTTTTGAAAAAGCTATTGACAAATAGCATAGATTGTGATATAATATAAAAGCTGATTGAGAAACAGCAAGAATCAACTGGGGTGTCGCCAAGTGGTAAGGCAGCGGACTCTGACTCCGTTATTTCGAGGGTTCAAATCCTTCCACCCCAATCAGAAAAACGCCGATGCAGATGCACCGGCGTTTTTATTTTTCAGAACAGCAGATTGACAAGAAAACAGCAGGATAATCCGCATAAAGTCGGGAGAAGAATCGAAAATAAAGTCCATTTCAGGCTTTTGGTTTCTTTATAAATCGTCAGAACCGTTGTCGAGCAAGGAAAATGCATCAGTGAAAAAAGTATGGTGCATAATGCCGTTCCCCATGTCCAGCCATTAGAAATAAAAATCTGCTTTATCATAGAAAGATCGTTGATTTCTGTCAGCGTTCCCTGTGCAGAATACATCATGAGCATGAGAGGAATGACAATTTCATTTGCCGGAAATCCCAGCAAAAACGCCGTCAGGATGACACCATCAAGGCCGAATAGATTTGCAAATGGATGCAGAAATGTACAGATCCCAGATAAAAGATGATAATGTGCAAGAATCCAGATGATCAGCCCGGCAGGTGCGGCAACAACACAGGCACGGCCTAAGACAAATAATGTCCGATCAAAGACAGAACGAATCAGCACTTTTCCGATCTGCGGTTTTCGATAAGGCGGAAGCTCCAACAGAAAAAAAGACGGCAAGCCTTTCAGGATCGTTCTAGATAATAATTTTGAGATCAATAACGTCATGCCTGTTCCAAGCAGTAATAGCAGTAACAGGATCATGGCAGACAGAACAGAATCAAAAGCTGTTCCAGCCGCAAAAAACATGCTGATCATGGAGATCAATAGGGGAAATCTTCCATTGCAAGGGGTGAAAACATTTGTCAGAATGGCAAGCATGCGTTCCCGTGGAGAATCAATAATCCGGCAGCCAGTCACGCCACAGGCATTGCATCCAAGTCCCTGCATCATGGTTAGACATTGTTTTCCGCATGCGCCTGCGCACTGGAATGCATGATCTAATTGAAAGGCGATTCTGGGCAAATAGCCGGCATCTTCCAGAAGCGTAAACAAGGGAAAGAAAATTGCCATTGGCGGAAGCATTACGCCGATTACCCAGGCTAATATTTTATAAATCCCATCAATCAAGAGTTCTGTCAGCATTTCCGGGGCATGGATCTGGAGCAATCCGGAGCGGATCTGTTCGCCCAGCCGGAACAGAGCATCTGATAATAAAGCACTTGGGACATTTGCGCCGATCATGGTCAGCCAGAGAATGCCGCTCAGGAATAATAACATGATCGGGATGCCAAAAATCCGGCTTAATAAAATATGATCAATTTTTCTGTCACGCTGATGATCTGGAGGGGAAGAAATAACTTCTTGAGAAATTTGTTCTGCCTGATGCATCAAAGTACAGATCACATGATCCTGAATCTGTTCCGAAGAAAAGCCCTGTTTGATAAGATCCTCCTGTAAATCCCGGATTTGATCTGAAATCTGTTCAGGGAGAGACAGAAGCGTGACAGTGGAATCTTGTTCCAGAATGCGCAAAGCCGCCCATCTTGTGGGGAATGGATCTGCATAGGGATTAATCAGATCTATGATGATCTGGAGACTGGCCTCCAGCGTATCATGATAATACATCTGGAAATCAGAATGCTGTTTTTGCAATGTCATTGCAAAAAGCCGCTGTTTTAATTCAGATATGCCCCGGCCATTCCGTGCGCTCATGCCGATCACAGGTATTTTTAAAATTTGTTCTAATTTAGAAAGATCAATTGCAATCTGTTTTTTTTCTGCTTCATCAAGAAGATTGATGCATAATAAAATCTGATCTGTGATTTCCATGATTTGAAAGACAAGATTCAGATTTCGTTCCAGACAGCAGGCATCACAGACAATGACGACGGCATCCGGGCGAGAAATACAGAGATAATCCCGTGCAACGGCTTCTTCTGGAGAATTTGCCCGAAGGGAATACGTGCCGGGCAGATCTGTGATCAAGAATTTTTGATCTTGATAGATAAAACTGCCTTCTGCTGTTGTGACGGTTTTCCCTGTCCAGTTGCCTGTATGCTGATGCATTCCTGTCAGGGCATTGAATACGGTGGATTTTCCCACATTGGGATTTCCGGCCAGTGCAATATGAAAATAATTTTGCATGAAAAAGCCCCTTGGTGGATCTTATGTGTTTAAATTCAGAAATATGATATTTTTTCACAAATTTTGCTTGCAATTTGGGCTGATTTATGTTATAATGAATGAGGTTATTATTTTTACAAGAGGTGATAGAATGATTTCGCTCAAAGGCAGAATTTACAGAGCAATGATGTACCGGCTGAGTAATTTTAATCCCTATCATGCGGATATTATCAGTAAGCTGAAACGTTTTTCTCAGAAGCTCGAAAGTGATTCCTGTCCGGATGGATTTATCCGATTTGAAGAGGAAACCAAAGCCGGAACAAGATATGAACGTTTGCGCAATGCATTTGAACCTTCAGGAAGATTGCTGTTATATTTTCATGGGGGTGCATATATTGCAGGATTATTCGGAACATATCGCAAGTTTGCACCGGATTTCAGTCAGGCCGCTGATAATGGAGAAACTATTTTTCTGGATTATCGCACCGCCCCGGAATATCAATATCCGGTACAACTAAATGAAGCATTAGATCTCTGGAAAGATCTGATTCAGAATCAGGGTTATGATCCTAAAAATATTATCATTGGCGGCGATTCTTCCGGGGGAAATTTAGTATTAGCATTGCTTTTGAAACTGCGTGATCAAGGGGAGACGCTTCCAAGAGGGGCTTTCTGTATTTCTCCGTGGGCAGATATGACAGCTTCCGGGGCTTCTTTTAAAGAAAATTATGGGAAAGATATCGAATTTGGAGAGTTAGGAGAAGTGCTGACAGAAGAAAAAAGAAAATTGATTCATCATAGTGATATTTATTCGTGGCTGGGGGATGCAGATCGGTTTGATCCGTATGTTTCTCCGGTATATGCAGAATATCATGATTTTCCGCCGATGATGCTGACAGCCGGAGGAGATGAAATGCTGCTGAGTGATACGCTCACGATCACAAGAAAGTTAAGACAGGCACATGTGCCGGTGATCTGTGAAATTCAGCCGGAAATGTTTCATATTTATGCCACAATGGGAAATGCATTTCCTGAAAGTGCGCATAGTTATCAGCATATTATGCAGTTTATTTATATGTTATATCATAAACCGGAAAGAAAGTGATTAATATGAAATCGAATCTCAAAGAAAAAGTATTATTTGAATTAATTCAGGGAATGCCATGTTATTGTTCAGGTGAAAAGATTTCCAGGAAATTAGGTGTCAGCCGGACAGCGATCTGGAAAACGGTGCAATATTTGGAAGATGAAGGGTGTAGGATGGATTGCATCACAAACCGGGGGTATCTTTTGCTTGAAATCCCGGATATGTACAGCGGTGATTATTTGCTTTCGCTTTTGGAAAAGGATACTCATACAAATTGGCAGATTCAGCATTTTGAAAAACTGGATTCTACAAATCGCCTTGCCAAACAATTGGCGGTAGAAAATGCGCCAACAGGTACAGTGATCATAGCCGATCAGCAAGAAAATGGACGTGGCCGCATGGGAAGAGATTTTTATTCTCCGAAAGGGGGATTGTATTTCTCTGTGATCGAGCGGCTGGATCTGTCTGTTTCTTCTATGATGAGTGTTACAGCATGTACAGCGGCGGCAGTACATCAGGCATTGCAGAAATTTGGTGTTGTAAGTCAGATCAAGTGGGTGAATGATCTGTTTTTGAATCACAAAAAAATCTGTGGTATCCTGTCAGAGGGGAGTTTCAATGCAGAAACAAATCATATGGATTATTTAGTGATTGGAATCGGGATTAATCTGCATCCTGATCCGGATTGTCCGGAGGAGCTGAAAGCGATTGCTTCGGATGTGGAAACGGAAACAGGGATTGAAATTCGGCGGTGTGATCTGGCGGCGGAGATTTTAATTCATCTGGAAAAATATCTTGATCAGATTGCAGAACATACGTATCTGGAGACTTATACAGCAAATTCCTGTACATTGGGGCATCAAGTGCGGACAGATAAGGGAGAAGAAGGATTTGCTGAAGGATTTACCAATGATGCAGGTTTGATTATTCGCAAAGCGAACGGAACAAAGAAAATTATCTGCACGGGATCAGCGGCGATTATTGATTGATAAAAAAAAGAGTTCACCTGAAAAAGGTGAGCTCATTTTTTGGGATGATTCAGAATATAGGGAAATACTTTCAGAAATTATGGCCATTCCAACCCCAATCTGGTGTACTCAGATAGCTGATATAGATTCGATTTTTAGGGATATTCAGCGCAGAATTAAGAAGATTACTGATCTGTACGGTCATAGCATCATAAGCGGCAGAGGATGCGCCGCCATAAATCTGTACTTCTACCATAGCGGCGGGGGCATCTGTTCCCTGATGATATAATACATATTCAGGTTCAATGCCGACCATCAGCCACTGTTCTGATTTTCCCGGCAGTGTGGAAATAGCTTTGCCTAATCCGGCTTTGATTGTCGTCTGCTGATCTTGTGAAACAGACTGATTTGTTTTGATATTAATAAATGGCATAAACATATTCCTTTCGTTTATTATTTAAGCAATGCTTTTTTCATGAGACATAGATCAAAGATTGTTAACCGATCATCTTCACACAGATCAGCGGCTTTCCAGTTTGCAAGCGGAACATCTGCACCAGACAGCCATTTTTTGAGCAATACTAGATCTGTGATGGTGACATCCTCCCTCGCCTAAAGAGGCGGGGGCTTCCTC
>DJXD01000034.1 GCA_002449585.1 Ruminococcus sp. UBA7013
CTCTATAGGCGGGGGAGAGTTCACGATGCAAGGGATTCACTTCAATGCCCCATGTATTGCCCCATGAGCCATTTTCTTTATTCTGATTCAATTTTTTCCCAACGAGCCGGACTGCGCCATGCAGCACACAGCGGACAGCTTTCTGATTAAAATCAAGCTTTGCAAGAAAAGGTTTTTTCTGGGAATTCTGAGTTGTATTTCCCTGAAGAACCGCTTTCATTTCTTTTTCTGATAGTTTTCTGTCAAATAATTCATACCATGCGAAACAGGCCACTGCGCCATAAAGATTAGTCCACATCATATTTTTCTTTCCGCCAATATCGGGCATATCTGCGACAAACTGCCGATAAATAGCAAGTAGTTTCTGCCATTGCAGATTTGCTTTTTCAGGCGGATATAATTCAGAAAGCTGATTCATGAAATAAATCCTGCTTTCTTCTGGCATATCTAAATATTGCGCCATAATTCTAATACTCCTTATTGATAAATTAGCATTTGCTAATTATTATCATAACATATTTTCTATGAAAAGTCAATCCTCATTTTCATGATCATGAAAAATAATACAAATTTCTTTTATTTCGACTTGACTTTTTTATGAATTTATGATATAATAATAAAACAAATCATTCAGAAAGGATCTGATCTAATGTCATTAATTAACAAAGAAGTCAGCGAATTTGCTGCAATGGCTTTCCAGAACGGAGAATTTAAGCCAGTGACAAAAGCTGATATTATGGGAAAATGGAGTGTCTTCTTCTTCTATCCGGCTGATTTCAGCTTTGTATGCCCTACTGAACTGGAAGATCTCGCTAATAAATATGAAGAATTCAAAGCAATCGGCTGTGAGATTTATTCCGTTTCCACTGACACCCAGTTTGTTCACAAAGCATGGCATGATGCTTCTGATCGTATCAAAAAAATTCAGTATCCGATGCTGGCCGATCCAACACAGGCACTTTCTAAAGATTTCGAAGTGCTGATTCCTGAAACGGGTCTTGCTGAAAGAGGAACATTTATCATCAATCCGGATGGAAAGATTGTTGCCTATGAAGTCAGCGGCGGAAATGTGGGAAGAAATGCCGATGAACTGCTTCGGAAAGTGCAAGCTTCTCAGTTTGTATATGAACATGGTGATGAAGTTTGTCCGGCAAAATGGAAACCCGGTGCGGAAACCTTAAAGCCGAGTCTTGATTTAGTGGGTATGCTGTAATGTCAGATCGCAAGAATCTTTATGATGTTATCATTATCGGGGGAGGGCCTGCCGGATTGACGGCGGCTCTCTACCTAGCACGGGCATGTTATCGAGTGCTTGTCGTGGAAAAAGAAACATTTGGCGGACAGATTACCATTACTTCTGAAATTGTGAATTATCCAGGTGTCGGAAAAACCAGCGGCAAGGCTCTGACGGAAACCATGCGCAAACAGGCTGAAGCATTCGGCGCAGAATTTCTGCTTGCGGAAGTCGAAAGCATCGACATGAACGGCGATTTCAAAAAGATAAAGACATCAAAAGGGGAATTACAGAGTTATGGCGTATTGCTGGCAACAGGTGCGCATCCCAGAAAGATCGGCTTTACAGGTGAATCAGAATTTCAGGGGCATGGTGTTGCCTATTGTGCAACCTGTGACGGGGAATTTTTCACCGGAAAAGAAGTATTTGTAATCGGCGGAGGCTTTGCGGCCGCAGAAGAAAGCGTTTTCCTGACAAAATACGCTTCTCATGTCACTGTGCTTGTCAGGGAAGATGATTTCACCTGTGCGGCATCTGTAGCCGAAGAAACAAAAAAACATCCGAAAATTACCGTTCTGACAAATGCAGAAGTGATTTCTGTATCTGGTGATAGTGCGCTGAAAGAGCTGATTTATAAAAATAATAAGACCGGCGAAATCATGAATTATACTGCAAAAGAAAATGATACATTTGGTGTATTTGTCTTTGCAGGATATGAGCCATCTACAGCACTCGTCAAAAATATTGCAGAGATCAATGCACAAGGATATATTATCACAGACAGAAATCAGAAAACTAGTGTAGATGGGCTGTATGCCGCTGGTGATGTATGTGTCAAGAATCTGCGGCAGGTTGTCACCGCTGTAGGAGATGCTGCAATTGCCGCTACAGAATTAGAGCGTTATGCACAGGAACTCCAGCGGAAAACAGGCATCATCCCCAAAAAGCCTGAACAGATCAAAACAGATTCCGCCCCTGCATCAGATAATTCCAGTTCTGTTTTTGATCCGGATACTGTTCAGCAAATGCAGACCGTTTTCAGCAGGCTGCAAAATTCGATTGTATTAAAATTATATCTTGATGAGCGTCCTGTTTCTCAGGAATTAAAAGCTTATATGCAAGAAATGGCAAGCCTTACAGATAAGATCCAGGTTGAAATCATGTCAGAAGATCTTGCTGATAAACCTTGTGTCAAAGTTTTCAAAGATGATGTATTCACAGGATTGGCTTTTCATGGCGTTCCTGGTGGTCATGAATTCACATCATTTATTCTGGGGCTGTATAATATCGGAAGTGCTGGCCAGCCGCTGGATGATGCTATCCGTCAGCAAATTCTGAATATTGACAAGCCTGTTGATATGCGGATCATGGTTTCTCTTTCCTGCACGATGTGCCCGGAATTGGTCATGTCTGCACAAAGAATTGCTTCTTTGAATGATAATGTCAGCGCAGAAGTTTATGATCTTAATCATTTTCCTGCATGGAAAGATAAATATCAGGTCATGAGTGTGCCTTGCATGGTGATCAATGACGGGAAACCCATATTCGGCAAGAAAAATATAAATCAGTTATTAGAAATCATCGCACAGAACTGACCGCTCTTTGACCTGCTCTCTATAATAGAGGGCGGGTCTTTCTGTTGTTTCAGAAATCAAAGCTGGAAGGAGGAAAAATATGCAGAAATTATTAATTATCAGTAATGACAAAACATGTTCAGACGAAATCAGAAAACTTTCATCAGATGTGACAGATGTCGAAACTGTCAGCGAAGCAATGCAGATTCTGGAAAACCAGCAGGAAGATTTTTCAGCTGTATTCCTCGAATATCCATCAGAAAAAGAAGATTCACAGCTTTTAATTGATTTTTTGAATGCCGGTCATCATTATATTTTTTCAACAGCCGTGCTGATTATTACAGATGATATTCATATTCAAAAAGATATTTCCTTTCTGGGGGGCGTTGTGACAGATTGCATCCGGAAGCCTATTTTTTCAGAAATTATCAAAAATCGCCTTCGCAATACGGAAGAATTAATTAATTCTGTCTCTTTTTCAGAATTTGCAAAAATGCTGAAAGTTCTCCCTGCTAATATTTATCTGAAAGATGCAAAAGGCAGATATGTTTTTTCTTCTCAGAAATGGCAGCATTTTGAACATGATGAAGATCCAAACTGGACAATCTGCGGAAAAACAGATATGGATATTCGTAAAGATAAAGAAAATGCAAAGCTCGCTATGGAATCCGATCGAAAATTAATACAAACCGGGAAAGGCACTTCTTATATTATCCAAGAAAATGGGGATGTTCCAGAATATTTGCAAATTATCAAAGAACCACTGTTTTTTAGTGATGGCAGAGTCAGAGGGATTATTGCATTGATCAATAATGTCACAGAACAGGAATTATTAAAACAAGAATTGAAAGAACGTTCTATCCGTGATCAGCTTACTGGCTTGTATAACCGGAGTTATCTGGAAGAATATACCCAAGAATTAAAATCTACTGCACAATATCCAATCAGCGTGATTTCTGCTGATTGCGATTGTCTGAAAATGGTCAATGATACTTATGGCCATATGATCGGAGATGCTTATATCCGAATGTGCATCACCCTGATGCAGGAAGTGCTTCCCGAAAAAAGCTGTATCTTCCGGATGGGCGGAGATGAATTTATTGCTTTCCTCCCCCAAACTACGGCCAAAGAAACAGAACAACTCATCCAGGCTATGAAAGAAAATACAGTTTCTTACTCTGTCAAAGGGATCAGGCTGAGCGTTTCTTTTGGATATAGTGTGATGTCTGATCAGAACAGCAGTATTCTGGATTGTATCAAGCATTCTGATATTGATATGTATCAGGATAAGCGCAGAAAAAAAGGACATCAGAAATAATATTTACTATAAAAGGAGATTTTTCAAGATGGAACAGAATTTTATCAAACCGCC
>DJXD01000088.1 GCA_002449585.1 Ruminococcus sp. UBA7013
GATTGCCCTTTATTCGAGAATGACACCACAAGAGAAGAAATGTTCACAGCAACTTCTTACTATGGCGACTCCGATATTATCAAAAATGCCCACGGTCTCTGGACTTCTGAATATAAAGTACAAACATTAGGACACGGCGGAAATACAGGCGGATGCTCTTGTAATCTGGTATTTGACCCTGAAAGCGGTCTTGGTGTTGTTGTCATGGCGAACGAATGCGGAGAATGCGCTTTCAATTATGGCATTCCTGACCTCATCTTTGGCGATGTCACCGAAAGAGAGGCATTCCAGAATACAGCCGTTGCAGAAGATACTAACGTCAGCGGAACTTATTTCACCAAACGTTCCATTTCCAGCGGTTCAGCAAAGGCAATGTCCTATATGGGCGGTCTTATGCCGTGGAGTAAAAACAACTACGGCACATATTCTATGAGATTGTTCGGTTTTCCGGTGGGCAGTGCGGAATTGATTCCCCTTGCAGAACATCAATATGTGATGAAAGACAACGGCAGAACGATGTTTATGTATATCAATAATGACAAAATGGAAATGATGAGTTCAGACTATGTAAAAAGTGATTCCCGAACATTGGGGATGGTTACAATCTATGGATTCCTGCTCTTGGGAATTGGCTGTCTTTTGACGATTCTTGTCAAGTTGTTCCTGAAAAAGAAATACACTTTTGCAGATAAGCAAATTTTAGGTCAGCAGGGTGTTTATGGTGTTTCAAGCATTATCTTTGCATTGTTTACCATGATAATCGGTGCAGTCAATCCGACAGTCACAGCAATTTCCGGAATCATGGCAATGATAATTGGGCTTGCATCTCTTGCAAATGGTGGAATTTTATGTTATAATACAATTAAGGCTGACGACATGAAAACCGGAACAAAAGTAAAACAGTTCATTTGGGCTGGTCTGGGAATTGCATATTTCGTATTCATCATCATGTTTCAGCTTTACAGATTCTGGACTTTATAAGGACGTGAGAGAATGCCAAATATTTTAATTGCAGACGACGAAAAAGAAATCGTGAAACTGCTGAAAATCTACCTTGAAACAGATGAAAATACTGTTTTTGAAGCAAATGACGGCGCACAGGCTATGGAAATCTTGAAAGGGGTTTCCATAGACCTTGCCATTGTCGATATTATGATGCCGAAAATTGACGGCTATCAGCTTATCAAATATATCAGACAGCAGGAAAGATATATTCCTGTCATGGTAGTTTCTGCTAAAATTACACTTTCTGACCGAGTGCTTGGTATTGATTTGGGCGCAGATGATTACATCACAAAGCCTTTTGAACCGCTGGAAGTTTCCGCCAAAGTCAAGGCACAGCTCCGTCGTCTCAATCAGACAGCTCCACAAAAACAACAAGTCAGTATTATCACTGTCGGCAATATTTCGCTGAATCTAACGGAATGCATTATTGTAAGAAACGGCGAAACTATCGAACTGACAAAGGCGGAATTCAAGGTACTGGAATTATTGATGTCACAGCCGAAACGTGTTTTCACCAAAGAACAAATCTATGAAAGTGCTTGGTATGACGACGGCGCAGTTGATGATAATACCATCCGTGTCATTATCAGCCGTCTGCGTGACAAGATAGGCAGTGAACATATTAAGACTATCAGGGGGTTAGGGTATCGCTTTGAAACATAAAAAAACACTTTCACTAAAAAACAAAATATTTTCAAATTTCCTGATTTGCAGTGTGGGTATCATAATATTTATCAGAAATCTTGATGCTTTATACTTAGAATATTTGAAGGAAATGTTAGAGCCTGTTCTTTGGGAAAAGCTGGGGCTTGTCTATTTTTTGGCAAGCATCTTCATACAAATTGTTGCTGCATATTTTTTTTATAAGCGCATAGGAAAGGTGTTGAAACAAGAGAGTGAACGCAGAGTGAAAGAACAAAATTTGTTATATGCTGCGATTGCTCACGACCTGAAAACACCCATGACCTCCATGCAGGGTTTTGCAAAGGCATTGTCTGACGGAAAAATCAAGCCAGACGAACAACAGGAAATTTTTGACATTATCTATCGGAAATCCAACAGTATGAATGATATGGTCAATACTTTATTTGATTATGCCAAATTCGGCACAGAAGAATACAAGCCAAATCTGACATCAATTAACCTTTGTACCCTGATAAGGGATATTGTTGCAGAGAATTACTGCGATTTCGAAGAACATCAGATTGACCTTGAAATTGATATTCCAGAAACGGAAATCCTCATCACAGGCGACAAAAACGAACTGAAAAGAGCGTTCTCTAATCTGATTGTGAACATCTACAAACACAATCCCGACAGCATCAAAGCGGAAATTTTTGTTACGAGAGAAAACGAAAAAGCCATTGTCAGAATTTCTGACAGCGGAAACGCTATCCCTGAAGATATGGATATTTTCGAGCCGTTTGTTACAGAAAATACCGCCCGAACTGCCGGACATGGCAGCGGTTTAGGTCTTGCCATCACCAAGCGAATCATTCAGCGGCACGGCGGAACTATCCGTGTCTCAAAATGTGCAGATGATTATACAAAATATTTTATGATAGAATTATAACATCTTATGAAAATTAAGACTGTCCGGAAATAAAAATCCGGACAGTTATTTTGATTTTATCAAAATTTAATATTCGGTTAATGATAATCAATTGTTCAGATAATGCTTTTGATATACAATAAAAGCATAAGGAGTGAAATATTATGAATCACTATATTCTTGAAACACATTCGCTTACCAAAATCTATGGTGAACATAAAGCATTGGACAGTATTAACATTCATGTAAAAAAAGGTGCAATATATGGGCTTATCGGCAGAAACGGTGCAGGAAAAACAACTTTCATGAAAATGATAACAGGTCTTTCAAATCCCACATCCGGAGATTTTCTGATAAACGGACACAGCGAAAATGAACTGAAAACAGTCCGCAAAATGGTAGGGAATCTGATTGAAGCACCAGGGCTTTATCCTGAAATGACAGCATATCAGAATCTGAAATGCAGGTGTATCCAGTGTGGTATCAAAGACAATGCGCAGATTAATAAACTGCTTGCACTTGTGGGGCTTTCCAATACTGGCAAAAAGAAAGCAGGAAAATTTTCACTCGGAATGAAACAGCGTCTTGGCATTGCAATGGCGCTTGTTGGGAATCCTGAATTATTAGTGCTTGATGAGCCGATAAACGGTCTTGACCCACAGGGAATTCATGAGTTCAGAGAAATGTTGTTAAAACTGAATCAGCAGGGAATCACGCTCGTGATTTCAAGTCATATTCTTGATGAACTTTCAAAGATAGCAACTGATTATGGCATTATTCATGAGGGAAAACTTATCGAAGAAATCACAAAAGAGGAGTTTTTTTCAAACTGTATGGATAAAGTAATTATCAGAACTGATAAAATTGAAAAATCTGCTGCTGTCCTTGAAAGAGCAGATATTCATGATTATACAATCACTGATGATACGATTCAAATAAACAGTCACGTTTCTGAAACCGGAAAACTGAATGCACTGCTTGTCAGCCAAGGCATTACAGTGAATGAAATCTATGCGAAATCAGAATCGCTTGAAGAACATTATTTGAAACTGACTGGAGGCGGAAAATGATGACAGGACTTATCAAAATGTATTGCTATAAAATGTTCAGACAAAAAAGTCTGTATGTTATCTGGGGAATCATTGTAGTAATGATGCTGTTAAACCTTACTATGATACCGGAAAGAACATTTTCAGCTCTCTTATGTAAAAGCGGTTCGCTGACCTTAATATTTCCATCACTGTTTACAGCAATGTTTTTCAGCAATGACCATGCAAGCGGATTTATTAAAAACTATGCTGGTTCAGTTGCTGACAGGAGCATAATAATCGCCGCAAGGGCAG
>DJXD01000024.1 GCA_002449585.1 Ruminococcus sp. UBA7013
CCTGGTGTTGGTAAAACTGCTATTGCAGAAGGGCTTGCTCTGCGTATCGTCCGGGGAGATGTTCCCGATAGCCTGAAAGAACGGAAAATTTTCTCACTTGATCTGGGCGCATTGATCGCCGGAGCAAAATATAGAGGCGAATTTGAAGAACGTCTAAAAGCAGTACTTGGCGAAATTAAAAAAAGTGAAGGCGGCATTATCCTGTTTATTGATGAATTGCATACGATAGTAGGCGCAGGCAAAACAGATGGCGCAATGGATGCCGGAAATCTCCTGAAACCCATGCTTGCAAGAGGGGAACTGCATTGCATTGGCGCAACAACTTTGAATGAATATCGTCAGTATATCGAAAAAGATCAGGCACTTGAAAGACGTTTCCAGCCTGTCATGGTCGCTGAACCAACTGTTGAAGATACCGTTTCTATTCTTCGTGGTCTGAAAGAACGCTATGAAGTCTTTCATGGTGTAAAAATTCATGATGCCGCCCTGCTTGCCGCTGCGATGCTCTCAGATAGATATATTTCAGACAGATTTCTCCCAGATAAAGCAATTGATTTAGTAGATGAAGCCTGTGCCATGATCCGGACAGAAATGGATTCTATGCCGCAGGAATTGGATGATATTTCACGGCAAATCATTCGGCTGGAAATTGAAGAAACAGCTTTGAAAAAAGAAACAGATCAGCTATCTCAGGAGCATTTGCAGGAGATTCAGAAAGAATTAGCTGATCTGCATGAAAAATTCAACGAGATGAAAGCACGTTGGGAAAATGAAAAGACAGGTATTTCAAAAGTGCAAAAGCTTCGTGAAGAGATTGAAAAGATCAGTGCAGAAATGGAAAAAGCAGAAAGAGAGTATGATCTCAATCGTGCCGCAGAGTTGAAATATGGCAAACTTCCAGCACTTCGGAAAGAACTTGCGGAACAGGAAGAAATCGCCGGCAAATCGGGCGCAAGTGAAAGCCTGCTACGGGATGAAGTCACTGCGGAGGAAATTGCAAAAATCATTTGTCGCTGGACAGGAATTCCTGTTTCTAAACTGATGGAAGGAGAACGTGAAAAACTGCTCCGCATGGAGGAAATTCTTCATAAACGTGTGATCGGGCAGGATGAAGCTGTGACAAAAGTCAGTGAAGCCATTCTCCGCTCTCGTGCAGGAATTCAAGATCCGGATCGTCCAATTGGATCATTTCTGTTTCTAGGGCCTACTGGTGTCGGAAAAACAGAACTGGCCAAAGCATTGGCACAGGCTTTATTTGATGATGAAAATAATATGATCCGGATTGATATGAGTGAATATATGGAAAAATTCAGTGTCAGCCGTCTGATCGGTGCACCTCCCGGATATGTTGGGTATGAAGAAGGCGGCCAGCTGACGGAAGCTGTCCGCAGAAAGCCTTATTCTGTTGTGCTTCTGGATGAAGTAGAAAAAGCGCATCCGGATGTATTCAACTTACTGCTTCAGGTTTTGGATGATGGCAGAATTACAGATTCTCAGGGCAGAACTGTAGATTTCAAAAATACTATTTTAATTCTGACTTCTAATCTGGGCTCGCCGTATATTCTTGAAGGTATGCAGGAAAACGGGGATATTTCTGAAAATGCTCGGAAACAGGTCAATCAGCTTTTGCATCAGCAATTCCGGCCTGAATTTCTGAATCGTCTTGATGAAATTGTATTCTATAAACCGCTCCAGAAAAAGCAGATTTTCAAGATTGTGGATCTTCTGCTGAATGATCTGAAACAGCGTCTGCATGGAAAACAGCTGGATATTACTCTGACAGATGAAGCTAAAAATGCCAT
Source organism: Ruminococcus sp. UBA7013 (assembly GCA_002449585.1). Taxonomy (GTDB): domain Bacteria; phylum Bacillota; class Clostridia; order Oscillospirales; family Ruminococcaceae; genus UBA3855. The sequence goes on from DJXD01000024.1 coordinate 1,803, forward strand.
TGTGGAAAATAGCTATGATATTAGTTTTGGAGCTCGTCCATTAAGAAGATATATGCAGCAGAAACTGGAAACATTGATTGCAAAGCATATTATCAGCAGTGATCCTGCGCCTGGCACATTACTGACAGCGGATTATCAGAACGGACAATTTATTTTGAAATAATAAAAACCCTGCTTCCATACGGGAGCAGGGGCTTTTTTATTTTACTTATTAATTTCATATAATCTGTCTTCATAACGGAACAGAGTGAGTGTGATCGTCATGTTTCCGTTAAGTGTTCTCAGTTCATCAAGGAATTTCTTCTGTTCTACATTATTGGGGAGCTGAATGCTGTAAATGCAATCAAACATAGATCCAAAATTTGTGGTTTTGACTCTGCGGAGTCTCCATGTAGAAGTATATTTATTCAGAACAGCATCAAAAAGGCCTTCATAATTCAGATTTTCCGGAACAGTAATTTTCAGCGTCATATCACTGGCCTTGGGTGCGGCATAATCGAGCATATTCAACACATACAGTACAATCGCCATAGCTACAAAGAAAATAATAGCCACTGCAATATAGCCTTTCCCAACAATCACGCCACTGGCCATTGCCATGAAGACATAGCAGACATCTTTCGGATCTGCGGCAATACTTCTGAATCTTGTCAATGTGAAGACACCTGCCAGCGCAAGCCCTCCAGCTACCGTATCGATCAGCATCAGCAAAACAGCGACAATAGGAGGAAGCATAATCAGGGTAATTGCATAGCTCTGTGCATAGCCTTCTTTTTTATGTGTTGCCATGTAAATCGCACTGATGCCGAAGCCGATCAAAAGAGATGCTACCAGCACAGCGATGAATGTAACCGGCGTGAGAATCGTTCTCCCCGTCATATCATCATATTGAATCATAGAATCAAACATTCTTACATACTTCCTTTCTGATACATCATATTCATGCTCTGGTTTTCTGTCTTGATAATTCTGGAAGAATTGGCCTGCATCGGGAGACGGCCTTCTTCATAGAGCTTGTTACGGACAAATCGCATATAGGCTCTTCCGTATTTAGAAAAGCTGATTTTATAAATTTGCAGTCTGGACATTGCCTCAGCGAGCCAAATGGGCATTGCACCGGCAATCTTAACTTCCATCAGTCTTTGGTTAGGAGCAATGATCTGTGCGCCATAGCTGGGAAGAGAAAGCGATAAGTCATAGCGTCTTTCTGTGAGCTGTCTATCGAATGTCAGACGAAAATCAGGGTCATCTTTGCCAAAGAATGCGCTTCTCTGATAGCTGATATACTGCTTTGGCTTGATGTCATAATAAGAATTCATAAAAACATCGAGTTCACTGAAAATCTGTCTCTGAAGGTATTTGCTCATATCAACGGGCTTCTGTCTGTGGAGCATGTAAGCATCTGATTCAGCAAGTGTCAGGGTAACACGTCTTTTTGTGACAATGCCGTTGACTTTCTTCTTGATTTCCAGAAATACTTTATCATCCGGATTAGCCGGAGAGTAATAGCTTCTAAGACGGATTTTTTCTTTATAGCGGGGCTTTTCCAAAGAGGTACGAATGAGATAATCATCAGGGGTATCATAATACAGATTATAGATACCATAGTCTTTGCCACCGACACAGAATTTATCAGGGATCATATATTTATGAATTTCCACTAACAGTGCTTCATATTGTTCCATAGAAAGCATATATTTAAGTTCTTTTCTCATAAATGTACTGATTGCCATAATGAAAACTCCTTTACAATAAATTTCCTGCATGTTTCCGCAGCTGATATTGTTATCTTATCTTATGCATGTTTACGGATTGTTGCAGAAGTGTTTCCGTTTTGTTAAATCATTCAGATTTGATTGCTGTTGTTTGATTACAGTTTTATTATAAAGCTTCTGTCTTAAAATAAGCTTAAAGTTTTATAAATATTTAAATTTTTATTTTGATTTTCCTGATTTTTGTGCAAATTGCATAAATCAAGATTTTAAAATATACTATCAGTATTAAATAAATCAGAAATAAATGGTTGAGATTCTGCCGGAAATCACTGATTGTATTTAATTTCAATAAATTTTTCGGCAATTTTACAAATTTGAATTTTATGTGAAATTTTCTTGACAATTTTTTGAAGATGAATTATAATAAAATTATACGAAATATTTTAGGGAGGTATCTAATAAAATGAAGGAGAAAAAATTAAGCCGTCGGCTGCTGGCAGCATTAGCCGGGCTGGCAGTGCTGACATCTGCTATCCCTGTTTATGCTGCGGATGCTGATCCAGAAGAGAAAATATTTCCAGAATCTGTGGAAGCTGTAGATGTTAATTTTGCCAAGGCTTTGCAATTATCTCTGTATTTCTATGACGCAAATAAATGCGGTTCGGGAATCACTGGCGGAAATCTTGAATGGCGTGGCGATTGTCATACAGAAGATGCCGCTGTGCCGCTGATTCCTATGACAGAACAGAAAAAAGGTACAAATCTGTCACAGAAATTTATCGATCAGCATAGAGATATTTTAGATCCGGATGGCGATGGAACGATTGATGTAGCCGGAGGAATGCATGATGCCGGTGACTGCGTCAAATTCTGTCTGCCTGGCAGTTATGCCGCTTCTACACTCGGCTGGGGTTATTATGAATTCCGTGATGCTTATGTCGATGCTGGTCAGCAGTGGCATATTGAGGATATTCTTCATTGGTTTAATGATTATTATCTCAAGTGCCTGTATTATGATGAAAATGGCGATGTTCTGGCGTTCTGCTATCAGGTCGGAGAAGGAAATATTGATCATAATTATTGGCTGACACCAGAACTCCAGAATGAAAATTTGCTTGATTTCGCAAGACCTGCCTATTTTGCAACAGAAGAAACGCCTGCTTCTGATATGTGTGCAGGGGTAGCCGCTTCTCTAGCAGTTAATTATCTGAATTTCAAGGACACTGAACCTGAATATGCTAAAGAATGCTTGAACGGAGCGTTAAAATTATATGAATTCGCCGTGAAAACACATTCCGAAGAAGGACAGACAAATTCTGACGGCAAACAGGCCGGAAAACAGGATTATGATCCAGATGATCCCGATGCTGTCAATGCAGGAGCAGAAAATTCTAGTATGGTTGTCACATCTCTTGGCTATGACGGCGGATTTTATACATCCAGCTATGATTATGATGAACTTGCCTGGGCAGCTGTCTGGCTTTATGAGTGCACTGGCGAATGGAATTATATTGATGATATTATTCATGTCAATGAAGATATTACCGGAGATATGGGCGCACATCCTTATACTGGCTATATCAAAAGAATTATTAAAGACACTGGAAACTGCTGGCAAAATATCTGGGTACATTGCTGGGATACTGTCTGGGGTGGTGTATTCGCAAAATTAGCACCTATTACAAATTGTTCCCGTGATTGGTATATTTTCAGATGGAATCTTGAATTCTGGTCAGGTATGTCTCCGGCAGATGCCGCAAAAGCAACAGGTCTCCCTGCCGCTGTGACAGCACATAAAAATTTTGGTATGGATGATGAAGTTTGGAATACTTCTATCACTGCTGATCAGATCAAAGATCTGCCGGAAGAAGATGGGGCTTGGCTTAAAAAAACGCCTGCCGGATTCGGAATGCTTAATGATTATGGTTCAGCACGTTATGATACCGCTGCACAGCTGGAAGCATTGGTTTATGCAAAAGAAACCGGAGATATGACTTTTGCTGATTGGGCACAGGGACAAATGTCTTATATCATGGGTAATAATCCTATGGGACGCTCTTATATTGTGGGCTATGATCTGGAAAATGGTGCTTGCCATCCGCATCACAGAGCGGCGCACGGATCTACAACGCTGAATATGGATGATCCTGAAGATCAAACCCATGTACTTTGGGGCGCACTGGTCGGAGGGCCTGATGCAGATGATTGGCACAGAGATCAGACAAAAGATTATATTTATAATGAAGTTGCTGTAGATTATAATGCTGGATTTGTCGGCGCATGTGCCGGATTATATCAATATTTCGGCAAAGATGCAGGCGATCAGCCTGAGGCAGATTTTCCCCCATCAGAAGAAAGCCTTAAAGGAAAAATAGAGGAATTCACGCTGAAAGCCGCTGTTGGTCAAGAGGATAACATGGCTACACAGGTTTTAATCGAAATTGCAAATTTGACATCTCAGCCGCCTCGATATCTGGATGATATTAAAGTAAGATATTATTTTAATATTTCAGAACTGCTCAAAAATGGCCAGAGTATTAAAAATATTGAAGTCCGTCCTGATTATGACGAAATGAAATCTAATTCTGATGCGAAGCATGAAGTAACTTATGATTTAGTACAGTATAATGATGCCGGAGACTGCTATATTGAACTTAACTGGAAAGATTATGAATTTTATGGAGATCTGCAATATCAGTTTGCATTGATGGATACCACACAGAATGCAGAATATACATTCATATGGGATGCTTCTAATGATTACAGCAGAAAAGCCATTAAAACCGCTTCTGAGCTGGGAATGGAACTGAATGAAGCACCACAGCTGACGAATGCAATCACAATGTATGTCAATGATCAGCTAGTATGGGGAACACCTCCGGAAGGGGCAGAAACAACAGTTTCTATTGACTGGGGTGATGCCAATTGTGATGGCCAGACTAATATTATGGATATTATTTTATTGAATAAAGCCATCTATGGCAAAGCAGTACTGACGGAACAGGGTCTGAAAAATGCAGATGTGAATCAGAATCAGAAACCGGATGCATCTGATTCTCTGAATATTATGAAATTGATTATTAAGCTTCTTGATCGTTCCAATTTTCCGATTGTATAAAAAATCAAAAATTCCTCCCTATCAGATAGGGAAGGAATTTTATTTTATTTTTGAATTTATTCATAAAAAATTAAGATTTTTTTCAAAATAAATATTGAATTTTCTGTGAATATATGATATGATAAAATTATATTAATTAAATTTTCATCAGGAGAATGTGCTATGAAAAAAAGATTTTTGCAAAAAACAGCCGGTATCATGACAGCCGCTTGTATGCTGTTCTGCTCTAGGCTTGTGCTTCCGGCAGATGCCGCCTATGCACGTGTTGGCGTACATGATCCATCAATCTATAAATTGAAAGATGGTAGCTATTATATTATCGGTTCGCATCTGGCGGCCGCCCGGTCTAATGATCTTATGAACTGGACTATGACAGCTAATTCTGAACAGGGTACTAAAAATACAACGTTTTTTAAAGATATTTATACAGATCTGGCTGTTCCAAATGCATGGTCAAATACTTCTGCTAATTATGATCTGTCCGGAAATCTCTGGGCACCGGATATTGTCTGGAATGAAAATTTGCAAAAGTATTGCATGTATCTCAGTGTAAATGGCGATGATTGGCATTCTTCTATTGTGATGTGTACCGCAGATGATATTGATGGCCCTTATACTTATGTGGATACAATCGTATATTCCGGATTTGAAACAAAACCTGCAAATGCTGCAAATAGCTATAAAAATACAGATGTTGAAAAAGTACTTGGAAATAATCCGGATCTGAGCAGATATCTCACTTCCGCAGGCCGCTGGAATGCAGAATATGGTACAAATGCGATTGATCCGTGTACTTTCTATGATGAAGCTGGTAATCTGAAAATGGTTTATGGCTCATGGTTCGGCGGAATCTATATGCTGGATCTGGATGAGAAAACAGGGCTTCGTGATTATACTGTTACTTATCCAACTGTAGACTCTGGTACTAATAAATCTGATGCCTATCTTGGAAAGAAATTAGCTGGAGGACATTGGGCATCCGGTGAAGGGCCTTATATTGAATATATGACAAATCCAGCAACGGGAAAAGGCTATTATTATTTATTCCTGTCCTATGGTTATTTTAATAATAAAGGCGGCTATAATATGCGCATTTTCCGTAGTGAAACACCAGAAGGCCCTTATCTGGATGAAAACGGAAATTCTGCTTTCTATGAAACAGTGACAGGTGATAGCAATACCGCCGGAAATATCGGCGAACGCTTGATGAGCAATTATCAGTGGTCATGCAATGACAGGCCAAATACTGCACAAGGTCATAATTCTGCCCTTCTGGATGATGACGGAAAATTATTTGTAATTTATCATAATAAATTTGATGATCAATATGGCTTTCATGAGGTGCGTGTGCATCAGCTGATCATGAATGAAGATGATTGGATCACAGCCGCACCTTATGAATATTCAGGAGAAAGCATTTCAGAAAAAGGGCATACTCTCGAAGCTGTGACAGGTGATTATGAACTGATCTGGCATAATCCAAATCAGAAATTTGTCAATGAAAAATCTGCCGATGTGGAAAAGCCGATTCAGATTACACTCAATGCAGATGGTTCAGTCACTGGAGATATTTCCGCAACATGGGAAATGACAGACGGAACGCCTTATATGAGTTTTACTTGGGGCGGTGTCACCTATAAAGGCGCATTCTTAGTGCAGAATGATGAAGCAGAAACACCTGTTAAAAAAATGACATTTACGGCGACAGGTATTAATATTTGCATCTGGGGAAGCAAGAAAGAAGCCTATGACATGACAAAAGATCTGATCAATCGAACAGGTACAGGCAAGCTTTCTTATCAGGAACATATTTCTACAGAAAATCGGCATTCTGTCAAGATCGGTGATACTAGTCTGCTCAGCGGCGTATCTTATTATATCACCAGCAAATTCAATGGAAAATCTTTGGATCTGACAGATGGTAATACAGATGATGGCACAAATATTCAGCAATGGACACTGAGCGGCGGCAGTCATCAGGAATGGCAGATTCTTTCCACTGAAAATGGCTATTGCCGGATCGTATCTATGAAAGATCCAAAAAAAGCCCTGACCGTGACGGATGGTAATATTGAATTAACAACTTATACCGGCGCAGATAATCAGCAATTCAAATTGATTCTGAATAAAGGCTATTATGGCATTGTTTCAAAATCATCAGCAGAAAAATCCGGATTGGATGTATTTGGCTGGAGTGAAGAAAATGGCGGCAATATTGCTGAATATGAATATTGGGGCGGTGATTGTCAGCTTTGGAAGATTGCACCTGTTTATCCGGAAGCAAATGAAAATTCTTATAGTTTCCGGAGTGTCAATAGTGGGCTGTGGCTTTCAGCTGATGGCGAAAACAGTGCCATTCAGGATAGTAAAGAAACCGCTTGGACATTGACAAAAACAGATGATGATTATTATATGATCTCGACAAATGGAAAAGCTCTTACAGTACAGGATGCCAGCGCAGAAAATGGCAAAGATATTTATCTTTCTGATCTGACGGGAGATATTTCACAGAAATTTAGTCTTTATGCCAATCAAGATGGATCTTATTCTGTTTTAACAGCTGCTTCTGAGAAATCCGCTTGCTTCGATGTTTATGGCATCAGTCAGGATGTGGGTGCAAATATCTGTCAATGGAATTATTGGGGCGGAGCTGGTCAGAGCTGGGTATTGACCCCCTTAGAGGCAGAATCTCCCGATAATCAAGAGCCTTCTACAGAAGAAACAACGGAAACAACAGAGCCTGAAACCGAACCGGAAAAAACAGTGTACGGCGATGTCAATGAAGATGGCAGTATCAATATCATGGATATTATTTTACTGAATAAGGCGATATATGGAAAAGCTGTTTTAACAGAACAGGGTCAAAAAAATGCCGATGTCGATAACAGCGGCCGCCCTGATTCTTCTGATTCTTTGAATATTATGAAATATATTGTCAAACTGCTGAAAGAATTTCCAGTTGTCTGAAAAAAACTGCCGTCCTTTTATGGGCGGCAGTCAATTTTTTATTGGATCAAGTCTGTTCAGAAAGATACAGGCTGGCTCTACTCTGGATCATATCAGCAGCGGCTTGTGAGGTCTGATCTCCTGCAAAATATTTTGATGCTTCTTCATAGACAATATTATAGACTTGTTCATTGTAATAGCTGGATTCTGTCACAGATTCAAGATAGGCCTTAATCTTGTCAACATCTTCCTGAGTGGGTGTAGGAACAGTTATTTCTTCTTCTCCACGGTAGAATGTATAGGGAACTTCTACTTCATTCCCTTCTTCATCAATATAAGTATCGGGCTTGATAGCTTTTTCAGCTATTTTATCAAAGGCTTCCCGGCGTACTGGCAGAGACCAGGAAAGTTCTTCTTGCGCTTCTTCTGTCAGGAGACTTTTACAGAAATCCCATGCCTGTGACTGATATGCAGAATTAGAAGCGATTGCAATGGTGAAATTCGGGTTGATTCTTCCGCCATTGCTGTTTTCGCTGGCTGTCGGATAACCTACGAGCGTGACATCTTCTTTGTCAAAATAAGTAGCTCTTTCCATAAGCATATTTTTGACATCAGAAATATATACAGGCCGGAATAATACTTTATCATTCAGATATTGATAATTTTGATCCATCCAATATTGATTCCACTGTTCATCTGTCCAATCATTACGATCCATGTCAATGTCTTCTGATTTAGGATAAGTATTACATAATTCCAGAAGCTCCACAAATTCTGGTGAATCGAAATGACATGTTCCCGTGCTAACATCAATAAAGCTGTTGAGATTGCTTGTACAAAGCTGTGATAATGCACTATCTTTTGACATTTCTTCAAATGCTTTCATATCGCCCGGCAGATTTTTCATCAGATCTGTGAATTCTGAAAGAGAAAGACCGCTTTTTCCATCAACATGTTTCGTTTTCGCTTCCAGGGTCTGGATATAGAAAGAAAAGCCCATTCTATAAAGTTTATCGCCATATCTCAGAGAATCAAAGAAATTCATGAAATATTCATCCGGATTCAGTTCACTGATTTTTTCACTCAGATCCATAAACAGGCCTTTATTGGCATAACTTTCATAAGGCAGTCCGCTCAGATTGATAATATCCGCCATGATACCTGAGGTCATATCATTTTCAAATTTTGTCTGACCAGCTTCATAATCTTCTTCTGTATTGAACTGATCATAATTCATGACACCAATTCTATATTCTGAATTGGTTCTATTGAATTCATTGATTGCTTTTGACAGGTCAGAAGAAATATACAACGTTGCCAATGTGATCAGCTGGACATTTTTCAATTCTTCTGGATCACGTTCTTTCAGTATCCAGATTTCTGATGTTAGCTCATCATGGGAATAATCATTGCTGATCATTATGAATCTGCCGTCATTGAGTTGAAGCACATTTCCGACAGAATCGCCCATGAAATCCGAATTGATCCAGTTAATGGCTTCTTCACAAGTACCTGTTTCCAGATTTACGCCATAAGCGGCAGTAGCATTACAAAGATAAATATCATAGCCGGATTTTCCTGCAAAGGAGACATTAAACCATTGCGGAGCATCTTTGATTTCGATTTTATTCAAAGTTCCGGTTTCAGGATCAACCGTTCCATAGCACCCTTTCCAGTCAATGTCCTGATAATTGACAATCAGTTTTCCATCTTTGCCCAGGAACATATTTTCAATATATTGAAAATCGCCTGTCACTTCGCCTTTTTGATGAAAATCTTTGTCATAAATCAAAAGCTTTTCTGAACCTGTCATAGTATCCACAACGATGGTAAAAATATTTCCTTGCCCATCTATGAGAATTCTTTGAAAGCTGTTTTCTTCTGAGCTAAGCACTTCGCTCATATCTTTAGTTTCAATCAGATTCAGATCTGCATCATAAGTTTCCATTGTATAGCCCAGATCAGAATAGGGATTTTCTTCATCTTCTTCATTCCAGGAATAGGCACAATAGAGAAATACAGGGTGCTGCTCTGCATCTACAAAAGATGATACAATATAATAATCTGTATTTTCTTCGAGTGTGGAGGGATAATTGAGTTGTACAGGCTGGCTTGATCCATCATTTGTATGATATAAATACATGACAGTTTCACCTTTATCAGCTGTATATCCTGAGAATAAGATATTATCACCGAATTCCGTCATTGTATTGAAGCGGACATTTTCAGCACCATCAATTGTAATTTTTTCAGAAGAATAGGAATGATCAAGAGAAACATTCAAAGCGGAGCTTGTTTTTCCGGATTTTTTTCCAGAGTTATCGCCACTGGAATTTTTGTTATCAGCAGTTTCTTTCGTGCATCCGACAGCGGAAGCAAATAATAACATCGCTGTCAGAAAAGCGGCTGTTCTTTTGCATTTCATGTTAAAAACCTCCTGTGAATTCAGGTGTACTATCAAGTTTAATACAGTTATCAGTATAGCACACTTATGTATATTTGTCAAGACAGTTTACAGATTTGTCATCAATCTTAAACAAAGCTTAACATTTGCCTTTAATTATAAAACAATTTAATAGGGAAAAAGCTGACATGATTTTTTAAATTTCAGCAATCTGCATAAAAAATAAAATTTATATATGTGAATTATATCCAAAAATATTTATTTAAAAAATTTAATTTATTAAAATGCTTGACAAAATGCGGAGAATTATATATAATAGAAATAATCATAATCGTTTAATAAAAAGATTTATCAGAAAAGGAGAACAGCCCATGAAAAAGATAAAAGCATTTCTTGCTGCTGTCATGATGCTTGCCGCTGTTCCTGCATCGCAGGGATTCAGCCCAATGCAGGCCGCAGCAGCAGATAATCTGAATGGCTATTATGTCATCCGCAACGTTAACAGCGGTATGTATCTGAGTATCAATGCAGAACAAAACTCTACACCGACAAATGTTATTCAGAACAGCCTGACCAAAGCAGATTATTCTAATACATGGAAATTAGAAGTCAATTCTGATGGCTATTATCAAATTCTGGATTCTACTACACAAATGGCTCTCACACTCGCCAGCACCGGGAATAATATCAATGTTGATACTGCCAAGGGTACTGATAATCAGCTTTATAATCTTTCTGCCAATACTGATGGTAGTTTCAAGCTTGTGATCAAATCGACCGGAAAGGCTGTAGAAGTCATTAATGCAGAAACAACAGCCGGCGCAAATGTCCAGCAATGGGAAATCAATGGCGCAAACTGTCAGGATTGGGAATTGATTCCGGTTTCTTATCTGGAAAGATCCGCCAAAGAAACAAAAGTAAAAGTCACTGGTGAGGATTATATCCCCGGCGATGTCAATAAAGATAATAAAGTCAATATCTATGATCTGATTCTTGCGAAAAAAGCCCTTATTTCCGGAAAAGCAACTGACAGCCAGAAGCTCGCCGCCAATGTCACCGGAGATGGAAAATTTTCCGTCAAAGATATTGTTGAGCTGAATTATTTTTTACTGACAGGAAAATCAAGATTTGTAAAACAGAATACGGATTCTGAAAGACGCTATGCCGGCATTGACAGCGAATTTACACAGGGTTATGTAGAAGATACAAATGCAGGATTTACAGAATCTGCTTATCTGAATCTCTATAATGAAGCTGGGACAACAGCTGTCTGGAATGTTTCTGCCGGATCGGATGGGATCTATGCATTAACGGTTCGCTATGCCAATGGCGGAACTGCTGATAGATCTGTTGCTGTCACGATCAATAATCAGATTGTATATTATACGCTTCAGGGCAAGACAACAGGCGCATGGACAACATGGCAGGAAGAAACGATTTATATCCCGTTGACTGCTGGATTGAATTCTCTGACATTCACATCTATGACGGCTGACGGTGCAGCCAATATTGATTATATCTCTCTTACAAGTACCAAAGAAAAAGAGAGTCCTTCTCAGCCTATCGCTCCGATCAAAGGCACGCCTTTAGATATTAATGCAAATAATAAGAAGGGTGTCGGTATTCAGATGGAATATCTGAACAGAGGTGTATCCGCCGCCAAAACTTCCTCAGGTATGCTTGTCAGCTGGCGTAATCTCGCTACTGATAATGATGATACTTATTTTAAGCTTTATAAAAATGGTGAATTTGTTGCACAGATCAACGCCGGTGAGCCTACAAATTATCATATCGACGGCGGCACAGCAGATGATCTCTATACAATTGATACCTTTGTTGGCACAACTATGACAGAATTCGCTAATGTTGCAACTATATTCGGCACAATGAACAGCGATAAGCATGGCGCATATTTTGATATTGCCACGAAAAAGCCTGCGGATCAGACCATGCCCGATGGTACAACATGCACTTATACAGAAAATGATTGCTCTGTTGGTGATATTGATGGTGATGGTCAATATGAAATCTTTGTCAAATGGGATCCGGATAACTCAAAGGACAATTCACAGGACGGATATACAGGAACAACTTATTTTGATTGCTATCGTCTAGATGGTACTTTAGTATGGCGAATTGATTTAGGAAAAAATATTCGTTCTGGTGCGCATTATACACAGTTCCTTGTTTATGATTTTGATGGTGATGGCAAATGTGAATTAGTCTGCAAAACGGCTGACGGCACTGTTGATGGTCAAGGCAATGTTATTGGCGACAAGAACGCTGATTATCGTTCTACTTATTATAGAGCATCTAAAAAATCTTATGTGATAGGTAAGATTCTGGAAGGGCCTGAATATTTGACATTGTTTGACGGTGCAACCGGAAAAGCACTTGATACTGTTGATTATGAACCGGGTAGAGGCGATATCACTGCATGGGGCGATGATTATGGCAACCGTGTTGATAGATTTACCGCCTGTGTGGCCTATCTTGATGGTGAACATGCAAGCGCAGTATTCGGCAGAGGATATTATACAAGAATGGCTGTTGCCGCTTGGGATGTCAAGAATGGCAAGCTTTCAAAGCGTTGGGTATGGGATACTGGTCATAATGTTTCTGCTGTCGGCTATGGTGACGGAAATCATCATGAGCTTGCCGCTGATGTGGATGGCGATGGAAAACAGGAAGTGATCTGCGGCTCTGTTGTGATTGATGATAATGGCAAAGTACTGTATACTGACAGCCTTGCACATGGTGATGCCATTCATATTGGTGATTTTGTTCCTTCTAATCCGGGGCTTGAAATCTTCCAGTGTCTCGAAGATGCAACACATCCGAATGGAACGGTTGTCAATTATGGTACAATTCTGCGTGATGGCAAAACTGGAAAAACGCTCTTCCGTGAAACAGCTGGAGGAGATACAGGCAGATGCTTGGCTGATAACCTGATCCCTGGCAATGATGGTGCTGAAATGGTTGGTTCTCATAATAGTATTCTGTATGATTGCACAACCGGTAAACAAATGGTTGATGCTTCCGGCAATGGCATGACATTCGGCAGTATCACCAAATGGGGGCAGAACTCTGTTGTATACTGGACGAATGTTCTTGAAAGAGCTGTTCTTGATAGAACTATGGTAGATCAGTATGGACAGGGAAGAGCATTCTCCGGTGATGGTGTTACTTATAATAATGCATCCAAATCCAATGTCTGCCTGACATGTGATCTCATGGGCGACTGGAGGGAAGAAATGATTTTCCGCAAATCTGATGGCGGTCTGAGAGTCTTCACAACGACTTACAGCACAGAATATAATGTTTATAGCCTGATGCATAATCCACAGTATCGTGTACAGGTAGCGGCGCAAAATAATGGTTACAATCAGCCGCCGCATACAGATTATTTCCTTGGTACTGGTTATGATCTTCCTACAAAACCGACAGTTTATAATTTCAAAGCTGAATAATGCAAAAAAATTCCCGTCTGTGCTGGTGCATGGACGGGATTTTTAAATGAATTTCCTATTGCAAAGATGAGGAAAATATGCTATAATAAATTATGATGTTTCTGGTTTATTTGAAGGAGGAATTGCAATGAAAGTATGTTTATTAAACGACTCATTTCCGCCTGTGATTGATGGAGTAGCTACAGCTGTTACAAATTATGCTACAATCATGACAGAATCGGGAAGAGCAAACGTTCTTGTCGGAACACCAAGATACCCCGATGCAGATTATTCAAAATATCCTTATCAGATTGTGCCTTATCAGAGTTTTGATACACCAGATATTGCAGATGGTTATCGGGCTGGGAATCCTTTGGCAATCAAGGAAATCAATGAAATGGCACAGTTCCAGCCGGATTTGATTCATGTGCATTGTCCGGCAGCATCGGCAGTTGTAGGCAGGATTCTTCGGAATGAAACAAATGCACCGATTGTATTTACTTATCATACAAAATATGATATTGATATTGCCCGTGCGATCAAGTCAAAGCATATTCAGAAAGAAGTCATCAAAGCAATGATTGCTAATATTTCAGCAAGTGATGAAGTTTGGACGGTCAGCCAGGGAGCTGGAGACAGTCTTCACGCTTTGGGCTATGAGGGAGAAATCCGTGTGGTTTCTAATGGTGTTGATTTTGCAAAAGGCCGTGCGGAAAATGCATTGATCACAGAGGCAACCAAAGATTTTGATCTTCCGGAAGGAGTACCTGTATTTTTATTTGTCGGCAGAATTATTAAATATAAAGGCTTGCCATTGATTCTGGATGCAATGCGGCGGCTTTCTGAACAGGGTATGAATTATCGTATGATATTTATTGGCTCTGGCGTGGATGCCCCTGAACTTCAGCAGACTATCAGAGAAAATCATATATCACTGGACATTCGTCAGGAAGACGGACAAATCACGCATGAAGCCGGAACACTTCCCGGAAAGATTATTTTTACAGGGGCAATCTATGACAGAAATATGCTAAGAGCATGGAATACTAGAGCGGATTTATTTATTTTTCCATCTACATATGATACAAATGGCATTGTGGTAAGGGAAGCGGCCGCTTGTGGATTAGCCAGTGTCCTGATTCAGGGATCTTGTGCGGCCGAGGGAATTACACATGCAAGAAATGGTTATCTTGTTGAAGAAACAGGAAAATCCATAGCTGCACTGCTGGCAGAAGTCGCTCCGCATCCAGAACAGATGCACAGGGTAGGTCAGTGTGCTATGGATGAAATCTATATTTCATGGGAAGATAGTGTAATGAGAGCAGTAGACCGCTATCAGATGATATTAGAAATGAAACATGCCGGGACACTGAAACCCAGAAGAAATGGAAAATCAGATAAATTCCTCAGCATGACAGCGGATGTGATGACAGGGCTTTATGATATTTTCCATGCGCCGGAAACCTTCCGGCATGGGATGCTGGAGAATTTCGCAGAAGCAGAAAAGCATTTTTCTGAAAAGAAATCTTCTTTACGGAATAATCTGCATGAAATTCATCAGGAAATCAAAGAAAAGAAACAAGAATGGAAAGAAGAGCTGGGGGAAACATGGACAAAACTGAATGGTTCAAAGAAATGAGCTTTTACCAGATCTGGACAAGAAGTTTTTCAGATGGCAATGGCGATGGAATCGGAGATCTGTATGGTGTATATGATAAGCTGGAATATATCCGGTCATTGGGTGTAGATGGCATTTGGTTTTCTCCTTTGTATCCATCGCCCAATGCAGATTATGGTTATGATATTTCTGATTACAGAAATATTCATCCTGATTTCGGTACATTGGAACAATTTCAGAAAGTATTGAAAAAAGCACATGCTTTAGGTTTAAAAATTATCATGGATCTGGTTGTAAATCATACTTCTGATGAGCATTTCTGGTTTCAGGAAAGCCGAAAAGGGAAAAATAATCCATATAGTGATTATTATATCTGGAGAGATAAGCCTAATAATTGGGATTCTCTCTTTGAGGGAAAAGCATGGGAATATGATCCGCAGAGAGGACAATATTATCTGCATTTATTTTCAAAAAAGCAGCCTGATTTAAACATGGATCATCCCAAAGTCCGTGAAGAAGTAAAACAGATTATGAAATTCTGGCTGGATATGGGTGTTGATGGCTTCCGGGAAGATGTGATTAATTTCATCTCCAAACGGGAAGGCCTTCCGGATGGTTTGCCGCTGATTCCTATGGCAAATGGGATGATGCATTATAAAGACGGCCCTCATATTCATGAATATATGGCTGAATTCCGGAAAATTGCCAGACAGTATCATGCTGTCCAGATCGGAGAGGGGCCTATGACAACTGTCAAATCTGCATTACAGTATTTGACAGGAGAAAATAAGTCTTTGGACATGATGATTTCTTTTGATCACATGATGGCGGACTGCTTCATGACAGAATATTTGCAAATGCCATTTCAACTGAGAAAATATAAATCTGCCTTGACAAAATGGCAAAATACGCTTGCGGGAAAGGCATGGAATGCTTTATATCTGGAAAATCATGATCATCCCAGAATTATCAGCCGTTATGGGAATGAAATATATTGGCAGGAAAGCGGAACAATGCTGGCAGTCAGCTATTTATTTTTACAGGGAACACCCTTTATCTATCAGGGGCAGGAGA
>DJXD01000100.1 GCA_002449585.1 Ruminococcus sp. UBA7013
TTCCTTGCTAATTTGGTTGAAACTGTAGCGAATTTAAAGTAACATCTGGAGAAATGATTTCATAGCATTCATCTGAATGCTCATGTTCTTCCATTCCGCAAACGAGCTCATAGCATTCATCTGAATGTTCATGTTCTTCGGAATCATCCATACAGATGAGTTCATAACAATCTGGTGAATGAATATGTTCCTCGATCTCGCATACTAATATTTCTTCTTCTGCGGCACTAATTATTGAAGTAAGCATTTCAGATGGAAAGACAAAACCCAATCCAAGGCTTACGCAGGTCAGAAGTGCTATAGTTCTCTGCCACCAGGTTGTTTGTTTGAGATTTGTTGATTTTGGGTTATTATGACACATCAGTACAGCACTCTCCTTTCCTGAAAATTCAAAATGAAACAGTCCCGATTTTTTCCCATGGCCATATCCGAAGAAAAACTTTTCCAATAACATATTCTTCGGCGATGCTTCCGACAGCGGTTGATCTGCTGTCAATACTTACAACTCTATGATCTCCCATGACAAAAACTCGGTTATCGGGAACATGATAGGGTAATTCAATATCACATTCTCCCATTGCCAATTCATTCACATAGGGCTCATCTATTTGTTCGCCATTAAGAAAAACCGTTCCATTATCAGATATATCAATGACATCCCCAGAAACACCGATCACTCGTTTTAGCAATATCTTATTGTTGTAGTAGAATGCCACGATGTCACCATTATGAAAGTCATTGCTTTTGATGCATAGTATTAATTCATCATTCAGCAAAGTAGGAGTCATGCTTGTTCCTGTTACTCTGAGTACAGGAACGAACAGCATGGACACTATCACAGTTATTGCTGCCACAACGATCAAAGAAGAAACGGTATTCCATAAAGTTCTAGCAAAATTTTGTTTATATTGCAGCCGTTTCCATTCATTTTTTAGTTGTTCAGCAGTTGGAAGGTCGATTTTTTTTTGATCATTCACGAGCTTCCTGCTCACCGTCCTCTGACGTTTTTTTCTGGATTGCTTCTTTGAGGAAGGCATCCAGTCTAAATTTCAATTGTTCATTTTCGGCCTTGAGTTCATCAATTTCTGAGCGCATATAATACAAAATTTCAATCAATTCAGTTCGTTTGAGCCGACGGAGTTCTTTATCTGTCATTTTCGGGTATTGTTGCCTATAGCAATAAGGCAGGCTCTCCTTCCTGGAGCACGATTTATGGTATTTTGTCCTTCAATGGTAAAATTATAGCATAGTTTTTTCATTTTGTCAATAGGAAACAGAAAAAATATACTTTTCGTCTAATTTGGAAGCCTTTGTTTTGTGGAATGTGCATAATAATATACATATAGTATATGATCGAATTGTTATTATTGATCTACCAAAGTTTACAAATGGAAAATCCCCTGCTGAAACAGCAGGGGGGAGGGGAGATCTTGTATTAGCCGGGATTTCTGTTATATTCTCCTAATGCCTTATCGCATTCTTCGAAGATCTGGCGGCAGTCTGTTAAAGTATCACACATAGTTTTGAGAATATCATAAATTCCGGTGATATTTGCTTTTACCTTAGAAGCATCAGAGCGGAATGCATCTGCGCCCTGTCCCTGCCAGTTTTCCAGAAGAACTTTTACGATTTCATCATAAGTAGTGTTGATTTCATCATATTTCTGAATCAGGCTTTCTTTTCTGCTGATGACTTCATCAAACACTTTTGTATCCAGCAGAACATATTCTGTATTATTGGCCATAAAAATACCTCATTTCTGAATGATTCATGTCTGCATTGCAGAGCATCAGACTTTGATAAATTTCATTTTTTTCAGGTCATCGCCTTCGATATCATAATAATAACCATCACCGACTTCACATTTTGCATATTCACTTTTCAGTTCTTTAATATCCATTTCTCCAAACACGGAGCGGCTTCCTCTATCTGTGATGAATTCAGCGATATTATCCAGAAGAAAAGCGACAGCGATGCTATTATTCAGCTGTGATTCTGTATCACGGTCATTATTTCCGATTTTTTTGACATCTGAATAAATAATCCAGATATTTTTTTCTTCTGCCACAGCAGCGAGATCAGAGAAAATTTTAATCCAAGATTTTCCTGCACTTTGAAAGAGCATTTTATTTTGCAGAATAAAAATTGTTGGAACAGAAGGGAGATCTTTATTAACAGAATAAGTATCCAGACCGTTCTGACTTTTCCGGAGATAGCCCAACTTTTCCATATTTTTACCTAACTCATCCAGATTTTTCACTTTGATCAATAGAGAAGGTTTCTTTTCCTGCTGATTTTGTTCTGCTTCCGGATTTGAAGGAGAAGGAGGCGGAATTGGATTAGATCCTGAAAGCGGTGGAATCGGATTAGATCCTGAAAGCGGCGGAATTGGATTAGATCCGGGAAGTGGTGGAATCGGATTAGATCCGGGAAGTGGCGGAAATGGATCAGATCCCGAAAGGGATGGAATGGGATTAGATCCCGGAAGCGGCGGAATCGGATTAGATTCTGAAAGCGGCGAAATTGGACTAGATCCGGGAAGCGGTGGAAATGG
>DJXD01000029.1 GCA_002449585.1 Ruminococcus sp. UBA7013
TATCATGAAGATGTTCTGCAAAACAATATTTTGAAAGCTATCAACGGCATGATTGGCAATACGGAAAATGTAGAAAGTGCTGTGGTATCCAGTGCCGAAAAAATGCAGGCGGAAAATGAACTGATTGATACTGAAATTTCTGGAATTGTCGCAAAGCTGACCGAAATTGAAGAAACAAGAGACAGTATTCTGGAATGTGTCAGCAGCAGTATGTTTGAACAGATGAGCAGTGAACTGAAAAAGCTCAATGCCGAAGAAAACGGACTGGTAGAGAAAATGGATGCTCTGAAAGCGAAAAAAGAAAACAATCGCAGGAGCATTCTGAAAGCAGGTTCTGCTACAGAGCTGTTCCGTGACATCTCTCCGCTGCTTGAATTTGATGAAAATACTGTAGACAAGCTGATTCAAAAGATTGAAGCCATGAACAAGGATGAAATTGCAGTGATATTCTGCGGAGGATTCCGCATTGTGCAGACGATTGAAAAGTAAGCCGTTCATTCCGAGCCGTGTTGCCTCACAGCGGCTTTTCAAGCCGATACCGTTAAACTACCAAAGGGACGCTCTGCAAGCCCACACAGGCGAGATGTGGGGCTTTGTGGAGCGTTTGTCGGATTCTGACAATCTCCGCCATATATGGTGATAAAACCAACGCTCATAAACTGAGCTGTAACGCTCCACAGCGGCTTTTCATGCTTCATGCCGTTAAACTACCAAAGGGACGCTCTGCAAGCCCACACAGGCGAACTGTGAGGCTTTGTGGGGCGTTTAGTTGGTGCGATAGTAAAGCAATCAGACTGTTGATTGTTACATCAACCTGAAAATATAGTTTTGTCCTTTTGTCCTGCAATTGTCACAGCCGTTTTGTGTAAAGTTGTACATCAAAAACAACGAAATATCAACAAATTTTAGTTTTGTCCTTTTTGTCCCTATATATAAAGAAATAAAAAGAAAACAATTTATTTATTTATTATAATATATGTATATACAAGTATGAATTCAAATTTAAGGACAAAAGGGACAAAAAGGACAAAAGTCAAAAAAATGCCAAAATAGGAGATTTTTACAGCACAGAATAAAAATCCATTGATGGAAATACAGGGACAAAATGTTATCGAGTTGAAAAGGTGTTGCAAACGTTACCATATATATTTCAAGATTCTTTACTGCGTACGAAATTCGTACGCACCAGTTCAAACATAAAACTTTTGCCAAAAATGACGAAAAGTAGGGAGTCGCAAACCACGGCACCCTTTACCGTCGCATTTCACGACGGTAACTAACCAAAGCAAAATTGATTTCGCTAATCTCTCTTTTTACTGTCGACGAAATTCATCGACACTTATGCTACGGCTCTCAAAAATGAGAACCATGTACTTTCGCTCACTTTTGCTCAGAAGCTCCACAAAGGCTTTTCAGGCTGATGCCGTTAAACTACCAAAGAAACGCTCTGCAAGCCCACACAGGCGAAATGTGGGGCTTTGTGGGGCGTTTGCTTGGCATTGAAAAATCTTGAAAAAAGACTTGCAATTTTGGCTTAGTTATGGTATAATAAAAGAAAAACAGAGGAGATGATTCCAATGGCTACTGTCCCCACAGAACTTGCTAACAGTCTTGATGCGGCTGGAACACGTGCAAAACTTGATACAGCAGCGAAGAAACTGGTAAAACATCGTGTGATTCTTGCAGAAATTTTAAAGGAATGCACCGATGAATTCAAGAATTTTGATTTGAAATATATTCAGGACAACTGTTTTGTCGGTGAGGTTAAAATGGATATTGTATCAGTAGATCAGGATATTCCTGATGCTGATGAAACTGATACTTCTGATGCTGATACCAGCGTTGTCGGTTCTGACACAGAAGATGCTTCTATCAAGGAAGGTACTATCCGTTATGACCTGATATTTGATGCTGTTGTTCCTGATACCCAGAAACAAATCCGTATGGTCATCAATGTGGAAATACAGGTAAGTACAGACTTGCCATACTCTATTGTAACAAGAGCAATTTACTATGCTGCCAGACTGGTTTCCAGACAGAAAGGAACAGTCTTCACAAATTCTGATTATCAGAAAATTCAGAAGGTTTATTCCATCTGGATTTGTCCCGACCCGAAGAAGATGAACGCCAATTCTATCGCAGAATATGGCATCACACAGCAGAAGGTCATCGGCAGAGTAAAAGAAAAAGTGGAAAATTATGACAAAATCAAGATTATTATCCTTTCTGTGAATGATGAGGGTATGGAAAACAGAAACACGATTATCCGTCTGCTGAGTACTCTGCTTTCCACCACAGAGAGTGTAGAAAACCGCAAGAAAATTTTACAGAATGACTTTAATATCTCGATGACAAAAGAAATCGAGGAGGAGGTGGCTGAAATGTGTAACCTCGGTATGGCTGTTGAGTTAAAAGGTGTAGAAAAAGGTGTGGCACAAGGAATAAAGCAAGGTGTAGAAATTAAATTAATTGAAGATATCAAAAATCTCATGGATACATTAAAATTGACTGCGGAACAAGCTATGGATGCTTTAAAAGTTCCTAAAGAAGACCAAGAGTATTATGCCAAAAAACTCTAAAATGCAAATTCGCTCTCCTTTTCAGGATGTGCATACTGAGTAATCAGTAGGTGCATCCTGTTTTTATTTTATAATTTCAGTGAGCCGTTTGACCAGCTCCGCAGAAAAGTTTCCCATTCAGGCAAGCAAGGAAAAAAGGACACTCTCATTCTTTTTCATAGACCTCATTGCTGAAATCATAGTTTGTTTTGCACTGAAAATTATCAGCATTTTATGCTTGATTTACGGCTATTTTTCGGAAGAATTGGGAATATCATCTTATTTGCTTGTGACACATTCGCATGGTTCACAAGTACAGACGAAGTAACCAACCGTCTGAGCGCAAGTGCGGAATATGGCGTAGCAATCGCCGAATCATTCCAGCCGCCGGAAAACTGGGTTCCCGGTCAGGAAATCAATAAGGATGCTGGTGCTGTTAATACTGGTAACGTTGATGCATTTGTCAGAATGTATCTTGATGGTTCTATGAGATTATTACAGCAGTCAAAGAGTAGTGCTAATAGCAATGCTAAAGCATATGGAAATGGTGCGGTTGATGTATCTAAGTTAACTGCTGTTAAAGATGTAAATATGCTGAATGCTAACCTTACTTATCAAGATGCACAGGGTAATTATTTCAGAACCCTTGACAAGACACAAACAAAGAACCCTATGTCTTCATTCAGCACAAATAATGATGGTTATTCTGGTAATGAAAGCTTAGATAATACTGCAACAGGTGCATATTCCGAAGTTCAGGCAATGCAAAGCGGTATCCTTGCTTATGCTCCTGCCAACGCAAGCTATTCTTATGTTCTTGATGAAGAAACAGAACTTGAAATTGCTGTAAATCGTCCAACAACAGAAGGTGAAACTACAACCAATCATGTAGCATATGAAAGGGTTCAAGTTCCTGCTGGTACGCTTGTAATGGTCGGTGCTACACTTACAGATAGTGATGCAACTAAGGCGGCTACAGTTTCAAGTGCTGGCATTCTTACTCCAAGTACTGGAAAAGTTACTGTTACATCTACTTCCGGTGCTACTCATTCTTATACAAGCACAGTTTATGTTAAATCACAGGCACTTGGAACAGATGTTGCTTTTGTTCCGCAGAATGTAGAATATGAAAGTTTTACTCCCATGTCTGATGGTTTGTATTTGTTCCTCAGAAACGAAAAGAATGCTGACCAAGAAGACCCAGAGTTTAGCGGATACTATGCGAGTGGAGTTTCAATAACTACTGGTGAGGGTGCAAGTGCAACCACAACAATTGACCCAGGCAAGGGCACATTCTTTGCTTTGAATACGGGTGTTGCCGCTGGTGATGGAGAGGATAAGGCTGGTACATACCGTTCTGACTATACTGTCAAGGGTGCGACTGGCGACGGAAGTTATGCTAAACCTGTAAAGGTAACATATGACGGAACAAATACAGAAAGTGCTACCTTAGCAAGAAATATTATCGGTGTTCTGCCGTCTGAATATCTTGAACTTTTCAATGCACAGTATTCTACTGTTGATAGTCCTGCTTTGAAGTGGTATTTTGACGCTACAAATAAAAAGATTTATGCTGTTTATGATAAGGAAACTTCTGGAGACTCTGTTCAGGAGTTTGATAAGGATAATGATATTGTAGTTGAAATCCTCCTCAATTCTGATACAGATAAACTTGTTGCGGCTGGAACTGCACCTACAGACGCTGAGAGCTGGGCTTATGTTGCTCAAGATGATACTTCTACAGCAAGTGAACAGTATAAATTGAAGAGTACTGATGAAACACCTTTGAAAAGTAACGCAAGCAATCTGAAATTCTACTACAACAACGATGTAGAAGCAGGTGACAGCACAGTTAAGCTTGTTGATAAGGTTAAATTGTATGAGGGTGTTACCAACAAGGCATATCTTGCATTTGATTTTGATCTGAATGTACATCTTGATTCTGTTCAGGTTACATTTGATGAAAACGGCAAGGAACTTGATACAGCAATCGCAGCAAGTTCTGGTTCTGCGTACTGGAAAGCAACCAAAGCTACAGGTGGTGCAACTGGTGCAAGAGATACCGGTAATGGTGCTACAAACGAAATTGCATCTATTACTTGGACTGCAACAGAAAACTAATTTACATCAGACGAAACAGCCACAAAATAAATTAATTTTGATTGGTTCGCATCCGGCGCAGGTTCACCACCCTGCAAAGGGCTATGCGTACTGATATATTGGACACTCCTTTGTCCATTTCACCAAAAAACAGCGTACCTCACCGGGTGCGCTGTTCTTTTCTCAAATATCAAAAAAGATCCGTGCCCGGAAGCACGGATTTCTATTTCTCAGATCAGTCAAGATCAAGCTGATAGTAAAAATTTGCGTAATCCGTTCTTCCATCAGCTGTGAAGGCAATCGCCGAACGGGGATGCAGATTCATCTTTCCTGTCAGAAGATACTGAATATCATAACCCCATTTCAGGCCGTCTGCTTTCAGCGGTAAAATATAATCTTGATAAAATTTCAATATCGGGGTGATGTTGTATTTCGGATTTTTCAGGAAACCAAGCAACAGCTCCATTGCACAATTTCCTGCGCCTCTGCCCATGCTTCCAACGGTCGCATCCAAAAAGCTTGCGCCAATAGAACAGCTTTCTACGGTATTGGCAAAGGCCATTTTCTGATTGTCATGTGCATGAATGCCAACTTGTTTTCCGCTGGGAGTCATGGCTTCCAGATACATCTCTGTGAGTCTCTGCACTTCTTCCGGGAATAATGCTCCATAGCTATCAACAATATATACTGCTTTGATGGGCGAATCTGCCAGCAATTTAAGAGCCTCTTCAATATCCTCTGTTCTGGCCTTTGAGATTGCCATGATATTACAGGTTGTTTCATAGCCCAGACTGGCGGCGTATTCGATCATTTCGATAGCGGCAGGCATGGCATTGATATAAGTAGCCACACGCACCATATCAATCACACTCTGATCTTTGGGGAGCAGATCCCGCTTTAAATTTGTGCGTCCGACATCCGCCATCACGGAAAGTTTGAGATCTGTTTCATTATTGCCAACAATACGGCGGAGGTTATCTTCTTTGCAGAATTTCCAGTCACCGAACTCTTCGGGATTGAAAGCATCTGTATCAGCGAGATAGCCCATTTCCATATAATCCACACCAGCCTTGATATTGGTATAATACAGATTTCTGACAAAATCATCTGTAAATCTGAAATTATTGACAAGACCGCCATCACGGATAGTAGCATCAAAGACTTTAATATCTGGTCTATAAGTCATTAAATTACCTTTACGTTCCATAAGAATCCTCCTGAATAATTTATCAGTTTAAAGCGTTTAAGTATTAAATCACTATAGTTAATGATAGCATGTTTTGAAAGAAAAATCAAGTGTTTTTTTGATTTTTGTGAATTTTATCTAAAAGGCGGAAAAAATTATATTGATTTTAAACAAATTAGCAAGGAATCCCCCGCCT